>CAZZYJ010000161.1:0-8063 GCA_964658215.1 uncultured Steroidobacteraceae bacterium | reverse complement strand
AGGTCGCGATTACCCGTCATCTCGCTCACGATGACCAGGGCGGTGAGCGGAGCCTGGACGACGCCGGCGAAATAGGCAGCCATGCTCAGCAGCACCACGGCACCGCCCGGCGCATACGGCAATAACCGGGTCAAGGTGCCGCCGAGACCCGCGCCTACCGCGAGCGATGGCGCGAATATGCCGCCGGGGATCCCGGTGGCATAGGAGGCGAGGGTTGCGAGGGCTTTCAGGAGCGCGAACCAGGCCGGCTGAATCATCTCCTGCTGAACGATGGCGCGCGCCTCGCCGTACCCCGTGCCGAACGTGCTGCCGGCAGAGGCCCAGCCGAGGATGGCCACGACGAGACCGCACATGAACGCGAAGCGTACGGGCGCTGCATCTCGAAACGCGCCCAGCCGGCCCGGAAGCGCTCTGCGCAGCCCGAGCATGCAACGCGAGAAGAGACCCCCTGCGAGTCCGCCCACTACTCCGCACACGGGTACGACCGTCCACATCGTAGGAGTGGTCAACGAGGCGTGGTTGGAGCCGAAATAGGTGTAATTGCCGACCAGGGCCACCGACGTGATCCCGGCCAATATCACCGCCGTGTAGATGGTTCCGGACGTGCGCTCCTCGAAAGATCGCGACAATTCCTCGATCGCGAAGACTACGCCCGCCAGGGGCGTGTTGAATGCGGCGGCAATGCCCGCCGCCCCCCCTGCGAGGATCAAGCCGCGATCGACGTCGGCCTGGGAAAAGCGCGTGAAGCGTCGCAACGAATGCATGATCGACGCGCCTATCTGGACGGTCGGTCCTTCGCGCCCGATCGACGCGCCGCTTGCCAGGGCAACCAGCGTCAGGAAAAGCTTGCCCGCGGCGATCCGCATCGACAACAGCCGGTCGCGCGCATCCGGATCTTCGAGCGACAGGGCGGCAATGGTTTGCGGTATGCCGCTCCCGCGGGTGCCTGGGAACACCGATCCGGCCGACCAGGCGACCAGCGCCAGACCGAACGGCGGCGCGATCCAGGCCCACACCGGTGTCTTCCCCGCACACCAATGGAAGAGCCACAGCGCCGCATCGCTGCCTCGCGCGAAAGCGACCGCCGTCGCGCCCGTGACGACCGCACCACCCCAGAAAACCAGACTCCGCAGCCACGAGCGTGGCCGCAGCCAGTGCTTGAAGGGGGTCGGCTCGTCGGACTGCGTGGACATTCTGATCGTCATCGCCAGGATGGGTCAGGCAGGATGGGGTTGCTGCATCGCGCGAGGGTCAAAGGTAGCATAGTCATTGGACGCGGGGTCGTCGACGTCCGTAACCACCCGCCGCTCGCGCGTGACGGGCATACTGGACGACATGACCTTCACCGACGCCGTACGGATCTGTTTCGTCAAGTACGCCGATTTCGGCGGCTGTTCATCGCGTCCGGAATATTGGTGGTGGAGTCTGTTCACGCTGATCGGCGCGCTGGCGTTGCAGGTCGTCGACGACCGTTTGTCGCTGGCGTTCAGCATCGCCACGTTGGTGCCAGGCGTCGCGGTCACTACGCGCCGGCTGCACGATACCGATCGTAGCGGCTGGTGGCAGCTGCTCTGGTTGATACCACTGCTGGGGTGGATATTCATCGTCGTTTGGTGCGCGCAGGAGGGCCGGCCGAACCGGTACGAGGAAATCGGACGCGCGGCCGTTTAGAGGAGCGCGGGAGTGCTGGCGGCCCTCATCGCTGCTCGCCAATCTCCTGGGAATCCAGTTCCTGGACCAGCTTTTTCAACGCCGCCTTGCTCTTTGCGTTGCTCGAGGCGCCGAGGGCATCGAAGAGTACCGCTCGAATGTCCTCGGGGGAGACCAGCTCCATGTCCCATTCGGAAAACAGTCGTTCGCGTACTTCCTCGGCTTCGCTCAACACCACGACGGTGTTGTGGCGGGGATCGGCCTCGATGAGGGCCATCAAGCGCCTGACGTCGGTTTTCTCCCCTTCGAGCCATTGGAAGAAAATGCCGCTGCTGTAGACGAGCCAGCCGGTGAGATGTTGGCGTGCATTGTTCCGCCGCGCCACGGCAACGATGGCCTCGATATCCGCGTCCTGCATCGGTGTCGAGGCGCGACTGCAGTAGACCAGATTGAACAACAGGCTCTCTTCGGTCTCGTCATCAAAAGTTGCCATGCGCGGCCTCTCGTATAGATACTGATTCGAAGTACGGCAGCTCCGTCGTACGGTGCGTTCGCAGCGCGCTGTGACCGACTGCAACCCTATCCTAACGCGAATCTGACCACGAATGACTTGCAACGCGTCGCGCGGGTTACCGAGGATCGGCCTGTCACAGCGGGTACACTGCAAGCCCCGTCAAGCCGTCGATCGAGGTCAGTGTGCAAAATAGTTTAGCCCCGTCTTCGTTCCGTAACCCCGCCATCAGCTTGTCGGGCACCGTCGACAACGACATGTATCGTGAGTTTCGCAACGGCCTGGCCGCCGCTCCGGAAACGGGGTTGGTGGTCGTCGAACTGTCCACCCTGGGCGGCGACCCGGAGGTGGCGCGCATGATGGGCGAAGACGTCCGGTACCGCAGCGAGGCGAACCCTGACCGGCGATTCGTGTTTCTCGGCAAAGCGGCAATCTACTCCGCCGGCACGACCTTCATGTCCTTCTTTGCCCTGGAGAACCGCTATCTGACCCGGGGCACCCGCCTCATGATCCACGAGCGAAAGATGGACAAGACCTTGAAAATCGAGGGTCCGTTGACGACGTGTGTGGCCATGGTCAAGGCGACTCTGCATGAGATCGAGGCTTCGATTGCGATCCAGAATGAAGGCTTCGAAAACATAATCCGTGGCTCGGCGGTGACCATGGAAGAAGTGCTCCGGCGTGCCCCTTACAATTGGTACCTCGAGGCTCGCGAAGCGTTGGATTTGGGGCTCATCAGCGCAATCCTGTAACGCCGGGACTTACGCAGCGAGGTCGCGCGGCTTCGTCGCGACTTCGTCGGGGGCGCATCCGGTCGAATAAGACACGATGACCGTGCAAAACAACCGACTAGTAAGGCAGCCCGAAAACTGCGAAAAACCTACAGCGAAAGCTGATAGGGAACGACCGCTTTCGCATTGGTCGTCATTTGCATTTTTAGCGTATATTGAGAATAAGGGCTAGGCGGGGGGGCTGTGCACCAAAAATTACGATATCTGCCGCGTTGGGCGTCGCCCCTTCGCCGGCCCTGTTCGACACCATTTAAACCAGCGTGAAGGCCGGCACGCCGATCCTCATGCCGAACGCTGCCCGCCCGGCGGTGCCCTCTTGGATTGAAGACCTCGATGCCTCGTTCGCACGACGAATTTTAAAAATCGATAAACAACTTGGAGTTGGCCAAATGCAAAGTTCAACGGTTCCCCGACTGGCAGTCCTGGGTGCGGGCCTCGTCTGGATGACGATCAACCCCGTGCGCGTGGAGGCGGCAGGCGCGGACGCCAGTGCGGATTCCGCCACCAGCTTGAACGAGATCATCGTTACCGCCACCAAACGTGTCGAGAGCATCCAGACCGTCCCGCTGACCGTCTCGGTGGTGTCGCAGGAGATGTTGCAGTCGCAAAATCTGGCCGATACCTCGGATTTGAAACGCCTCGTTCCCGATCTGCAGTTCGTACACGGTGTCACGCCCGGCGGGGACTTCTTCGGCATCCGCGGCATCTCGACGTTCGCCACCGGCCAGGGCCTGGAGCAATCCGCGGGCGTGGCATTCGACGGCGTGCCGCTGGGCCGCAATGTCGGCTCGCTCGCCGATCTGGTGGATATACAACGTGTCGAGGTACTGAAGGGTCCGCAGGGCATGCTGTTCGGCAAAAACGCGTCCGCCGGCCTGCTGAACATCGTCAGCAACGCACCCGAGCTCGGCAAGACCGAAACCCTGCTGCGAGCCTCCTTCGGCTCGCTGAACCTGCGGCAGTATTCCGCCACGGTGAACCTGCCCGTGACACAGGATTCCGCGCTGCGCCTGAGCGCCTGGAAATTCGAACACGACGGTCCGGTCCATCTGGTCACCACCGGTCAGGACTTGAACGACAAGAACAGCGAAGGCGCACGATTGAAGTATCGCTGGCAGGCGACGGACGATTTGGACCTGAACTTCACCGGCGAGTGGAACAGCCACGACGAAAACGGACAGGGCTATACCCTGCGGTTTTTCAACCCGGCGAATTTCACGGCGCGCAACGGCGGCGCGGCAGTCGAGGCGTACGAACTGTCCAAGGGCACCGTGCCTTCGGATCACAACCTCGATGCACGCGGTCCGAACATTCCGTACTTCGACAAGGGTCATACCGGGGCCTACACGGGCCAGGCGGATTACTCGATCGGCGACGGCATCTTGTCCACCATCGTCTCCTACCGGACCATCTACAGCAGCGATGAATACCTGAACGATGCCACCGACAGCGTGTACAACACCTACTTCCAGAACCTGGTCACGGTGAACTACGACCAGTTGTCGGAGGAAATACGCTATGCATCGCCGGTGGCGGAGCGGCTGCGCTACGTGGTCGGTCTGTTCAATTTTCGGATGAAGCTGCGCAGCGACACCGCTTTCGGTCTCACCCCGGTACCCGGGCTGCCGGTCAACGACAACGCGGAAACCGACCTGACCAATCGCAACTACGCAGGCTTCGGCGAGGCTACTTTCGACATCACCTCGCAGCTGCACTTCATCGCGGGACTGCGTCGTTCCGCCGACAGCTTGGACGCCTCCTACGACCGCACGGTGCTGTCGGTTCCCAACGTCATCACGTCGCCGGGCGGGCCGTTCGCGGCGCTGACGGCCAACACCTCGACCATCTACCACGACCTGTCGTGGCGGACGGGATTGCAGTACCAATTCATCCCGGAAGCGATGCTGTATTTCACGGTATCGCGCGGCTACAAGGGCCCGGGTATTTCCTACAGCATCGGCAGCTCTGCCGCGCAGCTGGCGGCCACCAACAACGGCATCGTCAAGCCGGAGATCGCGCACAACTATGAGCTCGGTCTGAAGACGCAGTGGCTCGACCGTCGGCTGACCGTCAACGTTGCGTTGTACAACGAGATATTCGACAACTTTCAGACCTCGGTTTTCGTTCCCTCGTTGAACGCCTTCCAGACCCAGAACGCGGGTCAGGCGAAGACCACGGGCGTGGATTTGGACGCCAGCTGGCTGGTCACGCACAATTTCAGCGTCACGGCGAACTTGACCTACGACAACGCCCGCTACACCGATTTTCGCAACGCGCAGTGCTATGGCGCAGCCGGAACGCAGACGGCGGCGGAAGGGTGCGTGGGTTCGGTACAAAACCTGGATGGGCATCGGTTGGCCAATACGCCGCTGGCAAGCGGCAACCTCACGGCTCGCTATGACCACTCGCTCAACGACCTGTGGAGCGGCTTCTTGCAGGGCAACTACAGCTATCGCAGCGGCGTGGTGTTCAGCACCATCGGCGATCCTCTGACCGCGCAGGGCGGGTACGGCCTCGTCAATCTGAGCGCAGGGGTCAACACGACGGACAATCGCTGGGGAGTGTCCGTCTACGGCAAGAACGTGCTCAACAAGCACTACGTCGACTACATCAGCTATGACCCGACCGTCACGCGGTACTTCAACGACATCGGCTACGACGACCTGCGCAACTACGGCATCGCCTTGACCGCCCGTTTCTAGGAGCTTGATGTCGAGCCGGCAGGGGCTGCCGGCTGGGCGGTGCGTCGTCTGCCGGTGTGGGAGTTTAACTCCCATACCGGCGGCCGCGCCGAGTGAGGTACCCAGCCCCGGGCGATGAATCGCCGCTTGCTGTCCTACAACAGGTCGCGCGGGAGTGCGGTACCGGACCAGGGTTTCAATGGCAATACTCCGAGGCGATGCGCCACTCCCCCCCTGCCAAACCCGCATACGACCTGCTGTGCGCTGGTGTATGTCCGACGGATGTCATCCCGGCGGCCACTTTCCCCGCCGTGCTCTGGACGCCTCGCTTTCGTAGGGTGGGGTGAGTTTGATTGGCCATGGCGTTGGCCGTGTGCTCCCACACCGCTCGACGTTGGGCGTCTGCGTGACGTTACTGACGGTGTCGTTGATTTCTCCCTTCGTCGCGAAGGCGACCCAGGTGACGATCCGAGTGTTGAACGTCGGACAGGCCGCTGGCACCGTGCGGGTGGCCTTGTGCAGGCAGGCGGGCTGGAAAAAACACGTTTGTTCCTACGGAGGCCGCATGTCCGCCACCGCCGGCCTCGTCGAGGTGCAGGTTGACGTGCCTCCCGGGGACTACGGGGTGCTCGTCCACCACGATGTGAACGGCGACGGCCGGATCAACACCAACTTCTTCGGTATTCCGGTCGAGGGCATCGGTTTTTCGCGCGATGCGCGGCTTTCGCTGGGTTTCCCGGCTTTTTCCAGCGTGCGCCTCACGATCGCCGGCGATTATTTTTCCGCCGACGTTTCACTGCTCTTCGAGCCGCGGGCAGCATCCGGATTACGAGGTATCTTGAATGAAAGATAATGCAGGGCCATCTGCTTCCGGTAGGGCGGCGCAGCGCCGGGTGGCCATCGTCGGGGCGGGTCCCGGAGGACTGGCCGCCGCCATGCTCCTGGCACACTCGGGTGCGGACGTTACCGTTTATGAGTCGCGCCCGTGCGTCGGGGGCCGCTCCAGCACCATCGTCGGCGCCTCGGCCGTGGGCGACTTCCGCTTCGACATGGGACCGACGTTCTTCCTGTATCCGCAGGTGTTGTCGGATATCTTTGCGGCCTGCGGCAGATCCCTCGACGAGGAGGTGGAGTTGCTGCGGCTGGACCCCCAGTACCGCCTGTTATTCGAAGCGGGGGGAAAGATCGACGCGACCGGTCACCTGCAGCGCATGGGTGAGCAGATCGCGCGGTTGTCACCGGCCGACGCGGCCGCATTTCCTCGCTTCATGGCGGAGAATCGGGCGAAGTTCGCCGCCTTCCGGCCGGTGATGGAAATGCCGTTCCATTCCATGCGCGACCTGTGCCGGCCGACCGTGTTGCGTGGCCTGGCACAGCTTCGGCCCCATTTGAGTGTGGACCAGGATTTGTCGAAGGTCTTCAAGGACGAGCGCATTCGTCTTGCGTTCAGCTTCCAGTCGAAATATCTCGGCATGTCCCCGTTCAACTGCCCCAGCATGTTCACCATGCTGTCGTTCCTGGAATATGAGTACGGCGTCTTCCATCCCCGCGGTGGTACGGGTGCCGTGATGGACGCCATGGCGCGGGTGGCGCTCGATCTCGGGGTACGAATCAAACTTCACGAGCCGGTGCAGCGGTTTCTGTTCACGGGGCGCCGCGCCACCGGAGTGGTGACGGCGGCGGGTCAGGCGTGCTACGACGCGGTGGTCATCAACTCCGATTTCGCACAGACGATGACCAAGCTGGTGCCGGATGGTTTGCGCGCGCGGTGGCCCAACCGGCGGATCGAGAAGAAGAAGTTCAGCTGCAGCACTTTCATGATGTACTTGGGGATCGAAGGGACCATTCCCGGCCTCGCCCATCACACCATCTACCTGGTGAAAGACTATCGCAGCAACATCCGGTCCATCGAGGCGGGGCTCGCGCCGTCGGACCCTAGCTTCTACGTGCAAAACGCCAGCGTGACGGATGCGGGACTCGCACCGCGCGGGCACTCGACACTCTACGTCCTGGTGCCGGTAGGCCATCGCCAGGAGAACGGCATGGACTGGGTTCGGGAGAGGGCCCGGTACCGCGCCCTGGTACTCGATCGACTGGAGCGTATCGGCGTGAAGAATATCGAGCATCGCATCCGCTTCGAGAAGGTGATGACGCCGGAGGACTGGGAGCAGGATCTGCAGATCTATCGCGGAGCCACCTTCAATCTCGCGCATAATCTTGGTCAGATGCTGCACCGCCGGCCCCATAATCGTTTCGAGGATCTGCACAACGTGTATCTGGTGGGCGGCGGCACGCATCCCGGCAGCGGTCTTCCCGTCATTTTCGAAAGCGCGCGCATCAGCGCGCGGCTGATCGCGGAAGATCTGCGTCTGCCGAATCGCGGCGCGGCGACGGAGTTCACGATCACGCTCGCGATCGCCTTCACCGGCC
>CAZZYJ010000160.1:0-8132 GCA_964658215.1 uncultured Steroidobacteraceae bacterium | reverse complement strand
CACCGAGAGAAAGCGGCGGATCTGGCCGAGATGGTCGTAGCGTTTGTCGGCGATGATCAATCCCAGCGCGAGCAGGCTGTACAAAACACAGCGAAGCAGCAGGCCCTTGCTGCGCCCGGACGCGTCGGTAGTGCTAAAGGCGACCACGGACCGGGGCTCGCATTACTCCAATCCGAAGATGCCCGGTCCATGTTCCTCGGTCAATTCGAGGATGCGGCCGCCGCCGCGTGCGACGCAGGTGAGCGGATCGTCCGCCACCACCACCGGCAGGCCGGTTTCTTCCATGAGCAATTTGTCCACGTCGCGCAGCAGCGCGCCGCCGCCGGTCAGGACGATGCCGCGCTCCGCGACGTCGGCACCGAGTTCCGGCGGGGTCTGTTCCAGGGCCTGCTTGACGGCCCCGACGATGCCCTGCAGCGGCTCCTGCAATGCTTCCAGGATCTCGTTCGAGTTCAGCGTGAAGCTGCGCGGCACGCCCTCGGAGAGATTGCGTCCCTTGACCGAGATTTCGCGCACCTGTTGACCTGGGTAGGCGGAGCCGATTTCGAGCTTGATGCGTTCGGCGGTGGCTTCGCCGATCAGGATGCCGTAGTTGCGGCGCACGTAGTTCGTGATGGCCTCGTCGAACTTGTCGCCGCCGATGCGTACGCTCGCGGCATACACGATGCCGTTCAGGGAGATCACGGCCACCTCGGAGGTGCCGCCACCGATGTCGAGCACCATGGAGCCGCGCGCTTCCTGAACGGGAAGGCCCGCGCCGACCGCGGCGGCCATGGGCTCGGGGACGATGTCCACGCTGCGCGCGCCGGCGCCTTCCGCCGACTCCTTGATGGCGCGCCGCTCGACCTGGGTCGAACCGAAGGGGACGCATACCAGCACCCGCGGGCTCGGGCTCAGGAAACGGTTGCCGTGCACCTTCTTGATGAAGTACTGCAGCATTTTCTCGGTGTAGGTGAAGTCGGCGATGACACCGTCCTTCATCGGGCGCACGGCGGTGATGTGCCCGGGCGTGCGCCCGAGCATGTTCTTCGCCTCGACACCGACGGCGACGATGATCTTGCCGCCGCGGGTCGGCTCGTCCTGCACCGCGACCACCGAGGGCTCGTTCAACACGATGCCGCGCTCGCGCACGTAGATCAGCGTGTTGGCCGTCCCCAGATCGATCGAGAGATCATTCGAGAAATACCCTCTAAGGCGTTTGAACATACGTATTTTTCTAGTGCGCGACGGGGTTAAAAAGTTGCGCTAATGTAACAATCGATAAGACATATAACAAGGCAACGTGTATCATGTGCGGCAGCTAAAACTGCGCATTCGCGCGCTCTTTCAGCACTCATATGAGCCTAACCCGTCAAGACGTCGAAAAGATCGCGCACCTGGCAAGCCTGGCGATTGCGGACCACGAAATGCCGGTCTACGTGACCAGCCTGTCGAGCATCGTCGACTTCGTGGCCGAGTTGTCGCGCGTCGACACCGGGGCCGTCGAGCCCATGGCGCATCCGCTCGAAGGCCAGCATCAGCGGCTGCGCGCCGACGTGGTGGTGGACGCCGACCAGCACGTCAAGTACCAGCGCAATGCCCCGAGCGTGCAGTCGGGTCTGTACGTCGTGCCGCGGGTCATCGAGTAAGGCCGTTTCATGACGACGCTGCATGCCTTGTCGCTCGCTGAAATCGGCGAGCATCTCGCCCGCGGCGACTTCTCGAGCGTGGAACTCACGCGCCACTTCCTGACGCGGATCGAGCGCCTCAATCCCGAACTGAATGCCCTCATCACCGTGACCGGGCAGGCCGCTCTCGAGGGCGCCGTGGCCGCGGATGCGCGCCGGGCGGCCGGCGAGCACGGCGCATTGCTCGGCGTGCCGCTCATCCACAAGGACATCTTCTGCACGGACGGGGTGCGCACCACCTGCGGTTCGCGCATGCTCGACAACTTCGTCGCCCCCTACGATGCCACCGTCGTCGCCCGGCTGAAGAGCGCGGGCGCGGTGATGCTCGGCAAGGCCAACATGGACGAGTTCGCCATGGGCTCGTCGAACGAAACCAGCTACTACGGCCCCGTGAAGAATCCCTGGGATCTGCGCAAGGTGCCAGGCGGCTCGTCCGGCGGTTCGGCGGCGGCGCTGGCGGCCGGCCTCGCGCCGATCACCACCGGCACCGACACCGGCGGCTCCATCCGCCAGCCCGCTGCGCTGACGGGCGTGACCGGCGTCAAGCCCACCTACGGACGCGTGTCGCGCTACGGGATGATCGCCTTCGCCTCGAGTCTCGATCAGGCCGGTGTGTTCGCGCGCAGTGCGGCGGACGCGGCCGCCGTGCTCGCGACCATCGCGGGATTCGACCCGCGCGACTCGACCAGCGTGGACGTGCCGGTGCCGGATTATCCCAATCTCCTGGGCACGCCGCTCAAGGGGCTGAAGATCGGCCTGCTACGCGAGTTCTTCGACGGGCTGGAGCCGCGCAACGCAGCATTGATCAACCAGGCGCTCGACGTGTACGTGGCGTTGGGCGCCGACACGGTCGAGGTGAGCCTGCCGCATCTGCCCCTGTCGGTGCCGACCTACTACGTGGTTGCCCCGGCCGAGTGCTCCTCGAATCTGTCGCGTTTCGACGGCGTCCGTTTCGGCTACCGTTGCGCGGAGCCGCGCGATCTCATGGACCTGTACAAGCGGTCCCGGGGCGAAGGTTTCGGTCCGGAAGTGAAGCGGCGCATCATGACCGGCACGTACGTGCTGTCGGCGGGATATTTCGATGCCTACTACGTGAAGGCGCAGCGGGTGCGCCGCCTGATCACGGACGATTTTCGCGCGGCCTTCGACAAGGTGGACATGGTGATCGGTCCCACCACGCCCACCCCGGCCTTCGACATCGGCGTCAAGGTGGACGATCCCGTCACGATGTACTTGAACGACATCTACACCATCGGTGCTAACCTCGCCGGGCTGCCCGCGCTGTCGCTGCCCTGCGGCTTCGTCGATGGACTGCCCATGGGACTGCAGTTGATGGGACCCCACTTCTCGGAGGCGAAGCTGCTCAATGCGGCGGATCAATACCAGCGCGTGACCGACTGGCACCGGCACGTGCCCCCCGGGTACGCGTGATGGCCGACTGGGAAGTGGTCATCGGGCTCGAGATACACGCGCAGCTCGCGACGAAATCCAAGATATTCTCAGGGGCGGCCACCGTGTATGGCGCGCCGCCCAACACCCAGGCGAATCTCGTGGACCTGGCCTATCCCGGCGTGTTGCCGGTGCTGAACGGCGAGGCGGTCCGCATGGCCGTTAAGTTCGGTCTTGCGATCGGCGCGACGGTGGCGTCGCGGTCGATCTTCGCGCGCAAGAACTATTTCTACCCGGATCTTCCCAAGGGCTATCAAATCAGCCAGTTGGATCATCCCATCGTGAGCCGGGGCACGCTGACCGTGCTTCTCGACGACGGTGCGGCGAAGCGCATCGGCATCACGCGCGCGCATCTCGAGGAGGATGCCGGCAAGTCGCTGCACGAGGGCCTGGCGAACGCCAGCGGTATCGACTTGAATCGCGCCGGCACTCCGTTGCTCGAGATCGTCTCCGAGCCCGACATGCGCTCCGCCAAGGAAGCCGTGGCGTACATGAAGAAGATCCATACCTTGGTTCGCTATCTGGAGATCTGCGACGGCAACATGCAGGAGGGATCGTTCCGCTGCGACGCCAACGTCTCGGTGAGGCCGCGCGGGCAGGAGACGTTCGGCACCCGTGCGGAGATCAAGAATCTGAACTCGTTTCGTTTCGTCGAGAAGGCGATTCATTACGAGGTGGCGCGGCAGGTGGAACTGATTGAAGGCGGCGGCAAAGTCGTCCAGGAAACCCGGCTGTACGACTCGGACAAGGACGAGACCCGTCCCATGCGGTCCAAGGGCGACGCCAACGATTATCGGTATTTCCCGGATCCGGATCTGCTGCCGGTG
Organism: uncultured Steroidobacteraceae bacterium; assembly: GCA_964658215.1. GTDB lineage: Bacteria > Pseudomonadota > Gammaproteobacteria > Steroidobacterales > Steroidobacteraceae > Bog-1198. The sequence continues at coordinate 4,189 of CAZZYJ010000160.1, read as the reverse complement.
CAGATCGCGCCCGAGTTCGTCGCGGCCGTACGCGCCACGTTGCCCGAACTGCCCGACGACAAGGCGGCGCGGTTCGCCGCGGCATATGGCCTGTCGCCGTACGACGCAGGGGTGCTGAGCGCGAGCCGGGAGCTCGGCGCGTATTTCGAGGCGGTGGTGGACGGACTCGGCGCCGCGCAGGCCAAACTCGCGGCGAACTGGGTCATGGGTGAGCTGTCGGGTGCGCTGAACCGCGACAATCTCGCCATCGAGGCCTCGCGTGTGCCGCCAGCGGCCTTGGTCGGTCTGCTGATGCGGATCGTCGATGCCACGATCTCGGGCAAGATCGCCAAGGATGTGTTCGAGGCCATGTGGTCCGACGGCCGGCCGGCCGACGTCATCATCGAGGCGCAGGGCCTCAAGCAGATCACCGACTCGGGCGCCATCGACGGCGTGATCGACGCGGTGATGGCGGCGAACCCCAGGCAGCTCGCGGATTATCGGTCCGGCAAGGACAAGCTGTTCGGGTTCTTCGTGGGCCAGGTGATGAAGGCGACCGGCGGCAAGGCCAATCCGGCACAGTTGAACGAGGCGTTGAAGGCCAAGCTGGGTGGCGGGGAGTCCGTGTGAGTGTTTCACGTGGCCGCGACCGCGACACCCTGCATCGCTTCGTCTTCGAGCATTACCCCATTCGCGGCCATCTGGTGCATCTCGATGCCGCCTGGCACGCCCTGATCGAGCATCGCGACTACCCGACCGCCATCCGCGAGCTGCTGGGCGAAGCCGTGGCGGCCTCGTTGCTCCTGGCGGCGACCATCAAATTCGACGGCGTGTTGTCGCTGCAAGTGCAGGGCGACGGCCCGGTGCATCTATTGTTGGCGCAGTGCACCAGCGGGCTGGGAGTGCGCGGCCTGGCCCGGTTTCGCGAGGAGGGCGTCGCTGAACTACCCGCCGCAGCGGACATCGCCGGCATCGTCGGGCAGGGCAATCTCACGGTGACGCTCGAGGGCGACGCCGACGGCCAGCGCTATCAAGGCATCGTCCCCATCACCGGTGCCCGCCTGGCCGACTCGCTGCAGCTGTATTTCGAGAATTCCGAGCAACTGCCAACGCGTCTCCTGTTGTATGCCGACGAGCATGGCGCCAGCGGCATGCTGTTGCAGCGGCTGCCCGGGGAGGGCGGTGCCACGCCGGGCGAGGGCGCGGCGGCCGATCCCGATCCCGATGCCGTGGACGACGCGTGGCGCCGCGTGCAATTGATCGGCGAGAGTCTGACGCCCGAGGAACTGCGCTCGTTGAGCGATGCCGAAATCCTGCACCGGCTGTTCAACGAGGACGACGTACGCCTGTTCGAACCCTCGCCGGTGTATTTCCGCTGCCGCTGTTCGCGCGAACGGGTCGGCGGCATGTTGCAGGGACTCGGCGAGAAGGAGACGCGGTCGGTGCTCGAGGAGCGCGGCGAGGTCGAGGTGCGCTGCGACTTCTGCAACCGGGCCTACGTCTTCGATGCCGTCGACGTGACCCGGTTGTTCGTGCCCGTCGCCGCCAGCGATCCCGGCGGATCGCTGCACTAAGAAAAATGCATGCCTACGAAGCGCCCGATACCCGCGAAGACAGTCTCGACCTGGGCCGGCGTCGGCGCGCCACCCTGAACGTACGCGCAGATCACCACCGGCTCCCCGCCCGCGGACCAGGCCACGGCAATATCGCCCGACGCGTCCTGGCCGTTGTTGCCGGTCTTGTCACCGGTCCGCCAGGCCTTGGGCAGGCCGGCGCGCAAGCGGTTGTCTCCGGTCTTGCAGCCCAGCAGCCAGCCGGTGAGCCGCTCGCGCGAATCAGGTGAAAGTACATTCCCCAATATGAGGCTGCGCAGGGTGCCGGCCATGGCGGCGGGCGTCGTGGCATCGTGCGGATCGCCGGGAGGCGAACGGTTCAGCTCCGGTTCGTTGTGATCCAGGCGGCTCACCGTATCGCCGATGGACCGCCAAAATGCGGTCAGTGCGGACGGACCGCCCACGCGCGCCAGCAACGCGTTGGCACAGGTGTTGTCGCTGAGCTCGACGGCGGCCTCGCACATGTCGGCCACCGACAGCGCCCCTTTCGCCAGGTTTTGCCTGGCGACGGGCGCATAGTCCAACAGGTCAGCGGCGCCATAAGCGATCAGTTCGTCCAGACGAACCTGACCCCGGTCGGCACGGGCCAGAATACAGCCGGCGAGTGATGCCTTGAACGTACTGCACATGACGAAACGCTCATGAGCCCGCCAAGCGAACGTTGCACCGGTCTTTTGGTTTTCCGCCCAAAGACCGACGCGGCCGCCACTGTCTCGTTCATAGTCCGTCAATGCGGTGAAGGGTGCTTTTTCGGCCAGCGAAGGTGAAGCCAGAAGCGCCAGGGTGCTGCACAAGAGATCTCGTCTTTTCATTCGCAACACTCACACGCGACGCACCAACGGCTCATCGAAGGACGGATCGAGATTTATCTGTGCCTTGAGCACTCCGCGCGCGCGCTTCGGCGTGGCGGGATGCACAGGTCCCAGTATGGCCACGGGCTCCCCGGACTTTGCGATGACCAGGATATCCCCCTGCTGCATGGCCTCGATCAATTTGGATAATTGCTCTTGGCTTCATGAATGTTGTAGGTCGACATCGGTCCTCCCGGTGGAACTTGGTTAAGCTTAGCTAAACAGCCGATACGTCGCAATTTGCCTCTACCGGCGATGGGCAAGTCGGGATGGCGCCGAACACCAAACCACGTAAGTCTTCGGTGCCGACCATTGCAGGCGTTTTGCAGTAGCATTGCACGCGATGAAGCGTCCCGCACTCCGTTGCATGTGTGAGCCAGCGCGGCGAGAGATTCATGTCGAGCGGCAGCTTCATGCCGACGTGAGGTGAATTTCCGGTTGCTCCATGCGCCAAGCTGCATAGCCCAGGTTCGTGGGCGAGATCGACGTCAGTTGGCAAACGGGTTATAAATATCTGCGAACGTCGGCGTAGCCGCCGACACTGTTTTCTCGTGGAATGACGGCTACGCCAATGCAAAGCTCTCCTACACGTTCAGCCCTAAGCTTAAGCCTGTAGACGGTCTAATGGATGCTGATAACAATTGATGGTCACGGTGTGCAAATTGTTATGAATGAATCACAGTCGATTTCTGACTGGAACCTTGCGCAAATCAACGTCGGTCGACTCGTAGGACCGCATGGGGATCCGCGGGTGGCGCCTTTCTTCGAGGCGCTAGATCGGGTCAATATCCTGGCCGAGCGTTCTCCTGGCTTCATTTGGCGGCTGCAAAGCGAGGCCGGTAACGCCACTGATATTCAAACGACTTCTGATCCGATGTTTATCGTCAACATGTCCGTGTGGATGGACGCGGAAGCGTTGTTCGACTTCGTCTATCGAAGCGCCCACACGCCAGAGATGGCAAGACGACGGGAATATTTCGAACGCTTCGAGGGTGCATATCAGGCTCTTTGGTGGGTGCCGGCAGGGCATATGCCCGCGGTGGATGAAGGGCTTTCGCGCTTGTGGCGGCTGGACCGGTATGGAGCAACGCGCGAAGCGTTTACCTTCAAGGCGCGATTCCCGGCTCCCGACCGTCAGGGCATTCCGAAGGACATGGAACCTGATCCTTGGTGTATGGGACGGGCATAAGGCACGCAATTGTCGTTCGAAAGCGTCAACTGCGAGCGCGACCCACCTGTTGGCGATCGGAGGCCGAAAGATCGGGCTTGAGCCGCACCCGCCACCACCCTGGCATCGACGCAAACTTCAAATACCCCTCGAGGTCCGGCAACTGCTCGATCTCCGAGGCCATCACCGCCGCCTCGGTGACGTGCTGATCGCTGGTGGTCTTGGTGGAGTACCACTCCGCCGGCCGTCGCGAGCGCGACACGTGTTGGCGGATGATCTCGCGATCGCCGATCAGCTTCGAGGCGAACTGCGCCGTACCGCCGCCCTCGGAGGCCGAGCAGCGCAGGATCAAGGTGTTGCTGCAGTTCTCCACCAGCGTATGCGCGTCCTCGCGGCCATAGGTGCCGGAGACCTGCGCGATGGTCTGAAACCCCAATACGCAGCGGCCGCCGAACTTGCGCAGTCGCGCGAGCGCGTCCTTCAACCCGTTGATGGGGCCCAGCGCATCGAGTTCGTCGACGACGAACCACAGCCTTGCATCGCCCTCAGGGAGGGTCATGGTCTCGAAAATCGCGATC
>CAZZYJ010000159.1:0-8215 GCA_964658215.1 uncultured Steroidobacteraceae bacterium | reverse complement strand
GCCACACCGAGCACCGCCTTGCCGGCCGGGTCGCGCGGCGCCAGCAGCACCGCCGGCGCCTGTTGCCGCGGCACCGGTCCCGCCTCCCGCAGGCGGGCCAGCTGCACATCCAGGGTGCCCCGGCGGGCGACGAAAATGGCACGGGCCACCGTCTGCAGCAGATCGCTGCTGGAGGCGGGCATGAGGTCGCCGCGCAGCGAAAACACCCGGCCGCGGCCTTCCTCGTCGCGACCGCGCGACTGCCATGTCCTAATGGCGGAGTCGATGGCATGCTGCAGCTCGGAGGCATACGAGGGCGGGCGGTCGTTCAGGATGACGAGGTCCACCGCGAGCCGCTTCAGGCGCCAATATTCATGCGCGCGCAACAGCTGCTTGACGATTTCCAGATCGTTCTCGTCGTCGATGCGGATGAGAACGATGGGCAGGTCGCCGGACACTCCGTAGGTCCACAGTGCCTGCGGCCCGAACCGGTTGCGGCCGAGAATCTCCCGCGCCGCGCGCAGGGACGGATCGCAGTACAGCACCCGGTTGGCGATGCGCTGAAACTGCTGCGCCTCGTCGAAGTCGACGCCGAGATATCGCAGCTGGATCTGCGCCTGCGTCCAGGCCAGGGTCTTCGCGCGGTCGAAGGCGGCGACGTCGCGGTGCTTGTCGGCCAGTGACAGCGCCTGCTCGCGGCTTTGCGCGACGGCGGTCCAGAATGCGACACGTGCCGTCCGGCCCGGGGCGATGCGTATCCGACGGCGCAACGACAGCACCGGGTCCAGCACGGTGCCCGCGGTGTTCGACAACGGCCTCGCGTCGACGATGGACACCGCGGTGCGCAGCTCATTGCCGCGGCCGAGGAACCGCGCGCGATCGGTCTCGAACTGCAGACCGCCGACCGGTTCGCCCTCGAGCACGCTGACGTGGGCGGCCCAGAGCTGCGGTTCGGACGGCTCGCGGCCGCGGCGTGTCGCGAGCACCGTGCCCGTCGTGGCGACGAATTCCGTCAACACAAACATCTTCGAAAATGCCGGATGCGCGGCGTCGGCATCCGGCGCGGACAGCACCACTTCGGCATAGGTGGTGAGTTCGATTTCGCGGACGCGGTTGCCCGTGTTCGTGATCGAGACCCTGCGCACCTCGGCATCGTCCTCCGGCGACACCAGGAACTCGGTGGCGGTGATGATGGGGCCGTCCCTGCGCACGATCCGCGCGTGGTCTTCATGGAAGGCCACCTCGTAGCTGTCCGGTTCCCGGCCCATCGGTTGATAGCCCGCCGACCACACCTGACCGTTGGCGACATCCCGCAGGAAGACGTACGAACCCCAGCAATCCCGCGTGGCATCCTCGCGCCAGCGCGTGACCGCCGTATCACGCCAGCGGCTGTATCCGGAGCCCGCCGCGGTGATCATGACGGAATAGGCACCGTTGGACAGCAGGTGCGTGCGCGGCGCCGCATGGTGCGGCGAATTGAAGCGCCGCGGCACTGCCGTGGCGAGGGCCGGGCCGGGGGCGGGATTCAGGTCGCGCATTCTCGGCGCGGCGAGGTCGGAATCGCGCGGCGTACGTTCCTGCAGCAATAGTTCGGCGGATTCGATCATCGGGTCGGCATGAAAATGGCCGCGCATGACGCCGTCCAGCAGCACGTTGCCGATCGCGACCAGGATCATTCCCTGGTGATGCGCCATGTAGGTACGCACGGCGGCGACTTCCTGGCCTGCGGGCACGCGCGCGGGCGTGAAATCGAGCGCGTCGTACCAGCCGTACCGGCCGCGCCCGCCGAGACTCTGCAGGCGTGCGAAATTGCGGATGGCGGCCCTGGCGTCGATCATCGCGGCGAGGCCGGTGGCGTAGGGCGCGATCACTGCTTCCGCACCGAGGCCGCGCTGCAGGCCGAGGCCCGGCACGCCGAAACTCGAATACTGATAGGTGAGCTCCCGGTCGCGTGCATTGAACGCGGATTCCGAGACGCCCCAGGGAAGATGGCGCTCGTTGCCATAGTCGATCTGCCGGCGCACGATCAGACGCGCACTGTCGCCGAGCACGCTGCCGTCCGGTTCGCGCATGACCAGGATGGGCATGAGGTATTCGAACATCGATCCCGACCAGGAGACCAGTGCGGAGTGACGCCCCACCGGCGTCAGCAACCGCCCGAGCCGGAACCAGTGACGCACCGGCAGGTCGCCCTTGGCGATGGCGATGAAACTCGCCAGCCTCGCCTCCGAGGCCAGCAGGTCGTAACAGCTCGGATCCCGCACCCGTTCCACGGGCCGGTACCCGATCGACAACAGCTGCCGGTCGGGTTCCACCAGGAAGTCGAATTCCATGGCCACCGCGAGGCTCTGCGCGCGTCGCGCCAGCGCCTCCCTGCGGGTGTTCAGGTCGCGCTGCGAGACCTCGTCCGCGGCGGCATCTTCGGCATGACCCGCGACCCCGGCCTGCAGCCTGTGCGCCCAGGTTCCCAGCGGGGTGTCGCTGCCTTCGCCGCGCTCGTCGAGCAGCGCCTGGGCGATGTCGCCGACGTGGCGGGACTGCTCCGCCAGACTCACGAGATCGGTGGTCACGTGGCCGCAGCTGTCCGCGCGCAATGCGCTGCGAAACGCCTCCAGTGCGGTCTCCAGCTGACGTGGTGAGACACCGTAGTTGCGACGATCGTCGTCGAGCGCGGCGGCGGCGGCCTGCAGCCGTTCGAAGGTATCCGCGATGCCGGCGCGATGTACGGCCGTCACCGGCGGTTCACCGGTCCATTTGCGCAGCGCCCCGGCGAGCGCCAGTAGATGCCCGGCCAGATTGCCGCTGTCGACGGTGGACACGTACTTCGGATCGAGCGGGCGTAGATCGTTGGTGTCGTACCAGTTGTAAAAATGCCCCCTGAAACGCTCCATGCGCTCGAGCGTCGAGAAGGTGGCCTCGAGCCGCGTCTGCGCATCGTGGGTGCCGATCCAGCCGAACTCACGGGCCGCGACCACGGACAACAGATACAGGCCGATGTTGGTGGGCGAGGTGCGGTTGGCGACCACGGCCGTCGGTGCTTCTTGAAAATTGTCCGGTGGCAGCCTGTTGTGCCGTTCGGTGACGAACGTGTCGAAGAAATCCCACGTCTCGCGTGCCATCTTGCGCAGTGCATCCCGCTCGGCGGGCGTGAGTGCTTCGCTGCGGCGGGCCGGTACGGGGAGACTGACGCCGCGCGCGATCGCAGGCGCGGCCAGCCAGACGAGAAGAAAAGGCGCGGCAGCCCACAGAGCGCCGGGCGCCCAGAGTGCGAGCAGGAGGGCGATACCGGCTGCCAGCGCGACGCCGCCCCACATGCGCCGGTAGAACCGGGCCAGACGCAACGAGGCGCCGATCTTCGACTGTGCCGTCGTCGTCCACTCGAGCAGCCGCCGATGCGACACGTTCAGCCGGTAGAGTGTGCGCGAGATGGCGTCGACCATGACCCACGCATGGTCCGCCCAGAAAGCGAGCGTCATCCCGACGACGGCCAGCGCCTGTCCGAGATCTTTGCGCGCCCTGCTGAAGTAGCTCGGACTCCACAGATCGGCAATGCCCGGCGTCAGCCGCTTGCCCAAAGGCAGCAGCACGGGCAACGTCATGGCGGCCAGCACGGCGAGCGTCCAACCCGCCGGCGCCGGCCCCGTCCACACCAACACCAGCGCCGTCAGACAGGCGGGCGCGATCAACGATCGGCGCAGATTGTCGAGCATCTTCCACCGGCTCAACGCGCCGAGACCGGTGGCGCGCCGGAATATCCACGGCAGCAGCTGCCAGTCGCCGCGCGTCCAACGGTGCTGTCTGGCGTTTGCCACGTCGTAGCGCGAGGGATACTCCTCGACCACTTCGACGTCCGAGGCGAGGCCGCAACGCGCGTGCAAACCTTCGAACAAATCGTGGCTGAGCAGGCTGTTCGGCGCGACGCGGTCGGCGAGCGTGGCTTCGAACACCCGCACGTCGTAGATACCCTTGCCGGTGTAGGACCCCTCGCCGAACAAATCCTGATAGGCGTCGGAGACGGCGAAAGCATAAGGATCGATCCCGCTCGGCCCGGACAGCAAACTCTGATACGCGGACGCGTCCAGCCCCGCGGGCAGCGAAGGCGTGACGCGCGGTTGCAGGATGCCGTAGCCCGAGGTCACCCGGCGCGAGGCCGCATCGACCGACGGGAGATTGAGGGGATGCGCCATCTTGCCGATCAGTGCGAGCGCGGCGCCGCGCGGCAGACGCGTATCGGCATCCAGGCTGATGACGAAGCGAACGTTCGCGGGCACCCGGGGCGCCGCGCCGTCGACCGCCACGAAGCTGGTCGCGTTCGAGCCGAGCAGCAACTGATTGAGCTCGTGCAGCTTGCCGCGCTTGCGTTCCCACCCCATCCAGCAGCCCTGCGCGGCATTCCAAGCCCGGCGGCGATGCAGCAGGAAAAAGCGGGTTTCGCCCCGCACCGTGCCGTGCAGCCGGTTCAGGGCCCCCACACCGCGCGCTGCGGCGGCGAGCAGCTTCGCATCTTCCGGCAACAGCTCCGAGGCGGCATCGCACCAATCCGACAGCAGCGCGAAATGCACGTCGCCGTCCTGCGTGGCGAGGTAATGCACCTCGAGGCTGCGTACCTGCGCGGCGATGTCGTCCAGGCTGGTCAGCAGCACCGGCAGCGCGATGAAGGTACGCAGCTCTGACGGCACTCCCTCGACCAGCTCCAGCGCCGGCAGCGGTTCGGGTCGGCAGAAATGGGTCACCCAGAGATTGACGACGGTGGTCGCCGTGTCGGTGGCGGCGAGGAACACGAGTGCCGTGGTCAGGGCGCCGAACAGTCCACCGCTGCGCGGGGTCCCGGCCAGCGCGAGACAGGCCGCCGTGAAGCCTGCGGCGAGCCCCGCGATGCCGCCGGCGTAGCCGCCTATCCCGGCGGCGCGCGTCCAACGCGCCATGCGCTGATTGAAGGGAATGTGGTAGCCCAGCGCGCGTTCGAGGGCCGCCCGGCCGCCGGCGATCAGGTGGTAGCCTGCTTCGAGGTTGCGTTGCGGTGCGGGGGGCAACGCCGCTTGCCGCGTGTCCGCGTCCGGACCCGTCGCTGTGGCCACGGCCGGGGACGGCGCCTCGGCCGCCGCCGCCGCGGCAAGCGCGCGCTTCGCGACGTCCATCTCGGCGTGCCCGGAGCAGCGCGCCAGGTCCTCGATGGCATGCCGGTACAGGTCGCGCGTCGAGAAATCGAAGGACCCGAATGCGCTTTGTTCGCGCAGGACGTGGTCGACCAGACTGACGCTCTCGAAGAAGGTGGCCCAGTCCACCGCCGAGATGAGTTTCAGGCTCGTGATGACGTTCCGTACGCTCACGTTCACGGCGCCCTGGCGTTGGTGTTCGTTGTGCACGATGTCGTCGGCGGTGATCTTCTGCGCGGCCAGCGTGCTCTGCAGCCAGGACAGCGTGGGCGTGGTGGCCGGGTCCAGATCACGCAGCCGTTGAAACAACTGGGCGGCGAAGGCGGGCGGCAGGGGCTGCGTCTCGAATTTGCGCAGGACCGCCGCAGGGGGCGCAGGCGGCCCGCCGGTGCCGGCCGCCGAGGCGTCGGGCACCAGGGCATCGGCCAGCGCGTCCGCCTGCTCGCGCAGCGTGACCCGGTGGACGATCCCGGCGGCGAGTCGCGCCAGATTGTCGACGAGCACCACGCGCAGCGTGATGGCGATGGCCCAGAGTTCGCCGATGGTGAGGGGCTGGACGTCTTGATAAGCACGGCAGAAGCGCTGCAACGTATCGAGTTCGAAGCGGTTGTCGGTGTGGGCGACGATGGCCCAGGCCAGCCCGTAGACCCGCGGATAACCACGCAGCGCGCCGTTGGCGAGCTTGGGCAGCTGCTCGTAGTATTCCGTGGGCAGGTCGCGGCGGATGGCCCGGATGTGCTCGTCGACGACGTAGTAGTTGTCCACCAACCACTCCGCCGCCGGCGTGGGCGCCCGCGAGGTGCGGATCCCGATCCGTAATGTTTGATTGGCGGCGGCGAGGATGTCGGCGTTGTCGCGCAGGCGGGCGTGCAGCGAGACGCCCGCGGTGCGCCGCGGCGAAACCTGTTGCTCGCGGGCCAGCGTTGCGGCGTATTGCTCCAGACGTTCGACGCCGAATATCTCGGCGGCGATGGGTTCATCCATCTCGGCACGCCGGCGGCGGAAGAAGATCACGCGGCGATCTTGGTCATGGGTTGTGCCGCCAGAGATTCAGGTTGAGCGCCACCGCGAAGCTGACCCAGGCAAGATAGGGCGCCAGGAGCCAGGCCGCCATGCTGCGCACACGGGCGGCTTCGCGCATGTTCCACACGATCGACAGCCACGACGCCACGGTGATAAACAGGCCCGCGCCGGTGCTCTCGTCGCCGAAGAAGAGCGGTGCCCAGAGCGAATTGAGGAGTAGCTGCACCGCATAAGCCAAGAGCGCCATGCTGCGTCCGCGGTGATATCGTTCGTGCCAGATGAGCCAGCCCGAGGTGCCGATCAGGAGATACAGAACCCCCCACACCGGGCCGAGCCAGCCGAGCGGGGGCGTCCAGGCCGGTTTCGTCAATGCGGCATACCAGGCCGCACTGGCCGCCGAGACCCCGGGGGAAAAGCACGCACCGACGCCTCCCACGCCGAGCGCAATGCCCACGAAGACGAACAATGCGAGCCAGTTCGGTCGTACGTTCCGGCCGCGGTAGCTCGTCGAGCTTTCGATCGGAATCCTCATTCGTGGAAGGGGCGCCACGGACGGGACCCGGCCAGCAGCACGAGCGCCGCGCCCATCTGCAGCCAGGCCAGCCACGGATGGCGCGCGAGCACCGCGAGCGATACCAGCCCCGCCAGCCACAGCACCGCCGCGGCCATGCACAGATCCCGGCGCCGGTCCGTACGGCGCAATTCCGTGCGCAGTCGCATGACGTCGGCGTTCTCCACCTGCACCCGGAAACGGCCCTCGGCGGTCTCGCGCACGGCCACCTGGAATATCTGCGGCAGCTGTTTGAGCGCCTCGATGGTGTCCGGCAGCTGGGCGCGGACCCTGCGCAGAATGGCGCGCGGACTCATGCGTTCGCGCATCCAGGCACGCAGGATGGGCTGCGCGGTTTTCCATAGGTCGAGCTCCGGGTAGAGTTCGCGGCCCAGGCCCTCGATGTTCAGCAGCGTCTTCTGCAGCAGTATGAGCTGCGGCTGGATCTGCATGTCGAAGCGACGCGCCGTTTCGAACAGACGCAGCAGTACCTGTGCGAATGAAATCTCCTTCAGGGGTTTGTTGAAGATGGGTTCGCAGACGGTGCGCACGGCGGACTCGAGTTCATCGACCCGGGTGTCCGCGGGCACCCATCCCGACTCCACGTGCAGGGCGGCGACGCGTGCATAGTTGCGGTCGAAAAACGCCAGGAAATTTTCCGCCAGGTAATGTTGATCACGCGGCTGCAACGTGCCGACGATGCCGAAGTCGACCGCGGCGTAACGTGGATTCTCCGGATCGTCGAGCTGCACGAAGATGTTGCCCGGATGCATGTCCGCGTGGAAGAAGTTGTGTTTGAACACCTGGGTGAAAAAGATCGCGACCCCGTTCTCGGCGAGCCTGGCGATGTTGGCGCCGCGCGCGCGCAGTTCGTCCATGCGGTTGACGATGACGCCGTGGATGCGCTCCATGACCATCACCTCGGTGCGGCAGTAATCCCAGTGGATCTCCGGCACGTAGAGCAGCGGCGAGCCGGCGAAATTCCGTTTGAGCTGAGCCGCGTTGGCGGCCTCGCGCATCAGATCCAGTTCGTCGAGGATGGTCTTGCGGTATTCGCGCACCACCTCCCGGGGACGCACGCGACGCGCTTCCGCCCAGTAGCGCTGCGCCAGCGCAGCCAGCGCTTCGAGCACTTCGAGATCGCGCTCGACGATGGCCTGCATGCCGGGCCGCAGGATCTTGACGACCACTTCCTCGCCGCTCTTCAGATGCGCCACGTGAACCTGCGCGATGGACGCGGCGGCCAGCGGCACCGTGTCGAAGTCCCGGAACACCTCTTCGAGCCGGGCCCCGTAGGCCTTCTCCAGGGCGGCGACCGCGACGTCGCTGCTGAACGGCGGCACCTGATCCTGGAGCTTCGCCAGCTCGTCGGCCACGTCCACCGGCAGCAGGTCCCGACGGGTGGAGAGCGCCTGGCCGAATTTCACGAAAATCGGTCCCAGTTCCTCCAGGGCCAGACGCAGCCGTTCGCCGCGCGTGGTGCCCGCGCTGCGCAGGAACCAGGTCC
>CAZZYJ010000158.1:0-8253 GCA_964658215.1 uncultured Steroidobacteraceae bacterium | reverse complement strand
CATACCATTCGAGCGGATGCAGCATGATGTCCGCGAACTGTTTTTCGCCGCAGAGCACCGGCGAGAGCATGATGCGGTTGTAATTGCCGTGCGGTTCGGCGCCGAACACCTCGATGTCGTAGCGGTCCGGTGCGACTTTCAGCAGCTCCTCGACGGCGCGCATCCCGGCCATGCCGTTGCCGACCACCACCAGCCGCAACCTGCCGTGGGAGTCGCCCTCGGCTGCCCCGCCGGCCGGGGCCGGCGCCGCCACCCACACCACGCCTTCCGTCACCCGCGTGGCGTACGTCGCCACGCAATGCTGGGGTTCTTCCAGGCAGCGGCCCGTGGTCAGGCTGAAGTGCTGCTTGTAGAGCGGCGAGGCCACCACCAGTTCGCCGGCCAGGTCACCGACGATGCCGCGCGACAGCACATTGGCACGGCCCACCGGATCGAAGTTGTCGAGGGCGTACACCGCCGACTCGACGCGGAACAGCGCCACCTGCCGCCCGTCCACCTGGGCGCACACGCCCGTGTCCGGCAGGATGTCGTCGAGGCGGCACACCGCACACCAGCGGTCGCTCAAGCCGGCTCTCCGGCGGCGAGTTCGTCCCGTGCCGCCCGCTCCGCCGCGTTGGCGGGCCGTATCTGCCCGCGCTCCTCCACGAACAACACGTTCGCGTCGGCGGCGTCGCTGTTCACGAAGTGGCGGAAGCGCCGGCGCGTCGCCGGATCCTCGACCGCCCGCTTCCATTCGCACGCATAGTTGTCGATGACCCGCGTCATGTCCGCCTCGAGCTCGGCGCCCACGCCCAGCGAGTCCTCGCACACCACCTGTCTGAGGTAATCGATGCCGCCCTCGAGATTGTCGAGCCAGCTCGCGGTGCGCTGCAGCCGGTCCGCGGTGCGCACGTAGAACATCAGGAAGCGGTCGACGTAGCGCACCAGGGCAGCCTTGTCGAGATCAGACGCCAGCAGATTCGCATGGCGCGGCTTCATGCCGCCGTTGCCGCACACGTAGAGATTCCAGCCCTTCTCCGTGGCGATGACGCCGACGTCCTTGCTCTGCGCCTCGGCGCACTCGCGCGTACACCCGGACACGCCGAACTTGAGCTTGTGCGGCGAGCGCAGTCCCTTGTAGCGGTTCTCGAGCTCGATGGCGAAACTCACGCTGTCCTGCACGCCGTAACGGCACCAGGTCGAGCCCACGCAGGATTTGACCGTGCGCAGCGACTTGCCGTAGGCATGCCCGGACTCGAAGCCCGCGGCGATGAGCTCCTCCCAGATCAACGGCAGCTCGTGCACCTGCGCGCCCAGCAGGTCGATGCGCTGGCCGCCGGTGATCTTCGTGTACAGGTTGAACTTCTTCGCCACCGCGCCGATGGCGATGAGCTTGTCCGCCGAGATTTCGCCGCCGGTGATGCGCGGTATCACCGAGTACGTGCCATCCTTCTGCATGTTGGCGAGAAAGTAATCGTTGGTGTCCTGCAGCGGCGCGTGCGCGGCCGTCAACACGAAGTCGTTCCAGCAGGAAGCCAGGATGGAGGTGACCGCCGGCTTGCAGACATCGCAGCCGCGGCCGCGGCCGTGTTTCTGGAGGAGTTCGTTGAAGCTGCGGATGTCGCCGATGCGCACCAGATGATGCAGGTCGCGGCGCGAGTGGGCGAAGTGCTCGCACAGATGATTGTCCACCGCGACGCCGCGACGCGCGAGTTCCGCCTTCAGGATCTGCGTGACCAACGGCCCGCAGCCGCCGCAGGAACTGGCCGCCCGCGTCGACTTCTTCAGGCCGCCGAACGTGCTCGCGCCGCCGTCGATGGCCGCGCACAGAGCGCCCTTGGTGACGTTGTTGCAGGAACAGATCTGCGCCGAATCCGGCAACGCCGACACGCCGAGCCCCGCCGGCCGGGCCGCCCCCTCGAGCAACGGGATGATCAGCTGTTCCGGCTGCTCGGGCAGCGGAATGTCGTTCAGCATCATCGGCAGCCAGGTGTCGTAGTCGTCCGACGCCCCGACCAGGATGCCGCCCAGCAGCCGCTTGCCATCCTCGCTCACCACGAGCTTCTTGTAGATCTGCTTGCGCTCGTCGACGAAGCTGTACGCCCGGGCGCCCGGCTGCGCACCGTGCGCGTCGCCCAGCGAGGCCACGTCGACCCCCATCAACTTGAGTTTGGTGCTCATGTCGGCGCCGGTGAAGGACGCCGTGGCGTCGCCGACCACTCGCTGCGCGACGATCTGCGCCATTTGATAGCCCGGTGCCACCAGGCCGAATATCCTGCCGCTCCACAAGGCACACTCGCCGATGGCGTAGATGTCGGGGTCGGACGTGCGACAGCCATCGTCGATGACGATGCCGCCCCGTGCGCCCACGTCGAGCCCGCAGGCCCGCGCCAGATCGTCGCGCGGCCGGATGCCCGCCGAGAACACGATCACGTCCGCCCCCAGCTCCGTCCCGTCGGTGAATCTCAGCGTATTCACGTGATCGGTGCCGGCGACGATCTCCAGGGTGTTCTTGCCCGTGTGCACCCCCACGCCCAGCTCCTCGATCTTCTTGCGCAGCACCCGGCCCGCACCGTCGTCGAGCTGCACCGCCATGAGACGGGGCGCGAACTCCACCACGTGGGTCTGCAGGCCGAGATCCTTCAGCGCCTTGGCCGCTTCGAGGCCCAGCAGCCCGCCGCCGATCACCACCCCCACCTTGCCCGTATCGCCCGCCGCGCGGATCGCATGCAGGTCTTCGATGGTGCGGTAGACGAAGCACTGCGGCCGGTCCCGTCCCGGCACCGGCGGCACGAAGGGATAGGAACCGGTGGCCAGGACCAGCGTGTCGTAGGCGAGCGAGCGCCCGCTCGAGCCCAGCACCTGCTTCGCCGCACGGTCGATGCCGACCACGCGGTCGCTCAAGTGCACCGCGATGCCGTCCTGCGTGAAGAAGTCCTCCGCCACCAACGACAGGTCTTCCGCGGTTTTTCCGGAGAAGAAACTCGACAGCTTGACCCGGTCGTACGCCACGCGCGGCTCCTCGCAGAAGACGTCGATGACGAAGCGGTCCGCCGCATCGCGCATGACGTTTTCGAGCAGCCGGTGCCCCACCATGCCGTTGCCGATGACGACGAGCCGTTTTTTCAAGGCGCCGTGCAGCGTCACGGGCTCAGGCCAGAGTCGGGGTGAGGGCGTCGGCGGCATCGCGCGCATCGAGCGCCGCGTGGTAGGCCGACCGCTCCGCCTGCTTGTGCGCCGCGCCGAACCGCACCGCCGTCGCGCAGAACGCACACACCGTGACCAACGCGCCGAGGATGAACAGACCCTGCTGCGTGCTCACCGCGCCCTTGAGCAGGAAACCCGCCGCCACGGCCCCCACGTTGCCGCCCGCACCGATGATCCCGGCCACGCCACCGTAGGCGCGCGGGTTGATGAAGGGCGTGAGGCTGTACGTCGCCCCGCACGCCATGTGCGTGAACACGCCGAAGCCGAGCATGGCCGCGAGGGCGCCGGACGCCGTCTCCATGCGCGCGAACAACATGAGGCCGAGCCCCTCGGCGAGAATGCAGCCGAACAACAGCGCGGTCCGGCCGTCCAGCCCCCGGGAATGTGCCAGCCGGTCCGAGATGATGCCGCCGAGCGCACGGCCGAACAACGCCAACAGTCCGAAACTGCCCGCGTACAAGCCCGCCGTCTTCACGTCCAGCGCGAACTTGTCCACGTAGTAGGTGGCCGCGAGATTGTGGATGGTCAGTTCGATGCCGAAGCTCGCGCCGTAGGTGACGAACAGCATCCACACCCGGTAGTCGCGCGCCGCCATCAGGAAGCTCATCTTCGCGCTCTTGCGCACCGGCAGCGCCGCCTCCGGGATCGTCCCGTCGGCGGCGGCGGGCGGTACGGCCCTGCCGAGGTTGCCGTAGGGCGTGTCCTGGCCGTAACGAAAATACAGCACCGCCATGCCCAGCATGAGCAGGCCCGGCACGATCATCGCGAGCCGCCAGCCCAGGTGCTGCTCGACGCCCAGGCTGACGATGGCCACCAGGATGAGCGGCATGACGGCCTGCGTGACGCCGCCGCCCGCATTGCCCCATCCCGCCGTCGTCGCGTTCGCCGTGCCCACCACGTTCGCGGCGAACATCGTCGACGTCTGCACCTGCGTGATGACGAAGGACGCGCCGATGGCACCGATGCAGAGACGAAAGAACAGGAACGAGCCATAGCTGTGCGACAGCCCGATGGCGAACACCGGAATCGCACCCAACGCCAGCAGCCAGGTGTAGGTCAGCCGCGCCCCGTATCGATCGCACAGCGGCCCGATCAAAAGGCGCACGAAGATGGTGACGCCCACCGCCGCGATGTTGATGTTGGCGACCTGGTCCTTGGTCAGGTGCAGATCGCTGCGGATCACCGTCATCAACGGCGCCACCGCGAACCAGGCGAAGAAACAGACGAAGAAGCCCATCCACGCCAGATGAAAGGTCCGCATCGGTATGCTCGCCAGGCTGAACAATCGAATCCGGGTAGCGCGTCCGTCCATGTAAACCTCTGCGAAGCCTGAAACCACTGTCGAGCGCGGCCCGCGCGCCATCCAAAGGGGTCAGCAAGGTCCGTGCCAGGCGCGGATCATCGGCCAGGGACATGCGTATCAACCGGTTAGGGGACTCCCCGGCCGGCTGCGACTAGCCAGTGGCCAAGGCACGCTGCCCATTCGTGCGCCACGAAGTCCAGGGCGCACGCTTTTGGATCACCACCTTGGCAACCGCCGTCGGCGCAGGCGCCGGCCATCGCCCCCCCTACGAAGCGAATTGCGGGTGCTCGGCCACCGCCGTCCGCCAGGATGGATCGTGCGCAGCAACGCCGAGCGGTTCGGCCGCATCGCTGCGCCGCCAGCGTGCCAGCCACTCGAGTCCCAGCAGGTCGCGGGCATGCGGCCCCGCGGCGGCGGCCGGCGACAGGCCGATGGTGGTTTCCGCCTTCGGCCCCGTGCCGCGGCCTTTCGCGACGTAGAACCCGGCCGCCAGCAACGCGGCGCGAACGCGGGTGGAGTACGTATAGGTGAACAGCTCGCACGCGCGGCCCGCACACAACTCGGCCAGTCCGCGAAACTCCGCCAGGGTCCACAGCGCACTGTCGGTCTTGTACGAGAACGGATCGAAGAACACGAGATCGGGCGCCGGCGCCTGCCGTTTGCAGACGCTGAAGTCGCCGGGCAGCACGATCCACTCGATCCGTCCGTCGCTGCTGCACCAGCGGTGCGTGTCGAGCAGGGCCCGCGGCGCCGCGTGCCGCAGATGCTTGAACCACGCCGGGTGACGCAGCGCGAGACGCAACGAGTCGAAATCGTTCTCGAAACTGACGAGCCGCACGCCCCGCGCACGTTCGCCGGCGGGCAGCGCTTCGACCGCATGGATGACCGCCATGGCATTGGACGCCGCGCCCAGGCCCACGTCCCACACCACCAGGGGTGGCAGGCCTGCGTGCTCCGCCTGCAGACGCTCCACCAGCCGCGATTGCTCGACGTACAACGCGCGCGCTTCCAGCGCCGGGTCCGCCACCGGATGCATCACCTCGCCCGAGGCGGTGTGGCGGATGTGTCCGACGCCCTGCGTCACCAGCACCTCGTAGCCGCCGAGCTGCATCTTCTGTTTCTGGCGCTGCGCCTTGGTGACGTGACGCACCGGCGGCCCATAGCTGTCGCGCGCATCCAGCACCTCACGCTGCGCCGCGTAGAACTCGAGCCAGGTCCCGGCAAGAATGTGGCCACGCATGGTCCGCATGAGACCCATGTAGAAATGAATGTTGTGAAGGCCCAGCAACTGCCACCCCTGCGTCTCCGCCACCTTGTTGAGATGGAACAGGTAGGCGATGGAGTACGTGCGGCAGGTAGGGCAGTCGCAGGCAGGATCGATGGGACCCTCCAGCGTCCGGTACGCCGCACGCCGCAGATCACGCCGGCCGAGGCTGGTGAAGGCCACGCCCTGCTTGGCGAGCGCGGTGGGCAGGATGCAGTCGAACATGTCGACCCCGCGATGCACCGCCTCGAGCAGATCACGCGTGGTACCGACACCCATGAGATAACGCGGCAGATCCGTCGGCAGCAGCTCCGTGACCACGGCCGTGCAGTCTTCGCGCTCGGCGCGCCCCTCGCCCACCGCCAGACCGCCGATGGCGAAGCCGTCGAACGGCATCTGCGTCACCGCGCGCGCACTTTGCGCGCGCAGATCCGCATAGCTCGCGCCCTGCACGATGCCGAACAAGGCCTGCGGCGAATCACCGCGCGCCGCGAGACTGCGCAGGG
This sequence comes from uncultured Steroidobacteraceae bacterium, assembly GCA_964658215.1. Classification (GTDB taxonomy): domain Bacteria; phylum Pseudomonadota; class Gammaproteobacteria; order Steroidobacterales; family Steroidobacteraceae; genus Bog-1198. The sequence goes on along the minus strand of CAZZYJ010000158.1, from coordinate 1,994 downwards.
CCCAGCGATGCGTCAACTCCATGGCCTGGCGCGCCACCGAGTGCTCCACCGTGGAGGGCACGCATTGATCCAGCACCATCATGATGTCGCTGCCGATCGACCGCTGCGCCGCGATGCTGCGTTCCGGACTCAGGCGCAGCGTCGTCTGATCCACGTAGCTTTTGAACTCCGCCGCCTCCTCGTGCATGCTCCGGCTGCCAGGCAGCGAAAAGATCTGGAACCCGCCCGAATCGGTCAGCACGGAGCGCGGCCAGTTCATGAAGCGATGGATGCCGCCGAATTGGTCGAAGATTTGCACGCCCGGCCGCAGCATCAAGTGATACGTGTTTGCCAGCAGCACCTGGGCGCCGCTGTCCAAGAGATCCTCGCGACGCTGCGCGCGCACGGCCGCATGGGTTCCCACCGGCATGAAGGTGGGCGTGAGCACCTCGTTGTGCGCCGTACGCAGCCGGCCCGCCCGCGCCCGCGAGCCCGGCGCCGTCGCCTGCAACACGAAATTCAACCGCCCCGACATCGTCCGCCCGTCGCCGTCACGGCACCACGCCGACCGCGGCGGCCGCGGTGCCGAACACCGAGAACGCCACTTTGGCGCCGTCAATCACCTGAGTGGCTCCGGGCGCGGCCTGCGCCAGCGGATCCTGGTCGAGCAACGTCAGGAAACCCGGCCAGTCGAGCTGCGGCACGAAATCGAGATACGCGGTGGGGAGGTGCGCGGCGACGCGCTTGCGCAGCAGGATGGACCCCAGTCGCGAGCCGCGGATCACGTACCCCACGCCCCACCCCTGCAGGACATCGGCGCGCGCACGGAATGTCCGCGCATGGGCCGTCCCGCCCAGCGCGGCCAGATCGACGTCGAGCGCGTGCAGCAAGCCTGCGAAATCCGGCCGGTCGGCAGGCCGCCACGCATCCTCCAGTTCGCCGAGTGCCGCACGATGGATGGACAAGAAATCCCGGTAGTGAGCGGCAACAGCGAGATCGAGCGTTGACAGGGTCGCATCGATGAGACGGTGATCATCGCGCGTCTCCTCGCGCAGCCTGGCGCGCAGAGAACCGCGCGCTCGCAGATGAGTCATGGGCTGGCCTGTAACGTGTAGCCGGTCAATATTGCCCAGATCGTCCCGTCATGCAATGCCCGATACCGGCTGGCCGCCGCGCACCACGCCCACGCACGGGTTCGTGCCGAGGTGGTAGCACAGCTCGGCCGGCCGCTCGATCCGCCACAACGCAAAGTCCGCACGCTTGCCCACTTCGAGGGTGCCGAGTTCCGCCGCGGCGCCGAGCGCCTGCGCCGCATGCCGCGTGACGCCGCTCAACGCCTCGTGCGGCGTCAGGCCGAACAAAATGCAGGCCATGTTGAGCACCAGCAGCGGCGAGGTGCACGGGGCAGTGCCGGGGTTGCAGTCGGTGGCCACCGCCATCGGCACGCGCGCCCGGCGCAGCAGATCCACCGGCGGCGGCACGCTCTGCCGCAACGTGTAGTAGGCCGCGGGCAGCAGTACGGCCACCGTGCCCGCCCGCGCCATCTCGTGCACGGCCGGCTCGTTGAGGTATTCCAGATGATCCACGGACAGCGCGCGGTGCTTCGCGGCGAGCTCCGCCGCCCCCATGTCGGTGAGCTGACCCGCGTGCAGGTGGGCGCGCAGTCCCAAGCCCCGCGCGGCCTGCAGGAACTTCTCCGTTTCCGCGAGCGTGAAACCGATGTTCTCGCAGAAGCCATCGACGGCATCGACCAGACCCGCAGCCACGAGGCTTGCCAGCCAGGACCCGCAGACCCGTTCCACGTAGCCCGCGCGGTCGTCGCGAAACTCCACGGGCAGTGCGTGCAGGCCGAGGTAGGTGGTCTTCACCGTCAGCGGCAGCCGCCGCCCGAGTTCGCGTGCCACCTCGAGCATGCGCCGTTCCGTGTCGAGATCGAGACCGTAGCCGGACTTGATTTCGACGGTGGTCACGCCTTCCGAGATCAGACGCCGTGCACGGTGCATGGCCGAGGCCAG
>CAZZYJ010000157.1:0-8257 GCA_964658215.1 uncultured Steroidobacteraceae bacterium | reverse complement strand
GCGTGCGCAAGGATGCGTAGGCGACATAGGCTCGGGTGGCCCTAAGTACCTCCTCCATCGAAGGGACATATTTTTCGTGCGGAGGCAGCCCGAGAAGGCTGCATGCATCCTCGAGGCCCGCTTGCGGTACGCCATCCGGGCCAAGGTCGAAGCGATCGACGATCAGCAACCGCCCGTCGCTCGACATGCGGGCGTGCGCGACGGGAGCCACGTTCAGCCGGTCGAGCACGCGCAACGAATAGAATTCGTTGAATCCTAGAAACGGGGTCTTGTCATCCGAGCCTTTGATGATGAACCGGCTGGTGCGCAGCGTCGACTTGCCGAGGGCGGCTACATCGTCGGTTCGATCGGGCCCCAAGAACTTGGGCACGGCGCCAGAAATGGCGGCCCGCGCGTAGGTGCGCACCAGCGAGGCGAAGCTGTCCACGGACGTCTCGGCGGAGAGCAAGCTTTCGATATCGAGCGGTCTCAAGGAGCTCCCGGGTTCGACACCCTTGGGGGTTACGGTGACCCGACCGATGCCGGCGCCGCCGATGACAGCGAGGAGGGAGAGGTCCGTGCCATCGAGAAGCGGCCCGAATTCCTCGCGAATGACGCCCAAGAGGTAGCCCTCCGGGAGGTTCTGGCGAAAGAACGGGTGCAGGTCGCGGGGCCACTTCCAAGGTTCCTCACGGACGGGCATCGTCAGGCTCACGAAGTCCGCGGGGGCCGCCTCCGGCAGGTACCGCAAGACGTATTCATCGCGCTCGCGATAGAGCGTCGCCACGGTCTTGAGTCCGACATGCACGTCGAGGATCACGTCGCTGACTCGCCGGATCGCGGCTCAGCCAGCACATCTTGTAAAAGGCTCGAAATGTTGCCTGTGGGATACACGATCAGGCACCGCGCGCGAGCCGATTCAGCCCAACTAGACGCGCGCCGTCGATGTCACATCGGCAGGGGCGTGGCGGCGCGGGTCGCCCCGCCGCTGAACTCGGTCCCGTCGATATCCGCGGGCGTCAGGCCGCGGTTCACGTCCAATCCCGTCAAGCGCCAGTCGTGCACCGCCAAGGGGAAGGGACGCAGCAACTGTTCGTGAAAGCGCGTGGGCCAGCGTACGCCGTGCAGGGCGACGTACTCTTCGGTGTCGACTTCGGCGATCGCCCCGCGCGTCGAGGCCAGGCCGTCGAGCGTGAAGCGCACCTTGCGCATCACGTGCTCCTCGCGGTCGATGAAGAGCAGGCAGCGATCCCCGGCCGACAAGCCCAGGCCGGGGGTCAATTGCACGCTCAGGACATCGCACTCGTGCCGGACGCCCCGCTGCTCGATCCGCTGCACGCCCTCCAGTTCCATCGCCCGCGTGCGGTCGGTGCCCCAGGTCTGCGCGAGCAGCATGGGACCCAGCAAGAACAGCGCGTAGCCGTCGGCGACCAGTGCGGCGGCGGCCAGCCGGTCCGCGTCGTGCGACTCTTCGCGGTTGACCCAGACACGAACCTCCCCCGGTGAACCGCGCCGCCAGCGGCGCGCCACGTATTTGCGTCCGAGGGGACCGGTGTGGGCCTGCGCCAGGAGCTGGCGACCGGGCAGCAGACGCTCCTCGGAGCCGCCCCTGAAGCCCGCGTCGACCAAGGCCGGCTGCAGCTTGCCGACCAGGGGATGCCATCGCCCGGAGTAGGCGACATTCAGATCGGACAGCGTCGCCAGCGCTTGGCCGCCGTGGGCCGCGGCGCTGCGCGCCAGCAGAGCGGCAGCGGCGGACGTGGTGACGGCGCCGCGCATCCTCGGTATCGGCGCGGAGCAGCCGTTCAGCAGCGGCCACGCGGGCAGGGCGAGGGAGGCAAGCAACAGGCGGCGCCGGGTCATTTCGCTGTGACGCAGGGTCATGACTCACATTTTAACCCCTCGGGCACCGATGCGGCACCCTCGGCCGTCGACGCGGCGTTGCCGATCAGAAGTGAGCGCTCAGCGCGATCCCATAGTTCCTGAGGTCCTGATAGCTGATGTCGTTGATGTAGAACGCACCGCTCGCCAGATAGGCGATGTTGTCGACGTACGCCTTGTCGAGCACGTTGTTGCCGTACAGCGAGATACTCCAGCGCGCATCGGCGCTGTTCAAGCCGGCGGACAGGTTGACCAGCCCGTAGCCACCCTGGCGGGCGTAGGGGTCGTCGGTGGTGCTGAACGTGACACCGCTGCGATAGCTGTGATTGGCCTGGAAGTACGCGCGCCAGGCCGTGCTGACGGGCCGCTCGTAACGCGCGGTGAGATTGGTGGTGACCTTCGGCGTCGTCGCCAGCGGATGGCCGTCGAGATTCTGCCGGCTGTTCACGCACCCTTGCGCGGCCGACTGGTTCACGTTGCAGGTGGCGTTCTTGAAGTCGGTATAGCGCGCGTCGTCGTAGGTGAGGTTGGCGAGCAGGCTGAGTTCGGGGGTCACCACCCAGTTCGCGTCCAAGTCGAGGCCGGTGGTCTTCGCCTGCCGGGCATTCTCGATGGCGATGATCACGATCGGTCCCGGGATGACCAGCGAGGTTTGAAAATTGTCGAAAATTTCGTCGTACAGGGAGGCGTTCACCGTGAGCCGGCGGTCGAGCCATTGGCTCTTCACACCCAGTTCGTAGCCGTGGGCGATCTCCGGCTTGACCAGGCCCTCGTTGGCGCTCGCGAGCGTTCGGGCGGTGCTCGTCAGGCTGTAACCGACGCCGGGCCCCTTGTATCCCCGTGACGCCGTCGCATAGAGCATGACGTCGGGCGTGAGCTGATACTGCAACCCGGTGCGCCAGGACCAATCCTGATACTCGGTCGCCGTCGCCGCGGCGAACACGCCATACGGATCGCCCGGCCCGGTGGACCCGGCGAGCAGCGGCGGTGGCGGCGACAGGAAGGTGCGAGCCATCGAGGCGGACAGGCGATCCACCGAGTGCCGCAATCCTGCGACCACGTGCCATTGCGAGGTGACGTCGAAAGTGGCCTCGCCGAACTCCGCGTAATTCTCGTTCTCGACGTGCTTGTCGAAGTTGTCGTTGATGATCAGCGGGCTGTTGGCCACCTTGAGGCCGATGCCCTGATCTTCGCGCAACTTCAGGCGAAAGTTGAACAAGCCGACGACGTAGCGCAGACGTTCGGCGGCGGGCGACGCGTAACGCACCTCCTCGGAGGTCTGGTCGTACTTGACGGTGTCCTCGTTCTTGAAGCGCTGATTGGTCGGACTGTCGCTGGGATACGTGTCGTATTGATCGTCGCTGTAGATGTTGCGGTACGATATCAGCGCCGTCAGGGTGCCCCCGGCCAGCGCGTAGTCGGCCTGGCCGGTATAGGCGGCGGTGCGGCCGTCGTCGTAGTACGGCAGCGCAAGGCCGCGCGCCGTCAAATTGTGATCCGAGGGCACGGTGCCGTGCGACAGTTCCCAGGATTCGATCTGCGCCCCCGCGTTGCCCGCCGTGAAGTTGGCCGGCACGAAATCTCGGATGGTCGACCCGGTGCCGTTCTCGTGGTGATCCGTCCACTCGCCCGTGAAATTCAGATCCCACTCCTCGGCGGGACGCCAGCGATAGCGCAGCCGCGCCCCCTCGCTGTTCTTGTCGCCCATGTCCTGACCGGTGTTGACCTCCTCGACCGGGCCGTCGTGGCGGAACTTCCAGGCACTCACGCGCAGCGCAGATTGCTCCGTGACGGGCAGATTCACGGTGGCAGAATATTGGCGCAGGTTCATCGAGCCGAAGGACGCTCTGAGCATTTCCTCGGTGACGTCGAGCTGTGGCAGGTTGGTGAAGACGTTGATGAGGCCCGCCGACGCATTCTTGCCGAACAGGGTGCCCTGCGGTCCCTTCAGCGCTTCCACGCTGTGCACGTCGACCAGGTCGGCGATCGAGCCGACATTGCGGCCGAGCGGCACGCCATCGAAGGCCACCCCCACCGATTGTTCGAGACCCTGGCCGACCACCTGGGTGGTGATGCCGCGGATGCCGAAATGATCGTCTCCGGCGCTGAAGCCGTGGGTGAACTGCAGGTCCGGCACCAGCCGCTTGAGATCGGCGGTGTCCGCGAGGTTCTGGGACTGCAACAGCGCCTGGGAGACGACGGAAACGGTCATCGGCACGTTCTGCAGGTTTTCGCTGCGCTTGGTCGCCGTGACGACGATTTCCTCGAGGCGGGGTCCCCGATCCTCCCCGGGCGGATCCGCCGCCACGACCGCGTTCGCGGCCGGCTCGGCTGCCATGGCGTGGTACGCGGTCTGGGTCGCCGGGCGCCTTCTGGCCGTGATGGTGACGGTATGCGGATTCACGAATTCGAACTGCAGTTCCGACGCAGCCAGCAGCCTGCGCAGGGCCTCTTCCGCGGTCAAGGATCCCTTGACCGCCGGCCCCTGCAGCGCCTGCACGAGCGCGGAGGCGAACAGGATCTGCAGGTGGGATTGCTGGGCGAGCGTGTTCAAGGATTCGCTCAGCGGGGCCGTCGGGATGTCGAGGGGGTGCGGGGCCGTCGGCGGCAACCCCTGTGCCCGCGCACTGCCCATGATCAGCGCCACCGCGCTCCACAGCATGAAAAACCGCATAGCCACTCCCCCTGCATTGTCATCGTCGTTATAGTCGGCCGATCTTGCAGCGTCACCGCTGGAAGCGCTCGTTCCCATGCAGTGTGGCCGGGAGGCGAAAAGCCGGTAGTCGCCGCCCACTACCGGCTTTCGATGCCGGGCGGCACTATAGAGGTCATGCACCCAGAGACTGCCCAGAGCGCGGCGCGGCTTGCCGGGGTTTCCTTCAAGGAACACTCGGCCGAGCTCAGACGCTATCTGCTGCGCCGTGTGGGACATCCGCAGGACGCCGACGATCTGAGCCAGGAGGTATTCGCACGGCTCCTGCGCGTCCGCGATGCCGAACTGGTCCGCAACCCCCTCGCCTACGTGCTCGGGATAGCCGCCCACGTGATCCGGGAGTTCCGCCAGCGCCGGCAGCGCGAACTCGTGACCTTCGACTCCGAGATCACCGACGCCACGTGCGAGCAGCCGGGTGCCAATACGGCCACAGGCTGCGCCGAACACTGGGATGCACGGAACCGCCTCGACGTGGCGCTCGCGCAATTACCGGCCACCCACAAACTGGTGCTCCTGCTGGTCAAACGCGACGGCCTTTCCTACGCGGAGGCCGCCGCCGCCTCGGGGCTGTCGATTCATACGATAGAGAAGTACCTCGTGGAAGCGCGCGCGCGGTTGCGCGTCGCGCTGGGAGCGCCCTGAGCGTGGGCCACGAATCACATCGCCGTAGAACCCTCGCCTACCTGCGCGCCGAGGAAGCCGCCAACTGGGTGCAGATACTGGGCGACCCGAGTCACGGACAACGGGCGGACTTCGTATCCTGGCTGAAGTCCTCGCCGCAGAACGTGGCGGAATTCGTCTTCATGCTCGGCCTGGACGACGCCCTGGAACACATCGACCCGCAGCGCTCGCACGACATCGCCTCGCTGTTGGCGCAGCTCGCGCCGGCGGTGGTGCCATTTTCCCGTCCGGGGCAGACGCGCCCTGCGCCGTACCACACTCCCACACGTTCGACCGGCCGGGCGTGGCGCAAGGCGGGCGTGGCCGCCGCCTGCGCGCTCGCGCTCGGCGGCTGGCTGCTGATCTTGGCGAACGGCACGGCATCGCAAACCCTGCATACGGCCGTCGGCGAGCAGCGTTCGTTCGCGTTGCAGGACGGCTCGATCGTGCAATTGAACGCCGATTCGCGTGCCACCGTGCGCTTTTCGGCGACTTTGCGGCAGGTGCGGCTCCTGCGCGGAGAAGCCTTGTTCCGCGTGCATCACGACCCCGCGCGACTCTTCCAGGTGATGACCGACGAGGCGACCGTCGAAGACCAGGGCACCCAGTTCGACGTCTATGCCCGCGCAGACACCACCCGCATCGCGGTCCTCGAAGGGCGCGTGAGCATCGCACCCCATCCCGCGCCGATCGAGCCGAGCGCCGGCGATACCCGTAAACCGAGCGCAGTCCGTGCGCTTCCACCGGTGTCCCTCGGCGCGGACGAAGAAGCGAGCATCGATCACAGCGGCACCTTGATACGCGGCAAGAACCCGGTGTCCGATTCCGTCGCCTGGCGGCAGCGGCGACTGGTGTTCCGGCGAGAGTCGCTCGCACGCATCGCCGAGGAGTTCAACCGCTACAATCGACGCCGGCTGGTGGTGGCAGATCCCGACGCCTCATCCCGCCTCTACACCGGCGTCTTCGATGCCGACGATCCGGACTCCCTGGCCGACCTCCTCGCGCGTGATCCGAGTTTGATCGTCGACAGAAAAGATCGCGAAGTCACCGTCCGGACGCGGTGAGAGAGCCTCGGCAACGGCGACATACCACGCGTCGTAACATGTCACGTTGTGCGCCAATTCCCAGATGCGGCCGGCGAAGGGCTCGAAAGGAAACAACTGATGTCAACGAGAGCGGCGACCACGACCGACGCATCGATGACGACATTCAACGTCGGTCAGCGTTTCTGCTGTCGAGTAAGTGCTTGGAAGAGAGATGGGTCTGCATCGCACGCTTTCTCCTGCGCACCTGCTGAAGCCACGCCTCCATAGACGGGCGCCGCCAATCGCTCCAGTTCGGCGCGCAGGAACTCCTGCATCGACTTGCCCTGCAGAGCAGCACGGGCGGCGAGTTCGTCGCGAACTTTCTCCGGCACATCACGAATATTGATCTGAAGTGCCATGCTTTCATTATGCCATCAGTACTGACGTTTTGAAATTTCGCATCGCAAACGCAACTGACCGACCAGGCACGGCGCACGTGTCAAAGAGCTGCACGCCGCCTGCGACGGCTCGAATGCACGCGATCTAGATAGCCAATTGGCGACGTGCAAAAACCCCACGGGAATTGATCGCTTATAGCGGAGTGCCGCCGCCGAGGCTGCTTGCCAGATGATGGAACCAGGCCGCGCGGTACGGCGCTGCGCCCGGCTTCGTGGCCGTGGGTTTGGCGGCTGCCAGCCGCTGCGTCGCCCCGGCGTAGTCCTTGAGGCCGAGCTCGATTTCCGCGTCGACGAGCGCGTAGTCGACGGTCCAATCGGCATCCCCATTTATTTGTGCCAGCGCGGCCGCATCGACCTTGGCCAGCAGACGCCGTGCCTGCTCGTACTGCCCGAGCCCCACCAGGCAGGTTGCCTGTGTGAACTTGACGCTGCTGTCCACTCCCTTGTTCTCCGCGGCGAGCGCGGCGCTGACCGTGGCCGCCCGCTCCGCACTTCGCTCTCCTTCCTCGAAGTGGCCGCCCCGGCACTGCGACAGTGCTGCGTCCGTGAGACTGCCTGCATCCAAGAACACATCTTTTCCCGCGCCGATGCGATTGATGTTCAGGCTGTCGCGGGCGGCGGCGTCCCAACGCCCGAGGTTGTTTTCCGCCTGGGCACGTACTCCGAGCGCGGCCATGACCAGGGGATTGCCTTCGCCCATCTGTTCCACGAGCGTTGGATACACCTGGTCGACCTCGTCGATCGCCTCCTTGTTCTTCTGCTCCGCCATGTATGCCTGGGCGAGATTCACGCCGAGATTCGTGAGATTGGGCTTGTCGGTGTAATCGATACGCCGCACCGTCTCCATCATCTGCTTGATCAATAACTCCGCCTCCTCGGCATGTCCCGTGCGCGTCTCGGAGACCGCCACCAGCTGCTCCATGGTGAGAATCACGCCTTGATTGAACTGAGGCAGGGTGTGCGCGACATCGAGCCCCTGCTGAAAGGTGGAGATCGCCGCTTTCGCATCGCCGCCGTACATCTGGATGAGCCCCTTCGCATAGTCGATCCAGATTGGCAGCTCCGCGGGCTTGTGCGAGATGCTGTCCACCGTCTGCTGCTGAGATCGATAAATCGCCCTCCCCTCCTCCAAAGAACCGGTGGCGAGTTTTCGAACATGCATGGCCGCCCGCTGCATCTGCGCGATCACCGCGTCGGGTGACAGGGGGCCCTGGGCCTGTTGATACAAGGCCGCGGTCTTGAGGTATTCCTCATCGCCGCCTGGATAGTCCATGCGCTTGTCGAGCGCCTTGGCGATGGTGTGATGAAGATTCGCGGCGATCAACGGCTCGCCCGCGAACCTGCGGTCGATCTGCGCGGACGATTGCTTGACCGCCTCCACCAATGTTTCGTTGCTGAATCCCGTCTTGTAAGGGTTGGCGCGGTTTAATAGATCATCGGAGAGAAAGCGGTCGACGGCCTCGGCAATGTCCCGTTGATGAGCCGCACGACTGTACAGGAACGCGCTCGTCACCAGACCGGCGAGCAAGGCGGCGCCGGTG
>CAZZYJ010000156.1:2697-8264 GCA_964658215.1 uncultured Steroidobacteraceae bacterium | reverse complement strand
CATCGTCCGCCGCGGCGATCGTCACTCCATCATCGCCGGCTACCCCTGGTTCGCGGACTGGGGCCGCGACACCATGATCGCGCTGCCCGGCCTCGCCACGGCGCTGCAGCGGCACGACGTGACCGCGAACGTCCTGCGCACGTTCGCCCGCTTCCTCGACGGCGGCATGCTGCCCAATCGTTTCGCGGACCGGGGCGAGGCGCTCGAATACAACACCGCCGATGCGACCTTGTGGATGTTTCACGCGCTCGACGAGCACCTGCGCGCGCACGCCGACCCCGCGCTCGAGAGCGAGTTGTTCCCGGTGCTCATGGGCGTCGTGCGCGCCCATGTCGCCGGCACGCGCTACGGCATCCACGTCGACCCCGCCGATGGCCTGCTGCACGCCGGCGCGCCCGGCCTGCAGCTCACCTGGATGGACGCGAAGCACGGCGCCACGGTGTTCACGCCGCGCGCCGGCAAGCCGGTGGAGATCAACGCCCTGTGGCTCAATGCGCTCGCGACGATGAGCCGTCTCGCGGAGCGTCTCGGCCACCCCGCGGAGCGGCGCCTGTGCGAGGCATTGCTGCAAACCGCGGCGCGCGGCTTCGAGCGCTTCTGGAACGCCGGGCGGGAATGCCTGTACGACGTCATCGACGTCGATGACCCGCAGGGCGGCGCGCCGGGCGCCCGCGACGACCGCATCCGCCCGAACCAGATCCTCGCCGTCGCGCTGCCCTATTGCGTGCTGACCCCGCAACGCATGCGGGCGGTGGTCGATACCTGCGCGCGGCATCTCCTGACGAGCTACGGATTGCGCAGCTTGAGTCCGCACGCCGCGGGCTACGCGCCGCGCTACACGGGCGATGCGTACGCGCGCGATGCCGCCTACCATCAGGGCACCGTCTGGGCGTGGCTGCTCGGGCCGTTCGCACGGGCCCATCACCGGGTCTACGGCGACGTCGCCCGCGCGCAGTCCTTCCTCGCGCCCCTGGCGCAGCACCTGGACGACGCCTGCGTGGGGTCGCTCAGCGAGATCTTCGACGGCGACGCGCCGCACGCGGCGCGCGGCTGTTTCGCGCAGGCGTGGAGCGTCGCCGAGGTGCTGCGCGCGTGGTTGTCACTGCAACGTCTCGACGCCGTCGCGGCGGAGGTTTCTTCATGAGCATCGAGGCCGACCGGCTGCGCGCCAACCCCACCGGCACGGACGACTGGCAGCACTGGGGACCTTATCTGAGCGAACGCCAGTGGGGCACCGTGCGCGAGGATTACAGCGCCGGCGGCACGGCCTGGGAGTACTTTCCGCACGATCACGCGCGCAGCCGCGTCTATCGCTGGGGCGAGGACGGCCTGGCCGGCGTGTCCGACGCCGAGCAGAGAATCTGCCTGTCGCTCGCGCTGTGGAACGGCTGCGACCCCATCCTCAAGGAACGCCTGTTCGGCCTCACCAACACCGAGGGCAATCACGGCGAGGACGTCAAGGAGCATTACTTCTATCTGGACGCGACGCCCACGCATTCGTATTTCAAGATGCTCTACAAGTATCCGCAACGGGCCTATCCCTACGCGGACCTCGTCGCGGAGAACGGCCGGCGCGGCACGCAGCAGCCCGAGTACGAGCTGCAGGACACCGGCGTCATGGCCGAGCAGCGCTACTTCGACGTCTTCGTCGAATATGCCCAGGCCGCACCCGGCGACCTCCTGATGAAGATCACCGCCTGGAATCGCGGTCCCGACGCCGCGGTATTGCACGTGATCCCACAGCTGGTGCTGCGCAACACGTGGAGCTGGGACGCGGGCAAACCCCGCCCCCGGCTGCACGCCGACGCGGCCGGCACCGTGTGCATCGAGCCCGCCGAGCTTGGCATGAGCCGCTTGTATCACGACGCCGCCGGCAGCGAGCTGCTGTTCACGGAAAACGAGAGCAACGCGCCGCGGCTGTGGCAGTGCGGCGCGCCGGGGTTTTTCAAGGACGGCTTCCACGAACGCATCGTCGACGCCCGCACCGGCAGCGTGAACCCGCAGCGCACCGGCACCAAGGCCGGTGTGTGGCAACACGCCATTCTCGCCGCCGGCGCCAAGGCCGAGTACCGGCTGCGGCTCACGCGCCACGAGGCGAGTGCACCGTTCGCCGATTTCGAGGCCTGTCTTGCGGCGCGGCGCGCCGACGCCGACGAGTTCTACGCCGAACTGCAGAAGGACATGGCCTCGGCGGACGAGCGCGCCGTGCAGCGGCAGGCCTTTGCCGGCATGATCTGGAACAAGCAGTACTACCACCTCGACGTCGCGCGCTGGCTCAAGGGGGACCCCACCCAGCCCACGCCGCCCGAGTCGCGCCGGCACGGCCGCGACAGCGACTGGCGCACGCTCAACAATGCCGACATCGTCTCCATGCCGGACAAGTGGGAGTATCCCTGGTACGCCTCCTGGGACCTGGCCTTCCACTGCATCTCGTTCGCGCTGGTCGACGCCGAGTTCGCGAAACGCCAGCTCGTGCTGCTGACCCGCGAATGGTACATGCACCCGAACGGGCAGATCCCCGCCTATGAATGGGAGTTCGGCGACGTCAATCCGCCGGTGCATGCCTGGGCCGCCTGGCGCGTCTACCAGATCGACCGCAAGCAGAACGGCGGCAAGGGCGACCTTGCGTTTCTCGAGCGGGTGTTCCACAAGCTCATGCTGAACTTCACGTGGTGGGTGAACCGCAAGGACCGCTCCGGCCGCAACCTGTTCCAGGGCGGCTTTCTCGGCCTCGACAACATCGGCGTCTTCGACCGCAGCGCGAAGCTTCCCACCGGCGGCTACATCAACCAGTCCGACGGCACGAGCTGGATGGCCATGTACGCCCTCAATCTCATGCACATCGCGCTCGAGCTCGCGCTGCAGAACCACGTGTACGAGGACATCGCGAGCAAGTTCTTCGAGCATTTCCTGAGCATCGCCGAGGCGATGAACAACGTGTACACCGAGGGCATCGGCCTGTGGGACGACGAGGACAAGTTCTATTACGACGTGCTCAATCTGCCCGACGACCTGCGCATCCGCCTGCGCATACGCTCCATGGTGGGACTGATCCCGCTGTTCGCGGTGGAGACGCTCGAGCCCGAACTGCTGGACCAAGTGCCGGGCTTCCGCCAGCGCCTGGAGTGGTATCTCAAGCACCGGCCGGATCTCGCCGATCTCGTCTCGCACTGGCAGGAACCGGGCCGCGGCGAGCGGCGCCTGCTGTCGCTGCTGCGCGGCCACCGCATGAAGAAGCTGCTGGCGCGCATGTTGGACGAGACCGAATTCCTGTCCGAGTTCGGCGTGCGTTCGTTGTCGCGCGCGCACCTCGATCATCCGTACGTGTTCAAGGTGGACGGCAGCGACCTCACGGTGCGCTACGCGCCGGCGGAATCCGAGTCGCGCGTGTTCGGCGGCAATTCGAACTGGCGCGGCCCGATCTGGTTTCCGCTCAACTTCCTCATCATCGAGTCGCTGCAGAAATTCCATCATTACTACGGCGACGACTTCAAGGTCGAATGCCCGACGGGCTCGGGAAAGTTTTTCACGCTCGACGTCATCGCGACCGAACTCGCGACCCGCCTGTCACGCATTTTCCTGAACGACGGCACGGGCAAACGACCGGTGCTGCGCCAATATCCGGCGCTGCAGTCCGACCCGCACTACCGCGACTACATCCCCTTCCACGAATACTTCGACGGCGACAGCGGCCGCGGCGTCGGCGCCTCCCACCAGACCGGCTGGACGGGCCTCATCGCCAAGCTGTTGATGCCGCGGGCACCCGATTGACCGGCCGCCTGCGCGGCGCGGGCCGGGGGCTGCCGCGGTCGGGACGGCAGCTTCCTCGGTTTGCACGGCGACTTCCGCAGTCCAAGCTCGCGTCCCCCGCCACCGCGGTGGCGCTGGCGCTGGTCCTGCAAGGCAGCGCCGGCTGCGCGCTGGCGCCCGTGCATTGTGCAAGCGGCACGCAGCGCATGCTGGACGACCGGCTGTTCTTCGGCACCGCCGAACGGTCCGGCAGCGTGACGCCCGCGGAGTGGGACCGCTTCTTGAACGACGTGGTCACCGCCCGGTTCCCGCAGGGCCTCACCACGTGGGCGGCCGCGGGACAGTGGCGCGGTGAGAACGGCATCCCCGTGCGCGAAGCCACGCACGTCGTCGACATCCTGCACCCCGCGGACGCCGCCAGCCGCCGCGCGATAGGCGAAATCGCGGCGATCTACCGGTCGCGATTCGAGCAGGAAGCGGTGCTGCGCGTCACGGTGCCGGTGTGCGCCGCGTTCGAGTAGAGGGGCGTCGCTTTGCCGACCTCGTGACGATCTTGGCTTTCTGCGTGAACAGGGCCCGAATGCAGCGGGTGGTTGGCGGTGCGCTGCGGCACACTCTGGTGTCCCAGGGGCGAGAGATGTCACGTGCAGGAGGCCAAGGTGGCGCGGATCGACCTACAGGTGCCCTTCGACGAGAAGGAGGCAGCGCAGCGGCTCGGCGCGCGCTGGGACCCCGGCCGGAGAGTCTGGTACGTGCCGGAGCACGTCGATCCCGCGCCGCTGCAGAAATGGTGCCCACAGCCCTCGACGCCGAACATCCGCGCGGCGCGGTATTTCCTCGCCACCACGACCCGCGAATGCTGGCGCTGTAGGGCGATCACGCGGGTGGTGGCGATCGTGCTGCCCGCGGGACACGAGGCGTTGTACGTGGAGGACGATCCGGCCGACGATCACTGGCAGGCGGCGGCGGAGCCCACCGTGCTGAGCTATGTCAAGGACCTGGCCGCGCCGGTGGCCGCGCGTCTGCGGCCTCTGGCGCCCCACTACCGCGTCGACTTCAGCCAAACCGTGCAACGCTTCTACTGGATGAACCATTGTGAGCACTGCGCCGCCAAACTCGGCGACTTCGAAACCGTCGAAGAGTATGGCGCGGCGCTCTCGCCCCTGACGACGGATCAAGCGGCGGCGATCTACCTCGAGGAAATCCGCGAGCCGTTCTTCGCCTCCTGCGGGGGCTATACCGAGGGGCTCGATTGGTTCGCGGATGTCGGCACGCGGAACTGACGATCGACGCTCGCGGAAGCACACCGTCTTGCGACCCACCGCCTGGTGCGGGCGTAAGAACGAGCTCCGGTGGGGCGTATTTTTCAGTCTCGCTCAAACTCCTCGGCCTTGACAGCTCGAATCAGGCGATCTATGACGTCGCTTGCCTCGCGTTGACGCAGCGCTCGCTGGCCGCGCTGGTCGGTATCCTCACCGAATTCGAATCGTGCGACCGCGACGGGCCCCTCCTTTTGGTAGCCCTCGATTTCAGGCTCATCGACGAATCTACGGTGCAGTATCTCCAGCGCGGACTGAATAGTAGCGCCATGTTTGCCGCTCAATTGCTTGCGGAAAGCCTGCACTACCGCATCCATGCCACCCGGCTTGTTCGCAATACAGTACACGAGGTCGTGCGCATCCGACCACCGAGCCCGCCGAATACCAAATTGCGTGACGCGTTAGCTGAATACCCAAGGCCACGAATGGCGATCCAAGTCGACCTTTGACTGGCCGGCACGACCGGGTGAACTTTGAAGGAAAGCCCTCCGGCGGCGG
>CAZZYJ010000156.1:0-2663 GCA_964658215.1 uncultured Steroidobacteraceae bacterium | reverse complement strand
CCGCCGCCGTTCTAGACTCGACTCAGCTTCCCTTCTTTTGATCCGCCTGCAGCTTCTCGACTGCGGCCAGCGTGTTGGACACGTGCTTGTCCGGGTCCAACGCGGTGTACTCGTACACGATCTTGCCGTTCGGTGCGATGACGTACGAGGTCCGGTTCGCGTACTCGGGCTTCATGGCGAGGATGGCGTCGTAGGACTTCTCGATGCTCTGATCCGCATCGGAGGCCACCGCGAACTTGTTGCGGCACTCGGACACCGAGAATTTGTTCAGCTTCTCGATGTCATCGTGGGAGACGCCGATCACCGTCGCGCCCATGGACTTGAACTTGTCGGTGGCTTCGGCGAACTCGTGCGCCTCGACCGTGCAGCCGGGGGTGAACGCGGCCGGATAGAAGTACAGCACCACGGGGCCTTTCTTCAAGGCATCCGCCAACGCGAACTTGAACGGCTTGCCGGCCAGAGTGGCCTGGGTGGTGAAATCCGGTGCATCGACACCCGGCTTCAGGGCGGCGTACAACGGGGCGGCCAGCACGCAGGTCGCCACGGCCATGGAAATGAAACGCTTCATATGAATTCCTTTTGGGCGAGAATTGCCCGCCCGAAGTGTGCACCGAGCCCCCTGGTAGCCGCAATGGCGGGTTCGTGCGCCCCGCCCTACGCCTGCAACACCCCGCGCAACTCCCGGCACACCCGGCTCACGTCCTCGTCCGTCATCGCCGGGAACAGCGGCAGGGTGACCGTCTCGCGGCCGACGCGCTCGGCCACCGGGGTGTCTTCCACGCGATAGCCTTTGGAGCGGTAGTACGCGAGGCCGGGAATGGCCGGGTAGTGGACGCCGATGCCGATGCCGCGCTCCGCCATCCGCGCTTGGAACTCGGGCCGGGTCATGCCCTGCGCCACGAAATCGATCAGCACCTGGAACATGTGCCAGCTGTGCCCGGCATCGCCCCGCGCCGGCAGCACCACCGCGCCATAGCCCTCCAGTTCCCCGAAATAGCGCTCCGCCAGCGCCAGGCGACGCGCGTTGAACCCATCGAGCCTGCGCAGTTGATCGATGCCGATCTGCGCGGCGACGTCCGACAAGTTGCTCTTCGCGCCCGGAAAGAGCACGTCGATCTCGCCCTGCGGGTTGCGCTTGATGCCGTGAAAACGGTACTGCTCGCAGGACCCGGCCGCAGCCGCATCGCCGGTGGCGATCGCCCCCCCTTCGATGCACGTCATGTTCTTGTTCGGGTGGAAGCTGAACACCACGAGATCGCCGAAGCTGCCGATCAGGCGGCCGCCGTGCCGGGTGCCGATGGCGTGCGCGGCGTCCTCGACCACGCGCAGGTGGTGACGGCCGGCGAGGTCGTACAACGCATCCATATCCACGGCGAGCCCCGCGAAATGCACGGGCATGATGGCGCGCGTGCGCGACGTGATGGCGCGCGGTACCTGCTCGAGATCGATGTTCTTCGAATACAGGTCGATGTCCACGAACACCGGCGTCGCGCCCACCCGCGCGATGACGTTCGCGCTCGCCGCGAAGCTCATGGCGGGCACGATGACCTCGTCGCCCTCGCCCACCCCGGCCACCTCGAGCGCGATCTCGAGCCCCGCGGTGGCCGACGTCATGACGCGCACCTCGCGGCCGCCGCCGAGATACGTGGCGAGCGCCGATTCGAAGGCCGCCACCTTCGGGCCGCTCGCCAGCTGTCCGGACCGAAACACTTCGGCCACCGCCGCGATGCTGTCGGCATCGATCGACGGTCGGGTGAAGGGCAAGAAACTTTGCATACCAACTCCTGCTATGTAACCGCACCGGGGACCGCACCGTTGCGCGACACCGTACCGCCTGCGGCGCCCGCGCGCTCAGCGTCGCGCCACCAACACCCGGTGCACGTCGCGCGCCACCTCGCGAAACGGCACCCCCTGCGCGACGAGCTCATCGTACAACGGGAGTTCCAGCACCGCGTACGCCTGGCCCGGACGCTGCCAGCGCGCCACGAAGTCAGCCACCGCCGGCAGCTCGGTCCCCGGGGCCTGCCGTCGCAGCCCGAAATCGAGTTCGCCGCGGTAGGCCACCAGGCGCACGGTGCGCTGCCAGTAAAACGGCAGCGTCTGGTCGTAGGTGCCGACGCTGTACACGGGCGCGCCCGCCACGAGGTCGCGCCCGGCCCGCGCCAGCACGGCGCCCGAATAGATCGGCGCCACCAACCCCGCTGCCCGCATCAGCAGCATGCCGGCCAAGCACCAGCCTGCGCCCAAGAATACCGCGCCGTGGGTGGCCCCGTGGCGCCGTCGCGCGAGCACGAACAACCCGGACACGCCGAGCAACAGCGCGACCTGCAGCAGCGCGGGCACCAGCGTCAGAAAATACGCGCGCCGGTCGTTGCCGGCGAGCAGCCGCGGCGCGTCCCAGCACAGCGCGCCGAGGGCGAGCGCCGCCAGCACGCTGCCGAGGGCGGCGAGCCCGACCTCGCGGCGCAGCACCGCCGCCGGACCTGCCGCCATCAGCAACGCGAGCGCCGGCAGCGCCGGCAGGATGTAGGGAATCAACTTCGAGTCGGACAGCGAGAAGAACACGAGCACGAACAACACCCAGAGGCGCAGGAACAACGCTGGGTCGAACGGCGCCGCGGCCCCGCCCGCCGGCCGCCGCACGCCGGGGCGCCGCCAGCCCG
>CAZZYJ010000155.1:0-8292 GCA_964658215.1 uncultured Steroidobacteraceae bacterium | reverse complement strand
ACCCGGCCGCGATATGGCATGCACCGCGCAAAGATGCGGGGAAATCGGATGCGTACCGTGTTGGCGCTGCTGCTGGCGTTCACCGTCTCGCGCGCGGCTTGGGCCGCCGACCCGCTCCGCATCGGCCTGCTGCACACGCTCGCCACCCTGCCGAGCCATCCTGAGAGCGTGCCCATCAACCAGCTGGTACGGGTTGCCGGGACTCCCCTCGGCGAGACGGACGCGTTGGATCCGTTCGACTTCGTGCGCACCGTCGCCGTCGCCCGCATCCTCATGCCGCGCGCCCACGTGCGCCTGTCCGCGGGCCGCAGCGAGATGAGCGACGAGCTGCAGGCGCTGTGTTTCATGGCCGGCGCCAACTCCGTTTTCTATGGTGAAAAATTGCTCACCACCGGCAACCCGGACACCGCGCACGATCGGCGACTGTTCGAGCGGCTGCAGCTCGTCGCCGAGCCGCCGCGGGCGTGAACGACGACGACCGGGCGTACGCGCTCGACCACGCCTGGGCACGACGTTCGTTCGGCAGGGCGGGTACGACGTATGACGCCGCCGCGGTGCTGCAACGCGAGGTGCGTGACAACCTGCTGCAACGCCTGGACCTGACCGCCCTGAGTCCCGCGGTCGTCCTCGACGCCGGCGCCGGCACGGGTCATGCCACCCTGGCGTTGAAGCGCCGCTACCCCGGCGCCGTGGTCATCGCCCTGGACTCGGCGCTGGGCATGCTGCGCAGCGCCGGCCGCCAACGCTCCTGGCTGCGTCGTTTCGAGCGGGTGTGCGGCGACGCCGAACGGCTGCCGCTCGCGGACGCGAGCGTGGATCTGCTCGTCAGCAGTCTCATGCTGCAGTGGACCGATCCCGATGCCGTCTTCGCCGAATGCCGCCGGGTGCTCAAGCCGCGCGGTTTGTTGACGTTTGCCAGCCTGGGCCCCGACACGCTCAAGGAACTGCGCGACGCCTGGGCGCGGGTGGACGCGCATACCCGGGTGAGCCGCTTCCTCGACATGCACGACATCGGCGATGCCCTGGTACGCGCCGGGTTCGCGGCGCCCGTGCTCGACGTGGAGCGCTATACGTTGAAATACGCCGCGGTGGCGGCCCTGGTCGCCGACCTCAAAGCGATCGGCGCGCGCAACGCCACCCAGGGCCGCCCGCGGGGGCTGACGGGACCGCGCAAATTTGCCGCGATGCAGGCGGAATACGAGAAGTACCGCGTGGACGGGCGTCTTCCCGCCACCTACGAAGTGGTGTTCGGGCAGGCCTGGGCACCCGCCGCCGACGCGCGGCGTCCCGGCTCGGAACCGGCGAGCGTGTCGCTCGAGGACATCCGGCGCCAGCTCAAGATGCGGCGTGACCTCCCTTAGTTTCTTCGTCACCGGCACCGACACCGGCGTCGGCAAGACCCGGGTGGCGGTGGGTTTGTGCCACGCCTTCGGCGCCGCGGGTCGGCGGGTGGCCGGCATGAAACCCATCGCCTCCGGCTGCGCGGTCACGCCGCAGGGCTGGCGCAACGACGACGCCTGCGCGCTGCGGGCCGCCGCCACGGTGCGCGCGTGCTACGACGACGTGAACCCCTATGCCTTCGAGCCGGCCATCGCCCCGCACATCGCCGCCGCGGAGGCGGGACGCCACGTCGAGTTCGACGTGCTGGACGCGGCCTACCGGCGGCTCGCCGCGCAGAGCGACGTGCTAGTGGTGGAGGGCGCGGGCGGCTGGCTGGCTCCGCTGGACGCACGGCGCACGTTCGCCGACCTGGCCGTGCGCTGGCAGCTCGGGGTGATCCTGGTAGTGGGTCTCAGGCTGGGCTGCCTCAACCACGCGGCGTTGACCCAGGAGTCGATACGCCGCCACGGCCTGGTTCTACGCGGCTGGGTGGCGAACTCCGTGGATCCGCACTTCGAACGTCGCGCCGAGAACGTCGCCGCATTGTGCACCCGGCTCGAGGCGCCCTGCCTCGCCGATTTGACTTTTGCACCGGAAAACGCCGTGGACGAGGTGCGACATGCGCTGCTGACCGGACTACGGCGAGCGAATTTCGTCAAATAAGATATCCTTGTCGTCATGGAACAGCGCATCGAGCTCGCGCCCAATTGTTCGCTGACCCCGGCGGGTGCCAGACTTTTCTTCGCCGGCACGTGTCTGTTTTCCCTCGCTTTCAGCTCGATTTTCGTGGTAATGGGTTTCTGGCCCGTGCTGCCGTTCTGGGCGCTGGAAATGCTGGCGCTCGGCCTCGCGCTGCGCTCGAGCATGCGCCGCCGACGCTACACGCAGACCGTGTTGATCACGGACTCCCAGATCAGCGTCGTTACCCGGTCACGGCGCGGCGAGGCAAAACAAGAGTTTGCGCGGCATTGGGCGAAGGTTAGACTTCGCAGTTCGAGTTCCCGCCCGTATCCGCGGCGACTGACGATCGAGAGCAGCGGACGGGCTTTCGAGGTGGGCAGCTTTCTCAGCGAGGAGGAGCGTGACCGTCTCGCCAAGCGTTTAAGGAATCTGGTGGGCGGCATCAACGAGTCGCCGCCGCTTGAAATCGATCGAACCGAAGGGGATTTTTCTAGATGAGCGTTACCAGGGCCAGCGATCACCATCACCCTTCCTCGCACGCGCGTCGAGCCGCCGCGGCACTCGCGGCCGCCGCTTCGTGTGCCGTCGCAACCGCGACCGCCCAGACGCCCGTCGGCAGATCCAACACGTCGAACGGCTACAACCTGCCGGTGGGCGTCACCGACCTGAGCAAGGCCATGTACGGCCTGCACATGGAGGTGTTCTGGATTTGCGTGGGCATCGCGGTGGTGGTGTTCGGCGTCATGATCTACTCGCTGATCAAATTTCGCCGCTCGCAGGGGGCCGTCCCCGACACCACCATGGTGCACAGCACGAGGGTGGAGATCATCTGGACCGTCATCCCGGTGCTGATCCTGGTGGTGATGGCGATTCCCGCCGCCGACCTCATCCTCAAGCAGGAAGACACCCGCAACTCCGAACTGTCCATCCGCGTCACGGGATACCAGTGGAAGTGGCAGTACCAGTACATGGATGCCGGCGACGGCGTGGACTACTTTTCGACCTTGAAGCAGGATTCGAACTTCGCCCGCCAGCTGGGTTCGGGCATCGATCCCAAATCCGTGCCCAACTACCTGCTCGACGTGGACAAGCCCCTGGTCATCCCCAGCGGGACCAAGGTGCGTCTGCTGCTGACCTCGATGGACGTGATCCACGCCTGGTGGATCCCCGATTTCGGTGCCAAGCGCTCGGCCATCCCCGGCTTCGTCAACGAGCTGTGGTTCAAGGTGGACGCGGGCAAGGAAGGCATCTACCGCGGTCAATGCGCGGCGCTGTGCGGCCGCGATCACGCCTTCATGCCGGTGGTGGTGGACGTGCGCACGCCCGACGATTTCAAGAAATGGGTCGACGAGCAGAAGGCGGCCATGAAACAGGCGGCAACACCGCCCTCCGTCTCCCCGGCCACGGCCACGGCGCCTCCGGCCACCGCCCAAGTTCTGAATTAAACCCCCACGCATTCCCCCGAGAGTACGCACCATGGCCCACGATCACGCTACGCATACCGCCCATGACGACCACGCCGACCACGGCCCGGCCCCCGGCATCGGCCGCTGGCTGTTCGCCACCAATCACAAGGACATCGGCACGATGTACCTGGTGTTCAGCCTGATCATGTTCTTCATCGGCGGCGCCATGGCCATGGTGATCCGCGCCGAACTGTTCAAGCCCGGGTTGCAACTGGTGGATCCGGCCTTCTTCAACCAGATGACCACCATGCATGCGCTGGTGATGATCTTCGGCGCCGTGATGCCCTCGTTCGTCGGCCTCGCGAACTGGATGATCCCGCTGCAGGTGGGTGCGCCGGACATGGCGCTGCCGCGCATGAACAACTTCAGCTTCTGGCTGCTGCCGTTCGCCTTCACCATCCTGCTGTCCAGCCTGTTCGTCCCCGGCGGCGCGCCGGCGGGCGGTTGGACCATGTATCCGCCGCTGTTCCTGCAGGGCGGCAACTACGTCGCCATGGCCATCTTCGCGGTGCATCTCATGGGGGCCTCCTCGATCATGGGCGCCATCAACGTGATCGTCACCATCATGAACATGCGCGCGCCGGGCATGAACCTGTTGAAGATGCCGATGTTCTGCTGGTCCTGGCTGATCACGGCCTATTTGCTCATCGCCGTCATGCCGGTGCTCGCGGGCGCCGTGACCATGCTGCTCACGGACCATTATTTCGGCACCAGCTTCTTCAACGCCGCGGGCGGCGGCGATCCGGTGATGTTCGAACACGTGTTCTGGTTCTTCGGGCATCCGGAGGTCTACATCATGATTCTGCCGGCCTTCGGCATCGTCTCGGAGATCCTGCCGACGTTTTCGCGCAAGCCGTTGTTCGGCGCCACGTCGATGATCTACGCCATCGCCTCCATCGCCTTCCTGTCGTTCATCGTCTGGGGTCACCACATGTTCGTCGACGGCATGCCGCTGGCGGCCCAGGTGTTCTTCATGATGTCCACCATGCTGATCGCGGTGCCCACCGGCGTGAAGGTGTTCAACTGGACGGCGACGATGTGGAAGGGCTCGTTGTCCTTCGAGCCGCCCATGCTGTTCGCCATCGCGTTTTTGTTTCTGTTCACCATCGGCGGCTTCTCCGGCGTCATGCTCGCCATCGTTCCCGTCGACTTCCAGTACAACCAGACCTACTTCGTGGTGGCTCACTTCCATTACGTGCTGGTCCCGGGGGCGGTGTTCGCCATCATGGCCGCGGTGTATTACTGGCTGCCGAAATGGACGGGCAACATGTACAGCATGGGTCTGGCCAAGGCGCATTTCTGGCTGTCGACCATCTTCGTGAATGTGCTGTTCTTCCCGCAGCACTTCCTCGGCCTCGCCGGCATGCCCCGGCGCATCCCGGATTACGCCGTGCAATTCTCGGACTGGAACATGGTGTCCTCCATCGGCGGCTTCGGCTTCGGACTCTCCCAGATCCTCTTTGCGGTGGTGATCATCCAGTGTGCCCGCGGCGGCCGGAAGGCGTCGTCGGAAGTGTGGGACGGCGCCACGCCGACAGGTCTGGAATGGACCATTCCCTCGCCCGCGCCCTACCACAGCTTCACGGTGGCGCCTGACCTGAAATGAGCGGCGGTGGCAACGACCTGTCGCGCACGTCCCCCGGCAGGGTCCGGGGGCGCGCTCTGCTGCTGACGGCGCTCGCGCTGCTGTTCTATTTCGGCTTCATCGCGATCACGATCTATCGCAGCCACCGTTGATGGAGCCCGTCGAGCGCAAACGGGCGAACCGAACGCTGACCCGCAGTCTGCTGGTCATGACGGCGGCGAGCTTCGCGTTCGGCTGGGCCTTGATCCCCCTCTACGACGTGTTCTGCAAGGTGACGGGCATCGGCAGCGCCGAGGCCAAGGAGGGGCGTGTCGCCGTGCACGAGGCCGTCGACGCCAGCCGCGAAGTCACCATCGAGTTCGTCGCCGACCCCGCATCGGTGGGCAGCTTCGAGTTCAAGCCGAAAGTTGCGTCGATGCACGTCCATCCGGGCAAGCTCTACGACACCGAGTTCTACGCCAGGAACCTCACCTCGGTGGCCTCCGTGGCCCAGGCCGTGCCAAGCATCAGCCCGAGCATGGCCGCCCGGTACTTCCACAAGACCGAATGTTTCTGTTTCAATCCGCAGCGCTTCGCCGGCAACGAAGCCCGCAATCTGCCGGTGCGTTTCATCGTCGATCCGGGTCTGCCGGCCAACGTCGACAAGGTCACGGTGGCGTACACCATCTTCGACACCACGCAAACCGCGGCACGGCAGTGATCAAACCGCTAGACTCCTCGTTCGACTAATTCCGCGAAGGTTAGAGAATCATGGCGCAAGCGCACGCACCGAGCCCGGACAAGTACTACGTCCCCCACCACAGCCCCTGGCCCATCTTCGGCTCGGTGGCGTTGTTCACGCTCATGCTCGGGGCCGTCGCGACGCTGAACGAATGGCTGCCGGCCTGGTCCCTGGTACCCGGCTTTGCCCTGCTCGCGCTGATGTTCATCTTCTGGTTCGGCACCGTCATCGGCGAGAACGAACACGGCATGTACAACATGGCCGTCGACCGCTCGTTCCGCATGGGCATGATGTGGTTCATCTTCTCCGAGGTGATGTTCTTCGCCGCCTTTTTCGGCGCCCTGTTCTACGCGCGCGAGCTCGCCGTGCCCTGGCTGTCCGGCCACGGCGTCAAGATCTTCAACAACCTGCTGTTGTGGAAGAACTTCGACGGCGCCTGGCCGACGAACGGTCCGAGCACGCTGGGTCCGCGGGCCGACGGCAGTTTCGAGACGGTGGCGCCCATCGGTCTGCCCGCCATCAATACCGCCATCCTGCTGACCAGCAGCATCACCGTGACCATCGCCCACCATGCCCTGATCGCCGGGCACCGCGCACGCTTGAAGATCTTTCTGGCGGCGACCTTCCTGCTCGGCTTCACCTTCGTGGTGCTGCAGGGCATGGAGTATCACGAGGCTTACAGCGAGCTGGGGCTGCAGCTCGGCACGGGCATCTACGGCTCGACGTTCTTCATGCTGACCGGCTTCCATGGTTTCCACGTGACGCTCGGCGCCATCATGCTCACCGTCATCTGGTTCCGGGTGATGAAGGGCCACTTCACGCCGCAGCGCCATTTCGCCTTCGAGGCCGTCGCGTGGTACTGGCACTTCGTCGACGTGGTATGGCTCGGTCTATTCATCTTCGTGTATTGGATATAACGGAGGGGATAAGGCCGACGGCCGGACGGCGGCGCCGGCGGCAGGAGCCGGCCGGACGCTCAGCGCGTATGCTGCTGCGGATCGATCCACCCCTGCGAGTACGCCGCGAACAGCAGCACGAAGAGCAGCACCGACAAGCCGATCCGCCACGACAGGGCCTTCACCATCTTGCCGCTGTCCTCGGGTTTGCTGCTCGACAAATGGAACAACGCCTTTCCCAGGCTGATGACGATCAGCGCCAGAAGACCCACCACGACATATTTGAATTCCACGGCCCAGTATATCGTGCCCATCAAAGTCGGTTCCCGCATCTTCGCACCCCGCGTTTTCACGTCGCTGGCGACCGTGGTGCTGCTCGTCCTGCTGGCGTCGCTCGGCCGCTGGCAGTTGAGGCGCGCCGACGAGAAGCGCGTGCTGTTCGAGGAGTTCGCACGCGGCTCTGGCGCCACACGCACCGTCGCTGCCGACACCCCCCTCCTGCCGCGCTACGCACACGTCGAGGCTCGGGGCCGCTACGACACCACCCGGCAGGTGCTCATCGACAACATGTTCGACGCCGCCGGCCACGCCGGTTACTACGTCGTCACGCCGTTCGCCCTGACCGGCGGCGGATGGCTGCTGGTCAACCGCGGCTGGGTGCCGGTGGGCGCGCACCGCACAGAACTGCCGCGCATCGACGTCGAAGGCGACGCACGACTCGTTCGTGGGCGCGCCGACCATCTGCCCAGCCCCGGCATACGACTGGGTGACGCCGCGCCGCTGCACGGCCCCTATCCGGTGGTCGCCGCCTTTCCGGCACACGCCGAGTTCGAACGTCTGCTCGGCGAATCCCACTGGTCCGCCGCCGCGCCGGTGGTGCTGCTCGATCCCGGTCAGCCCGACGGCTACGTGCGCCAGTGGCAGGCACCCGGTTTGCCGCCGCTGCGGCACGTCGCCTACGCCGTGCAGTGGTTTGGACTCGCACTCGCCTTGCTGGTGATCTACGTAGTCACCAATCTGCGCAAGCCGCCCGCGGCCGGAGTCCACGCATGAGCCACCCCGCATCCTCGAAATACAGCGCCGACACCGTGCCAGCGCCCGGCCAGGCAGGTCACGATCGCCGGCAACGACGGCTGCTGGTCGGCATCGCCCTGTTGTTCTTCGCGCCGCTCGCCGTATCGTTCTATTTGTATTACGGGCAGGGCAACTGGCGCCCCGGCGGCCGGGTCAATCGCGGCGACCTGATCACCCCCGCCCGACCCCTGCCGGAGGTCTCGTTGCCGATCGCCGCGCCCCCGGCCGGCGCCGCGCCGGCCCGCACCGGCGCCGATTTCCTCAAGCGCAAATGGACGCTGCTGTACTGGGGGACGGGCGCCTGCGACGAGCGCTGCCGGGTGCATCTGTACGACATGCGCCAGGTCCGTCTGGCGCTCAACCGCGACATGACGCGCGTGCAGCGGGTGTTCATCGCCGAGGGCGAGTGTTGCGACTGGAGCTATCTGGGGACGCAGCATCCGGATCTCGTCACGCTGCGCGACACCCCGGAAGCGGCGCCGCTGCTGG
>CAZZYJ010000154.1:0-8314 GCA_964658215.1 uncultured Steroidobacteraceae bacterium | reverse complement strand
CCGGCGTGACGCCGGCGTCCCTGCCTTGCGCAGCGCCATGCTCCGCGCCGGGCGCGCCACCGCGCGCCGCTTGCGCGACTTCGGATGCCAGCCTCAGCACGGCCGCAGGACTGGCATCGGCAACCTCGTCGGCCCTGCCCACGCCCCGCGCCCAGAGAAAATAACCGATGTTGGCAAGCGCGAGACAGACCACGATGCCCTTGACGACCGTCATGTCTCCCCTTCGAGCAAGCGCAAACTGATTTCTCCCGAGACGAATTCCTGCAATCTGCCCTCATGTTCCAACAGCAGGGCACCCTGCGCATCGATGCCGCGCGCGATGCCGGCGACGAGGCCGTCGCCGAGCAGCACCTGGGCCGGACGACCCGCCAGCGCGTCGAGCTGCCGCCACGCGTCGCGAAACGGTGCGAAGCCGAACCGTTCGAACTGCGTCAGCATACTCAAAAGCTCGTCGATGATGGCACCGGCGAGCAAATTGCGCGACGGCGGGCTCGCGCAGGCATCCGCCACGGCTGCGATCCGCACGCCGACCGCCTCGATGTCGCGGCGCACCGCGGGCGGCAACGCAACGTTGATGCCGATGCCGATCACCACGTGAGCCGGCCCGCCCGCCTCGCCGCGCATTTCGAGGAGAACTCCGCCGACCTTGCGGTCCTGGTACCACAGATCGTTGGGCCACTTGAGCGCAAACCCCGAGGTACCCACACGCTGCAGCGCGCGGACCACCGCCACCCCCACCGCCAGACTCAGATTCGGGCTCGCGCAGGACGCCTCCCCGAAAACCCAGCCCAGCGACAAGGCGATGCTGCCGCCGAAGGGCGCGAGCCAGGATTTACCGCGTCGGCCGCGCCCAGCGCGCTGCAGTTCGCTCATCATCACGTCGGCGACGCCGGGCGGCGGCGGACCGGCTTCGAGCAGGCGGGTGTTGGTCGAATCCACCTCGAACGGCAGTTCGAGACGGCGCAGGCGCGCATTTCCCGCGGCCGTCAACGCCGCGCGAATCCGCGCCGGGTCCAGGAGTTCGACGGGCTCCACGAGCCGGTAGCCACGGCGCGGCACGGCCTGCACCTCGATGCCGCGCGCCCGCAATCGCTGCGCCGTCTTGCAGACCGCCGCGCGGCTCATGCCGAGCTGCTGCGCCAGCCATTCGCCGGAGCGCAGTCCGCCGTCCGCCAGCAGCACGAGCAGCGCCGGCGGGTCTAGGCGCGCGGTCGAAACAGCCATACCCGGCGGGCGCGGTTCTCGGTGCCGGCCCGCATGCGGGCGATGTTCCCGCGGTGGGTGTAGATCACGAACGCGGTGACCGTCACGCAAAAGGCGAGCAACGGGCCGTTCGCGGGCTCGCGCAGATACACCGCCAACACCAGGCCCACCCCGGCGAGCATGCTCGCCAGGCCGACGAAACCCGTCAGCACAAGCACCGCGAGCCAGATCGAGATCAACGGCAGCAGCAGCCAGGGCTGCAGCGCCCCGAGCACGCCGACGACGGTGGCGACGCCCTTGCCGCCTCGAAAGTCGAACCACACCGGGAAGACATGCCCGACGATCACGGCGCAGCCACACGCCAGGGTGAGCCATTCGCGCGAGACGCCCGGGTCTGCCCCCGCCCCGTGCGCCGCGGGGATTAAACGTACGGCGACCACCCCCTTCAAGATGTCGAACGCCAGCACCGCCAGACCGAACAGCGCGCCCTGCGTGCGCAGGGCGTTGGTGGCGCCCGCATTGCCGCTGCCCAGTGCGCGGATGTCCACGCCACGCAGGCGCCCGAGCAGCAGGCTGCCGAGCAGGGTGCCCAGCAGGTAAGCCATCAGCGTTTTGACCCCGAGTTCCAGCATGGGTGGATTATGACACCGGCAGGCTCGGGCGCCCCGCGCGGCCTGCCTGCGCGGCAGGCAGTTCCGCGAGCATGCAACGCACGCCGCCGCCGCCGAAACGCTCGATGTGCGGTATGTCGGCGAGGGCGAGGTGCCCGTGTCGTTCGAGCCGGCGACGTTGCCCGGCGTCCAGACTGTCCCAGGCCGTGTTCGACAGCGCCACCACCGCACCGGCGTCACCCCGCAGCTGCAGCAGATTGCCGGCGAAGCAGTGCATCTGCGCCGGCGATATATCGAGGACCTCGTGGCCGGTGGTCTGCAGGCGGGCGAGCACCGCCGCTCGCTCGTCGGCCGATGCGATGGCCTGGGTGCACAACACGGCGAACCGTTCGCCGACGGCCATCATCACGTTGGTGTGATAGATGGCCCGCCCCGCGACGTCCAGCGCTTGGAAGATCACCGTTTCGTAGCGCAGCGCCTGCGCGAACTCCTCGAGCACTTGACGATCGGTGCGCGGCGACAGGCACGCATAGGCGATTCGGGAGGCCCTGTCGAGCACCAGACTGCCGGTGCCCTCGAGATATCTAGCCTGGCCTTCGCGGCCGCTCAGATCAACCCTGTGCTTCACCACGAAATGCGCTTCCCGGGCCGCCAGCCGCACGATGTCGTCGCGGCGTTCCGGGCGTCGGTTGGCGGCCAGCAGCGGATACAGGACCACGGTGCCGTCGCGATGGAAGCTCACCCAGTTGTTGGGGAAGACGGCGTCGGGCTTGATGGGCTGCGCGGTATCCTGAGCCACGACCACCTGCACCCCTGCGCGCGTCAGGAGTTCGCCCACTGCCTCGAATTCGCGCAGCGCGGCGTCGGCGAGCGCGGCGGGCGGCGCATCGCCGGGCGGGTCGTGTTGGAAGGCATTGCTCGCCGCGGTCTGGCCGTTGAAGCCGAAACTCGCGGGTCGCACCAGCAGCACGGCGCCGGCGCATTGCGGCTCGTGAGAGGGTGCGGAATCGGCTGACATGGCGCCGCAGGATACCAGGAGGCGCCCGCCGGGCGTGCCCGTTGACACAGCCTCTCAGTTTCATCAAGGTATCGCGCCAGGAGACGGTTCCGGCAATAACAATGCATAGGCCTTAAGTCTCATCGGGGTTCACTTGCCGGCTTGTCAACTTAAGTCATTTTGGATGCTGGTGCTCGGCGCGAGCATCGCCGTGGCGCAGGCCGCGCCGACGCGCGCCGCCGTGGCGCAAACCGGGCCGACGCGCGCCGCCGTGGGACCGCCGGCGGGCGCCACCGCGCCGGCGACGGGCCGCGCCTTTTCCTTCGACACGCTGCTCGAGGACGCCAGACGGCGCGCCGAGAAACCCTACGCGCCGCAGCGAAATTCCCTGCCCGCCGGGCTCGACAAGCTGAGTCCGGAACAATACCGCAGCATTCATTTCAATCCGAACGCGGGCATCTGGCGCAACGAGAAAGTACCGTTTCGGCTCGAACTGCTGCGCAGCGGACTCAACAGCCAGGCGGTGGCCGTCGCCGTGTCCATCGTCGAGAACGGCGTGGCGGAAGACGTGGTCGCCACGCCGGCCATGTTCCAGTTGGGTTCCTCGCTCCCGCAGCTCGGCGCCTCCCTGCCCCGGTTGGGACGCAAGGTGTCGCTGCCCTTGTCGGGTTTTCGGGTGCGCAGCCAGATCAACTCGAAGAAGATCTGGGACGAATTTCTGGTGTTCCAGAACGCAAGCTATTTCCGCGCGGTGGCCCAGCATCTCTTGTACGGCGAGTCGGCGCGCGGTCTCGCCATCAACACGGCCGAGCCGTCCGGCGAGGAATTCCCGGTCTTCACCCATTTCTGGGTGGAGCGGCCGGGCGCACAGGCTGAATCGCTCGTGATCTATGCGCTGCTCGAAAGCGATTCGACGACGGGCGCCTATCGGTTCACCGTGCAGCCCGGCATCGAGACCCGGATGGATGTCGAGCTGACGCTGTTTCCCCGCCGCGAGATGCACGTGGTCGGCATTGCGCCGCTCACCTCCATGTTCCTGTTCGACGAGACCAACCGCGGCCGCCTGGACGACTATCGTCCCGAGGTGCACGATTCGGACGGTTTGCAGATCACGGCCCGGGACGGCGAGCACATCTTCCGGCAGCTGGCGAATCCGATCATGCTGCAGGTCTCCACCTTCACCACGCAGGCGCCGGAGGGATTCGGCCTGGTGCAGCGCTCACGCCAGCAGAGCGACTTCGAGGATTTCGAGAACCAGTACGAGCGACGCCCGAGCGCATGGGTCACGCCGCAGGGCGACTGGGGCTCGGGCAGCGTGGAGCTGGTGGAAATTCCGTCCGGCCGCGAAAGCAACGACAATGTCGTGGCGTTCTGGCGGCCCGCACAGACCCTGACGCCCGGCCATCCCGTGCAGTTCGCCTATCGGGTGACCTGGCTCCCGGAGCCCGCGCTGCCGAAGGCGCTCGGCAAGGTTCTGGCGACGCGCTCCGGCGCCAGCCTCGACGGCAAGCGCCGTGTGTTCGTCCTGGATTTCGTCGGCGCCGGCGAGAAGATCGACGGTCTGCACCTGGATCTGGTCACCTCCGCCGGCAGGGTGTCGAATGCCAGCCTGACCTCCAACGGCGCCATCCACGGACTGCGCGCCAGCTTCGAACTCGATCCCGACGCCAGCGATTTGATCGAGCTGCGCCTGCGGGTGATGCGGGGCGAGCGTCCCACCACGGAAACCTGGCTGTATCGATGGACGGCGACGTGAACAGCGCCGTGGCCCACGCGAGCATGACGTCGAGCGGGGGCATGCCGCCCGGCGCGCCGCTCGACATGCCGGCCCAGGACCTCGGCCGCTCGCCGTCGCGCCGCACGCGGACCCGCTCCGCCGGGGCGGTCCTCTTTGCGCGCATCATCCTCGTCGTCACGACGATGGGCGTGTCCACCTACGGC
This sequence comes from uncultured Steroidobacteraceae bacterium, assembly GCA_964658215.1. Classification (GTDB taxonomy): domain Bacteria; phylum Pseudomonadota; class Gammaproteobacteria; order Steroidobacterales; family Steroidobacteraceae; genus Bog-1198. The sequence goes on along the minus strand of CAZZYJ010000154.1, from coordinate 3,562 downwards.
ATCTATCAGATGCTGCAAGTGGTGCGCTTCACCAGCATGACGTTCCTGCAGGGGACCATGATCGTCTTCTTCGCGGTATCGCTGGGCTGGATCGCGTTCGCCGCGGGCTCGGTGCTGGCCGGCGCGTCGAAACGCGCCGATCCCGCGCCGCGCACCGCCCCGCCGGCCACCGGCGCCTCGCGCACCGCGCTGGTGATGCCGATCTACAACGAGGATCCGGTGCGCACCACCGCGGCGCTGCAGGCCATGGCGGAAGCGCTCGGCAGCCTCGCCGCGAACTCGCTGTATGAGATCGTCGTGCTCTCGGACTCCACCCACGTCGACGCCTGGATCCGCGAGACGGCGGCCATCGACCGACTGCGCCGCACGCTCGCCCCGCTCATGCCCGTGTGGTATCGGCGCCGCTGGCGCAACGTCGCGCGCAAGTCCGGCAACGTCGAGGATTTCGTCACCCGGTGGGGTGGCCGCTACGATCACATGATCGTGCTCGATGCGGACAGCTTGATCGACGCGGCCACGCTGCTGCGGCTGGTGCAGGTCATGCAGGCCGACCCGGCGCTCGGCATCCTGCAGACGGCGCCGCAGCTCATAGGCGCCCGCACCTTCTTCGGCCGTCTGCAGCAGTTTGCCGCCTGCGTATACGGCCCCGTCATCACCCGCGGACTGTCGGCGTGGTCGGGCGACAGCTGCAATTACTGGGGGCACAACGCCATCATCCGCATGCGCGCCTTCGCCGACCACTGCGGGCTGCCGGTGTTGAAGGGACGCAAGCCGTTCGGCGGCCACGTCCTGTCGCACGACTTCGTGGAAGCGGCGCTGATACGCCGCGGCGGCTGGAAGGTGCGCATGGAAACGGACTTCGCCGGCTCCTGGGAGGAATCGCCGCCCTCGCTCATCGACGTCGCGATACGCGACCGTCGCTGGGCGCAGGGTAATCTTCAGCATCTGAAGATCATCGGCAGCGCGGGCTTGAGCTTCACCAGCCGCGTGCACCTCGGCATCGGCATCATGAGTTATCTGTCCTCGCCGCTGTGGCTCATCATGCTCGGCATCGGCTTCGCCCTCGCGGTGCAGTCACACCTGATCCGGCCCGAATATTTCAACCACGACTTTCAATTGTTTCCGTCCTGGCCGCGTTTCGACGTCGAACGCATGATGACCTTGTTCTGGTTCAGCATGACGGTGCTGCTCATTCCGAAGATGCTCGGCCTGGTACGCGCCCTGTGTTCCGCGCGGATACGACGCGGCGGCGGCGGCGTGATCGGCGTCGCCGCCAGCTTCGTGCTCGAGACCGTGCTGTCGGCGCTGTATGCGCCGGTGTTGATGCTGGTGCAGACCCGGCACGTGTTCGAGGTGTTCATGGGCCGTGATTCGGGCTGGAAGCCGCAGCGCCGTGACAGCGGCGGCACCAGCTGGGCGGATGCCTGGCACTTTCACAAACGCCACATGCTGCTGAGCTGCGTCACGGCCGTCATCGTCTGGTTCTTGTCACCGCCGCTGCTGGCCTGGCTCTCGCCTGCGCTGCTCGGCCTGTTTCTGGCCGTGCCGCTGTCGCGCGCCAGCGGCAGCACCTCCATCGGCCGCGGCCTGGCGCGGGTGGCGCTGCTGCGCACGCCGGAGGAGATCGACACGCCGCCGCTGGTCCGCCGCCGCGCAGAATTGATCGCCGGCGCCGCCGTGCTGCCCGAGGACGGGCTGCGCTATCTCGCCAGAAACCGGGATGCCCGGCTCGTGCAGATCGGCTGCAACCTCGACCGCCCGCAGGATCCGCGCGGCCAGCCCGATCCGCATGCCTTCACCGCGCGGCAGAAACTGCTGGACGCACGGACGCTCGAGGAGGCGCTGGAATGGCTGACGCAGGCCGAACGCGTCGAGGTCGCCGGGGATTCGCGGCTCCTCAATCAACTTGCGCTGCTGCCCGATGCAGCGCGCCCCGCCCATTCGATTTAAAGGATCCGAACGCATGATTGCACGCCGCAACGTACTCAAATCAGCCCTGATCCTGGCCGCTGGCCGGGTGGCGGGCGCGGATCTTGCGAAGCCCGCGCAGATCACCGCCGGCGGAGCGCCGCAGGCCTTCGACTTCGCCTGGCTCAAGGGCCAGGCGCATTACCTTGCCAGCAACCCCTTCCAGCCCTCGAAGGACGCGTTGCCCGCCGCCATGGCGCATCTGGGCTACGATCAGTATCAATCCATCCGCTTTCGCACCGAGCGCTCCTTGTGGGGCGACTCCGGGCTCGCCTTTCGTCTCCAGTTCTTTCATGTCGGCCGCACTTTCGCCGACGCCGTGCACGTATACGAGGTGGTCGACGGACAGGCGCGGGAGCTGGTCTACGATCCTGCCATGTTCGAATGGGACAAGAGCGGCATCGATCCCGCATCGATGAAGGATCATGCCGGCTTCGCGGGGTTCCGCGTGCAGTTCGTCACCAACTGGCGCGCCGACGTGGCGGCGTTCCTGGGGGCCAGCTATTTTCGCGCCGTCGGCAGCGATTTTCGGCAGTACGGGTTGTCGGCGCGGGCGCTGGCGGTGGACACCGCCTTTGCGCGTCCCGAGGAGTTTCCACGCTTCACGTCGTTCTGGTTCGAGCGGCCGGCGAAGGACTCCGGCGTGCTCACGCTGTATGCGCTCATGGACTCGCCGAGCGTCGCCGGCGCCCTGCGCCTCACGCTCGCGCCGGGGGGCACCCTGGTGATGAACGTCGATTCGGCGCTCTATCCGCGCAAGACCATCGAACGCCTCGGCGTGGCGCCCCTGACCAGCATGTTCTTCTACGGCGAGAACGACCGTCGGGGGGCGAACGACTGGCGGCCCGAGATCCACGACTCGGACGGTATTTCGATGTGGACCGGCGGCGGCGAGTGGATATGGCGGCCGTTGGTGAACCCGGCGCAGCTGCACTTCAACTCGTATGCGGACGACAATCCGCGTGGCTTCGGGCTGTTGCAGCGGGATCGGAATTTCGATCACTACCAGGACGACGGCGTGTACTACGACCGCCGGCCGAGTTTATGGGTGGAACCGCGGCTCGGGCCCGCGGGAGGCTGGGGGAAGGGAGCCGTGCAGCTCGTCGAGATTCCTACCGTGGATGAGACCTTCGACAACATCGTCGCCTTCTGGAATCCGCTGGAGAAGCCCAGGGCCGGGCAGGAATTATTGTTCAGCTACCGCCTGTACTGGGGCACGAAGATGCCATACGGCCCGCCACTCGCCCAGACGCTGGCGACGCGCACCGGCATCGGTGGCATCGTCGGCGTCAAGCGGCAGTATTACTCCTGGCATTTCGCCGTGGATTTCGCCGGCGGCGAGCTCGGCGCGCTGGCCCGGGACGCGCCCGTGGAGGCCGTGGTGACGGCGTCGCACGGCTCCACCGAACACATCACCGCCCATTTCGTACAAGAATTCGACGGTTATCGGGCCTTGTTCGACGTGAAGCCGGAGGACGGCACCGAGCCCATCGACCTGCGGTTGTATCTGCGCGTCGACGGCCGTGCGCTGACCGAAACGTGGATCTATCAGTGGACGCCCCCCACCCTCAAGGAGCGCAAGCAGGCGCTGTAG
>CAZZYJ010000153.1:0-8316 GCA_964658215.1 uncultured Steroidobacteraceae bacterium | reverse complement strand
CCCGGTTGAGCTTCCGCAGCGTCGCCTTGTCGTCCGTCGAGAGCCTGGCACCGGAGCGGACGAACTCCTGGTAGGTGACCTCGATCAGGCGCCGCGACTCCGACCCCACGGGCCGCGTCGCGCGTTGCGCGTACACCGCGGCGACCCGCGCGAACAGGCCGGCATCGAGATAAATGGCGTCGTGGGTGGCCGCGAGCTCGGGGGCGAGCGCCGCCTTGGCCGCCTGCAGCACCTCATCGGTGTTCGCCGCGCTGACCGCATCGAACGCGTGCTGCGCGCGGTCGAGCAGACGGCCGCTCCTCTCCAACGCCAGCAGCGTGTTCTCGAAGGTGGGCGCGGCCGGATCGGCTGCGATCCTGCGGATTTCGGCACGCAGCGTGCGCATGCCCGCCTCGAGCGCCGGCCGGTAGTCCGTCTCCGCGATCCGGTCGAAGGGCGGCGCCTGGAACGGCAGGGTGCTGGGCGAATAGAAGGGATTGTGCGGCCCGAACGGCGCTTCGGCGGCGGTGACGACGCTGCTCACGGCACAGAGCAGAGCCAGGAGAGGTATGCGCATGACGTGCCGCGCCCGCCGCACGCGGGCCCGGGATGTCCCGCCGTTACGCCAGGGCCGCCGCCTTGGCCTTGGCGACTTCCGCGATCACCTCGTCCGCCACGTTGCGCGGGACGGGGTCGTAGTGCGAGAACTCCATCGTGTACGAGGCGCGACCGCTGGTCATGCCGCGCAACTGGCCGATGTAGCCGAACATTTCCGACAGCGGCACGTTGGCCACCACGGCGATATTGGTGCCCCGCTCCAGCTGGTCGAGAATCTGGCCGCGCCGGCGGTTGATGTCGCCGATCACGTCGCCCAGGTAATCGCCCGGCGTCACCGTCTCCACCTTCATCACGGGCTCGAGCAGGATGGGCCCCGCCTTGCGGATGGCTTCCCGGAAGCACGCCTTGGCGGCGATCTCGAACGTCATCGCATTCGAATCGACGTCGTGGAAGCTGCCGTCGATCAAGGTCGCGCGAAAATCCACGGTCGGATAGTGCGCGAGCACGCCGTCTTCCTTCTGCACCTTGAGGCCCTTCTCCACGGACGGCACGAATTCGCGCGGCACCGAACCGCCGACGGTCTTGTCGATGAACTCGAACCCGGTGCTGCGCTCCAGCGGCTCGAATACGATCCACACCTCGGCGAACTGGCCCGAACCGCCGGTCTGCTTCTTGTGGATGTACTGCTCCGTCAGCTTCTTGGTGATGGTTTCGCGATAGGCCACCTGCGGCTCGCCCATGGTCCCCTCCACCCCGAATTCCGTGCGCATGCGGTCGAGCGTCACCTCCAGGTGCAACTCGCCCATGCCGCGCAGGATGGTCTGGCCGGTTTCACGGTCCGTTTCGAGGTGCAGCGAAGGATCGGCGCGCACCATCTTGCCGAGTGCCGTGCCGAACTTCTCCTGTTCTGACTTGTTCTTGGACTTGACCGACACGCTGATGACGGGCTCCGGGAAGCGCATGCGCTCGAGCACGACCGGATTGGCCGAATCGCACAGGGTGTCGCCGGTTTCCGTGTCCGCGAGCGAGACCAGCGCGATGATGTCGCCGGCGCGCGCCTCCTCCACGGGGTTCGCCTCTTTGGCGAACATCTCCACCATGCGGCCGATCTTCTCGCGTTTGCCGCGGGTGGAGTTCTGCACCGAGGCGCCCTTCGTCAACACGCCCGAATAGACGCGGATAAAGGTCAGGGCCCCGTAGGCATCGTTGATGACCTTGAAGGCCAGCGCCGAGAACGGCTCCTCGTCCGAGCACAGGCGCTCGCCGATCGGTTCGCCGTCCGCGTCCACCGTCTTGATGGCGGGCACGTCGGTGGGCGCGGGGAGATAATCGACGACGGCGTCGAGCACCTGCTGCACGCCCTTGTTCTTGTACGACGAACCGCACAGCACCGGCGTGAACGCAGAGTTCAAGGTCCCCTTGCGCAGCGCCTTGCGCAGCACGTCGGCGGACGGCACGGTGCCGTCGGTGAGGAACGCCTCCATGGCGTCGTCGTCCTGCTCCAGGCAGGTGTCGACCAGTTCGGTGCGGTATTTGTCGATGGCATCGAGGATGGCGCGGTCACTCGGGGTCGTGATGTGCAGCTTGTCGGCGATGTCGGGCGTGACGTCCAGGCTCTGCCACTGCGCGTCCTTGTCGTCCGAGTCCCAGACCAGCGCCTTCATCTCGACCAGGTCGATCATGCCCTTGAAGTTGTCCTCCGAACCGATGGGCAGCTGGACGGGCAGCGGCCGCGCGCCCAGCCGCTTCTTGATCATGTCCACGCAGCGCAGGAAGTTCGCGCCGCTGCGGTCCATCTTGTTCACGTAGCACATGCGCGGCACGCCGTAATTGTCGGCCAGACGCCAGTTGGTCTCCGACTGCGGCTCCACGCCCGCGACGCCATCGAACACCACCACCGCGCCGTCCAGCACCCGCAGGCTGCGGTTCACCTCGATGGTGAAGTCGACGTGGCCCGGCGTGTCGATGACGTTGATCTTCTTGTCGCGCCAGAACGCCGACACCGCGGCGCTCTGAATGGTGATGCCGCGCTTCTGCTCCTGCTCCAGGTAATCCGTCGTGGTCGACGTCTTCAAGTCCTTGGTGTCGTGGATGTCGATGATGGTGTGCTTGCGCCCGGTGTAATACAGGATGCGCTCGGTCGTCGTCGTCTTGCCGGCGTCGACGTGGGCAATGATGCCGATGTTGCGTACATCGGAAAGCGGTGTGGTACGGGCCATATCAAACTTCCATCGATCTTGAGGTTACGGACACGGAATGCGCCCAGGCCCTGACGCGATCGTCTCGATCAGCGTCCGGCGTCCCGGGCGTGGCTAGGGCGCGGAGTTTGACACGACCCCGCCGACCTGTCGAAAAAATTCGCAGCGGCCCGCCGCTTGTTGCTGCGCTGCACATGTGGTAACAACGACACGTCCGCCGCCACTGTCGAGGTATCTGATGCATCCGGATGATGACGCACGTATGAACAGGCGCGATCTGCTGCGCATGATCGGGGTCACGGCCGGCGCGGGCGCCATGGTGCAGGCCATGAGCGGTCTCGGCGTGGCGGCCGAATCGCCCTACGCAGGACCCATCGACCTGCAGGGCGCGCCACGCGGCGCCTCCGTCCTGGTCCTCGGCGCCGGCATGGCCGGCATGACGGCCGCCTACGAACTGCGCAACGCCGGCTACCAGGTCCAGGTGCTCGAATACAACGGCCGCGCGGGCGGGCGCAACTGGACGCTGCGCGGCGGCGACACGTACACCGAGCTCGGCGGCCTGACCCAGGAATGCCGTTTCGACAAGGACCTGTACATCAACCCGGGGCCCTGGCGCATCCCCTACCACCACCGCGGCATGCTCGATTATTGCAAGACGCTCAAGGTGCCGCTCGAAGCCTTCGTGCAGGTCAACTACAACGCCTACCTGCACAGCAGCACCGGTTTCGGCGGCAAGCCGCAGCGCTACCGGGAGATCAAGGCCGACTACCAGGGCCACGTCGCCGAGCTGCTGGCCAAGGCCACGCACCAGAATGCGCTGAACGAATCCGTCACCAAGGAAGACCAGGAGAAGCTCCTCGAATCCCTGCGCGACTGGGGCACCCTCGACAAGAATTTCTCCTACGTCTCGAGCGACAGTGCCAGCGAACGGCGCGGGTTCGCCAAGAATCCCGGCGGCGGCCTCAGCGCACGCCCCATCCCCTCCCAGCCCACGGGTCTCTCCGACATCCTCAGGTCCGGCCTCTGGCAGGGCATTCCCACTGGCGACACCTTCGACATGCAGACCGCGCTGTTCCAGCCCGTGGGCGGCATGGGGCGCGTCGGCGAAGCCTTCGGGCGCGAACTCGGGCCCCTCATCACGTACCACGCCAAGGTGGTCGACATCCACCAGGACGCCCACGGCGTCACCGCCACCTACGAGGACACCCAGGCACCGGGCGGCGCCAGGCGGCAGGCCAGAGCCGACTGGTGCGTGTGTACCATTCCCCTCTCCGTGCTCGCGCAGATCCCGATGAACGTGGGGCCCACGCTCTCCGCCGCGATCTCCGCCGTGCCCTACGCCTCCGCCATCAAGGTGGGTCTGCAGTTCAAGCGCCGCTTCTGGGAGGAGGACGACCACATCTACGGCGGCATCAGCTACACCGATCTGCCCATCACCAACATCGGTTATCCGAACTACGGCTACCACAGCGGCGGCAAGGGCGTGCTGCTCGGCGCCTACATCTGGGGGCTGAACGCCATGGAGTTCACCTCCATGACGCCCGCGCAGCGCGTGCAGAAGGCGGTCGAGTACGGCAGCCAGATCCACCCGCAATATCCGCGCGAATTCGACAACGGCGTCGCCGTCGCCTGGCATCGTTCACCGTTCACGTTCGGCTGCTTCGGCATGTGGAGCGACGCGTCGCGCGCCCGTCACTACGAAAATTTGTGCCAGATCGACGAGCGCATCGTCCTCGCCGGCGAGCACGCCTCGTACATCGGCGGCTGGCAGGAAGGAGCGGTCACCTCCGCGCTCGACGCCGTCGGCCGGCTGCACCGGAAAATGGTCGCCCAGGGAGCACCGGCATGAAGCGCGCCCGCGTACTCCTGAAGCGCCCCCTAGCGCTCCGCCGCGGCGCGCTTGGCCCGCGCGCACTGGCCCTGCTGAGCCTGCTCGCCGCGACCGCCTCGCTCACCAGCCGCGCCGACGACGCCGCCTTCACGTCCACCGCCGGGGTCGGCAACATGGGTGGTGCGGCCCTCTACGAACACCTCTGCCAGGGCTGCCACATGGCCCAGGGCCAGGGCGCCGTGGGCGCGGGCCACTATCCCAGACTCGCCGGCGACCCTGCCCTCGTCTCCTGGCAGTACGTCGCGATCACCGTGCTCAACGGCAAGAACGGCATGCCGCCGTTCGGCCTGGCCGAGGACGAGGTGTCGGAGGTGCGCGCCGTGCATCTGAGCGACGAGCAGGTCGCCGGCGTCGTCAACTACGTCCGCACCAGCTTCGGCAACAAGTATCCGCAGAAGGCCACCGCCAAGTCGGTCGCGGCCCTGCCACACCCCGCCCCCCTCACCGCACCGTAAGTTCGGCTCGACGAGCGCAGAATCCGCGCTCACCGCGTGGCGTGTCGGCCCGCGCTCGCGTCCCCGCTCACTCGTCCACGTAGGGCAGCACCGTCTGGCTGCCGCCCCGCCCATCGCCCGCCGTCAACGCGCCCGGCGCGGCGCCCGACTGCACCCACGCCTCGATGGCCGCCTGCCAGTCCACCTCGGTGGGCGCATCGCCGCCCGAGCAGTGCAGCATCCCCGGCACCATGTACAACCGGTAGAAGTCGTTCACCGCCCCCATCCGCCCCACCACCCGCGCGCGATACTCCAGCGAGTAGCCGGGCGCGATGCCCGGATCGTTCCAGCCATGGTATTGGATCAACTTGCCGCCGTGCGCCTTGAACGCCGACAGGTCCGCATCGTTCGCATCCATGATGGGCGCGTAACGCTGCGCCGCGCGCGCAAGCTTCGCCTCCGTCACCTGCGCCGGATCGAAGTGCGGGTCCTCCATGACCAGGTTGGCCAGATAATTCCGGGTAAAGCCGAGTGCCGCCGGTTTGCCGCCGTCGTCGCCGCCCGTGAGCCACGCATCCCAGCTGCCCCGCACCGCCTCCGCGCCCGGCAGCACGCCGTACAATTGCGTATGCGTCACCGGATCAACCTGGGAGCGATACAACGCGCGCGCAGTCGCGATCTGTGCATCGTTCAGGCACGCGGGGGTCGCTGCCCCCTCGCAGCGCAGACGGTCCAGATCGGGCCGGCACTGGCGGGGGTCCGGCAGGAATTTCGCCCCGTTCGCACAGGAGGCCAGCACCTGGTGCTGCAACAGCGCGAGATTGGCGGCCGAGAAGTGCGCCGCGGGCGCCGCGACGGTCGCGGAGCGCAGCGCCCCGCTTGTCAATAGCCGGGTCATGGTGTAGGCCGGCGCCCCCGCCACCACGCCGTCGAAATACTCAGGAAAACGCTGCGCCATCATGAGCGCCTCGCGGCCGCCGTCCGAGCAGCCTACGAAGTAGGATTTGTCGGCAGCTTTTCCCTTGAATTTCAGGAGTATGGCTTTCGCTGCTCGCGTGGTTTCACTGATGCCGCGCCAGCCATAGTCGATCACCTTCTCTTCGTGATGGAGCGCCCAGCTCGCATCCGTCATGTCCGGCGACTGATGCCCATCGTCGGTGCCTGCCACCGCAAATCCGGCGGCCAGTGCCCGAGCCATCGCGCGCACCGGGATGGCACCGGCGAAGCCGCCGTTGCCCACCTGCTCGAAACGGCCGTTCCAGGCGGGCCCGAGCGGAATCCACACTTCGAAACGGATGTCGGAGTCGGCGGTGGGTTTGGAGGTCGCCTGGATGCGGCAGAAATTGAGCGGCGCAGGCGCCTCCGCCACCCTCTCGCCCGTGGTGACGGGGGTGGCGTTGAAGACGGTCACGTGCGGCAGGACGACGGCGGCGAGCGTCGCGCAGTCCTCGGCCTGCGCCGGCGCACGCGCGATGCAGGACACCGCGACCGCCACGCCGATGAACCAATGCTTCACGCGGTTTCTCCCGCGGCGGCCGCCACGCGTCCATCGGGGGCGGCCCGCGACCTCACCATGTCGCGCACCTTGGTGGCAAGGGCGTCCAGAGCGAACGGTTTGCTGATCATGTCCATCCCGGGTCCCAGAAAACCGCCGCGTACCACGGCGTTCTCGGCGTAGCCGGTGAGGAACAACACCTTGAGTTCGGCACGATTTTGTCTCGCTATTTCAGCAAGCTGCCGCCCATTCATGCCGGGCAGTCCCACATCGGTGAGCAACAGGTCGATGCCAATGTCGGAGGCGAGCATCTGCAGCGCCGAGTGCGGGTCGGGCGCTTCGAGGTAGGCATAGCCGAGTTCCTTGAGCACCTCGACCACCAGCATGCGCACCGTGGCATCGTCCTCGACGATGAGCACGGTTTCGCCCTGGCCGCGTGGCACGCCCTGCGTCTCGAGGGGAGTCTGGGCCGCACTGCGGACCTGAGCCCGCGGCAGGTAGAGCGTCAACGTGGTGCCGCGGCCGACCTCGCTGTGCAGGCGCACGTGCCCGCCGCTCTGCCTGGTGAAGCCGTAGATCATCGACAGACCGAGGCCGGTGCCCTGACCGATGGGTTTGGTGGTGAAGAACGGATCGAAGGCCCGCGCGATCACGTCGGGCGGCATGCCGCACCCGGTATCGGACACCCCGATGGCGACGTAGTCGCCCGCCGCGACGTCGGCATCCAGGCTCACCGAGGCGTCGTCCAGCAGGGCGTTGTCGGTGCGAATGGTGAGTCGCCCGCCGGTCGGCATGGCGTCGCGCGCATTGATGGCGAGGTTCAGGAGGGCATTCTCGAGCTGATTGGCATCGGTGATGGCGGGCCACAGGCCCTCGTGCAGCACCGTGTGCAACTCGACGTTCTCGCCGAGCGTCCGATGCAGCAGGTCCTCCATCCCGGCGATGAGCTTGTTGATGTCGTGCGGGCGGGCATCGAGGGATTGCCGGCGCGAGAACGCGAGCAGGCGTTCGGTCAGCGACGCCGCACTCTTCGCCGATCTCGCCGCCGCATCGACGAAGCGCTCTATCGCATCGTAGCGGCCGGCCTTGAGACGGATGCGGATGAGATCGACGGAGCCTAAGATACCGGCCAGCAGGTTGTTGAAATCGTGGGCGATGCCGCCCGTGAGCTGGCCGATGGCCTCCATCTTCTGGCTTTGGCGCAGCTTCTCCTCCATGTCGCACTGAGCCGTGATGTCGCGCCCGACGATGAAGAACAGATCGCCCTCGGGCACCGTGCTCCAGGTGATGGTGCGGCAACTGCCGTCCTTCGCGTACAGCGAGTCGACGAATTCGTGCACCCCGCCGCCGCCCGTCAAACGTTGGATGACGCTGGTGGCCTGCGCGTGGTCGGCGGTGTTGATGAAATCGAGGAACGGCCGCGACAGCAGTTCCGCATCGTCCCAGCCCAGCAGCCGGCTCCAGGCCGGGTTGATCTCCTTGAGATAGCCGTCCGCACCGGCCGTGGCCAGCAGCTCGCTGGTACTGGTCCACAGCCGGTTGCGTTCGCGCACGCGCGCCTCGACCTGGGCCTCGAGCGACGCATACAGTTCGCGGTAGTGATACTCGGCGCGGCGGCGTTCGATGGCGAGCCGCGTGCGTCCGGCGATTTCGCGCAGGAAATCGATTTCCGCGCGGTCCCACTCGCGCGGCGCTGCCGCGCTGACCAGAAACAGCGCCACCAGCCTGCCGCCCTCGCGCAGCGGCTCGCACAACAGCGCC
>CAZZYJ010000152.1:0-8514 GCA_964658215.1 uncultured Steroidobacteraceae bacterium | reverse complement strand
GCGATCGACGATGCCCGCCACCAGCGGCCCCTCGGGCCCGACGATGGTGAGATCGACGTTCTCGCGGACGGCGAAAGCGAGCAGACCGTCGATGTCGTCGGCGGCGATGTCGACGTTGCCGACCTTCGCTTCGAGTGCGGTCCCGGCGTTGCCGGGTGCGACGAACACCTGCGTCACGCGGGGCGACTGCGCGGTTTTCCAGGCGAGCGCATGCTCGCGACCGCCGCCGCCGACGATCAGGATCTTCATGGCTTCAATGGCGGAAGTGCCGCATGCCGGTGAACACCATCGCGATCCCGTGTTCGTCGGCTGCGGCGATGACCTCGGCGTCGCGCTTGGATCCGCCGGGCTGGATGACGGCCTCGATGCCGAACTCGGCCACCGCGTCGAGGCCGTCGCGAAAGGGAAAGAAGGCATCGGAAGCCATCGCGGCGCCCTGCAGGGACAGGCCGGCGTCCCGGGCCTTGAGGGCGGCTATCTGACCGCTGACGACGCGGCTCATCTGGCCGGCGCCGATGCCGAGCGTGGCGCCGTCCTTGACGCAGACGATGGCGTTGGATTTGACGAACTTCGCGACCCGCCAGGCGAACAAGAGGTCGGTCAGTTCCTGCGGACCGGGCGCGCGTGCGGTGACCGTGCGCAGGTCCTGGGGACGGAGCGTGCCGTCGTCCCGGGTCTGCACCAGCAGACCGCCCGCCACGCTCTTGTACTCGAGCAGCTGGGCCACGGGCTTCGCGATGTCGCCGACGGTCAACACGCGCAGGTTGTCCTTCGCGGCGAGAATGACCCTGGCGGCCTCGGCGATGCCCGGCGCGAGAATGACCTCGACGAACTGCGAGTCGACGATGGCGCGTGCGGTCGCGGCATCGAGTTCGCGGTTGAAGGCGATGATGCCGCCGAAGGCCGAGGTCGGATCGGTGCGAAACGCCTGCGCGTAGGCGGCACCGATGTCGCCGGCCGACGCCACGCCGCAGGGATTGGCATGCTTGACGATGACGCAGGCCGGCGCCTCGAACTGACGCACGCATTCCAGCGCCGTGTCGGCATCGGCGATGTTGTTGTACGACAGCTCCTTGCCCTGGATCTGCGTGGCCTGCGCGATCGAGGCGCCGATGGCGCGTGGATCGCCGTAGAACGCCGCCTGCTGATGCGGGTTCTCGCCGTAGCGCAGATCCAGCCGCTTGCGCAGGGACATGTTCAAGTCGTCGGGGAAGGTGGGGCCGCCGGCGCCGAGCGCGCCCGTGAAGTACGCCGAGACCATGGCATCGTATTGCGCCGTGTGCGCGAACGCCTTGGCGGCGAGCGTCTGGCGCAGGACGGTGCGCGTCGCGCCCTGGTTCGCCGCCAGTTCGTCGAGCAGCGCCCGGTAATCGACGGGATCGACGACGACGGTCACGGAGGCGTGATTCTTCGCCGCCGCGCGCACCATCGCCGGCCCGCCGATGTCGATGTTGTCGACCGCATCGTCGTAGCTGCAGTCCGTGCGTGCGACGGTCGCCGCGAACGGATACAGGTTCACGGCCAGCAGGTCGATGGGTTCGATCTCGTGATCGCGCATCACCGCTTCGTCGATGCCGCGCCGTCCGAGGAGACCGCCGTGGATCTTCGGATGCAGGGTCTTGACGCGTCCGCCCATGATCTCCGGAAAACCGGTGTGCTCGGCGACTTCCTTGACGGCGATGCCATGGCGCGCCAGGAGCTGTGCGGTGCCGCCGGTGGAGAGGATCTCGATGCCGCGCTCCTTCAACTCGCGCGCGAACTCGACGATACCGGTCTTATCTGAAACGCTGAGCAGCGCGCGGCGGACGGGCGTGAGCAATCGATACTACTCGTGGATCCCGAACTCTTTGAGTTTTTTGCGCAGGGTGCCCCGGTTGATGCCGAGGATGACGGCCGCGCGGCTCTGGTTGCCCTGCACGTGACCCATCACCACCTTGAACAAGGGCTCCTCGACCTCGCGCATGACCATGTCGTAGAGCCGGGCGGGCTTGTGGCCGTTCAGGGTTTCGAAATAGCACTGCAGCGCCTCCTCGGCCTGCGTGCGCAACGGCACTCCCTTGCCGTTGACCTTCAGATCGCGGCCGTTGAACGGCGCCGCGACTTCCTTGCGTGATCTCGACTTTTTCTTTGCGACCATAGCCCTATCCAAAGTCCTTGGCTTCGTTCTTCTTTTAAAACTAGGTACGCCTAAGCTGCGCGACATGCCCGGACGTCGAAATGCTCCATCAGCGTCGCCAACTGCTCGCGCGGCGTCTCGATCAAGACGAGACGATTGCGCAGTGCCTCATGGCCGGGATGCTGACGAAGATACCAACTCAAGTGCTTGCGTGCCACCCGAACTCCCGCGGCATCGCCGTAGAGCGCGTACAGGTCTTCGAGGTGGGCGCGCATAATATCACGGACTTTTTCCGGCGCTAGCTCTGCTCGCAAACGGCCCGTCGCGAGGAAAAAATTGACTTCGTCGAAGATCCATGGCCTCCCCTGCGCGGCGCGGCCGATCATGATGCCGTCGCAACCCGTCTGCACCAAAACTTCGCGCGCCCGCTGCGGCGAGTCGATGTCGCCGTTCGCGAACACCGGAATCTTCACGTGCGCCTTGATGGCGCGCACGGTTTCGTGCTCGGCGAAACCCTGATACATGTCGGCGCGCGTGCGGCCGTGAATGGCAAGCGCTTGAATTCCGATGTCTTCGGCGATGTGCGCGATGTGCACCCCGTTCTTGCAGTCGGGATTCCAACCGGTGCGGGTCTTGAGTGTCACGGGGGCGGACACGGCGTGCACCACGGCGTGCAAAATGCGCGCCACCAGCGCCTCATCCTGCAGCAGCGCGGAACCGGCGAGCCTGTTGCAGACTTTTTTCGCCGGACAACCCATGTTGATGTCGATGATCTGCGCGCCCGCGTCGACGTTGCGCCGCGCGGCGTCGGCCATCATCTGCGGATCGTAGCCGGCGATCTGCACCACGCGCGGACCGGGTTCGCCGGCGTGCTCCCTCCGCCGCCGTGATTTCGGGGTGTTCCACAGGCTCGTGTCGGCGCTCAACATCTCCGAGGCGGCGAGACCCGCGCCGAAGCGGCGGCACAACATCCGGAACGGCCGGTCGGTGACACCCGCCATGGGCGCGAGCACGACGTTCGACGGCAGCGTGTAGGGGCCGATCTTGACGGGCGTCATCGCGGCGCCGCCACGTCGCCGGCGCAGTACAGGCGTTTGCGTGAATCGCGCAGGCACACGTCGATTTCGAAGCCTTCGGCGTCCTTACCCGGGTCGAGGATGTCGAGCGTCGCGTCGAGTCGTTCGCCCGGCGAGAGCAGCCGGCTCGCCGGCTTGCCGAGATATTCGGCCGGTTCGAAGGCGCGCGCGCCGATGTGCGCGCCGAAGCGGTTGGCGAGCGTGATGCGCAGCAACGGATACGGCTCGAGTTGTGCCGCGGTGTTCAGAATGCTCGCCCGCACCCGCAGCGTTCCCGGGGTGTCCGGGTCGCCCGACACGCCCCATTGCCGCAGTTGATACACGGACAGGTTGGCCTGCGGAGAAACGGGTACGCCCACCAGCGAAAACAAACTGCTGACGCCTGCGCCCGGCGAGTGCGCGGCGAGCCAGTCGCGGTTGCCGAGCACGACCTGTACGGTCAGCACGCAGCCGAGAACGATGGCGGCGGCCAGCCAGGCGCGAAACGGCAGCAGCGGCGGCATCGGCGTCGCGAGCGAGGGCAGCGGCTTCGCGTAGGCCGCCAACATGGCCCGGCGGATGTCGTCGTCGACGTCGAAGCCGGGCGTGCGCGGTGCGGCGGAACCGGCCGGGGGCGGAGCTGGCTGGGTTGCGGCGGACGCCGCGGGCCTATCGGACGGAGCGCGCGGCGGTGCGCCCGGCGTCGCGGGCGCGACGGGCGAAGACAGCGCGTCGCCTGCGGTCGAGGGGTCGGGCGCCGTCCCTGCTGCCGCGGACGCCGGTGGGAGGGGCGGTCCGCCCGAGGGCTGTTCGACTTCGCGCCGGTTAGGGTCGCGACGCCCCAGTTCGCGCCATGCGAATTCGGGCGGCACGGGGGCGATCGCGAAACGCCGTTCATCGTCCTCCACGGGCTGGTAGGCCTGCGGAACGAGGGAGTGGGGCGCCGGTGTGAACCGGGTTTGCGACTCCGGATGTGGCGGAAGTTCGGGCGATGAGGGGAGCTGCGGATGCGGGGTGAGTTCAGGATGCGGCGCAACTTCCGCGTCGTCGATCAACTGGCGCAGCAGGTTCGGTCCGGAATCGACGAAAAATACCCGGTCGAGGTCGTCCGCCGGCAGCGTGAACTCCAGGGATCTTTCGAACGCCGTTCCCGCGGCATCCGTCCCGCCGTACTCGCCGGTGTCGCCCGGCAGCGGTTCGAGGAAGTGCAGGCGCGCCATCCCGACGGTTCCGGCCTCCTCGTCATCCTCGGCCGCGATGTCAACGGACAGATCCTGGGACGGCGGAAACTCGAGGATGACGTCCGCGCGCGCCTCCATGGCCCGCGGCGAGTCGCCCTGGATGAAGGCTGTCGGATCTTCGGCCAGGCGGGTGAGCGCATCGAACACCTCGCCGCAACGGCCGCAGCGTACCTGTCCCCCGGCGGCGCGCAGCGTCTGCGCCGACAAACGGAAAACCGTCTCGCATTTGGAACATTGCGTGAACACGCTACGCGCTTCTCCGGGCGAAAATGCAGCACCAATCATCGCGCTCCACCGACCGCAGCGTAGCAAAACCGGGCGCATAAGCGGTCTTCAGTGCGGGTGCCTGGGTCTTGAGCAAGCCCGACAGCAGCAGATGACCCGACGCTTGGCAGGCGCCGGTGAGCCGCGGCGCTAGTTCGAGCAGGGGACCGGCCAGGATGTTCGCGACCACGCAATGCGCGGGCTCGAGGTCCACGTCGATGCCGTGGGCGGTCAGGCGGTCGGCGACACCGTTGCGAAGCGCGTTCTCGCGCGTGGCGAGCAGGGCTTGCGGGTCGATGTCGACGGCGACGACGCGGCTCGCGCCCAGCTTCAGCGCGGCGATGCCGAGAATGCCCGACCCGCAGCCGTAATCGATGACGGTACGCCCGGACAGGTCCAGGGAGTCGAGAATCTGCAGGCACAGTGCCGTGGTCGGATGGGTGCCGGTGCCGAAGGCCAGACCGGGGTCGAGCCGCACGACCACGGCGTGCATATCCTCGGGCGGCGCGGCGGCGGTGGGGCACACCCACAGGCGCCTGCCGAAGCGCATCGAGGTCCAGTCCTTCAGCCAGACCCGCTCCCATTGCAGATCTTCCACACCGCGCACGCGCGCCGTCTCGGTGATCAGGGGTCCGAGGACCGCCGCCAGGCCTGCGACGGTCTGCGCCGCGTCCACGGAACGCTCGAACAAGCCGCGTACCAGGGTGTCGCTCCACAGGCGTACCTCGCCCAGTCCGGGCTCGAGCACCGGTTCGTCACCGCGATCGACGAAGGTGATCGAGCCGGCCCCCAGCGCAAAGAGTGCGTCCTCGACGGCCTGCGGGTCCAAGCCCGCCAGCGGAAATTCGATTTCGTAGAATGTCATCGCCGTACGCGGTCCGGCTTACTTCAGTCCCAACCGCCGCTCCAGGTAGTGAATGTCGGTGCCCCCCTGACGGAACGCGGAATGATTGAAGATCTCCTGATGCAGGGGGATGTTGGTCTTGATCCCCTCCACCACCATCTCCGCCAGCGCGTTGCGCATGCGCGCGATGGCGGTGTCGCGCGTGTCGCCGTAGGCGATGACCTTGCCGATCATGGAATCATAGAACGGCGGCACGTTGTAGCCGGTGTAGACATGGCTGTCGACGCGGATGCCCGGGCCGCCCGGCGAGTGCCACAGCCGCACCGGACCCGGGGAGGGGGTGAAATTCTTGGGATCCTCGGCATTGATGCGGCATTCGACCGCATGGCCGCGGATCTCGATGTCGCCCTGCGCGTAGGGCAGGGGTTCGCCTGCGGCGATCAGCAGCTGGGCCTTCACGATGTCGATGCCGGTGACGAGCTCGGTCACCGGATGCTCGACCTGGACGCGCGTGTTCATCTCGATGAAGTAGAACTCGTTGTCCTGGTAGAGGAACTCGAGGGTGCCCGCGTTGCGGTAGCCCACCTCGCGGCAGGCGCGGGCGCAGCGCTCGCCCATGGTCTTGCGCTGTTTGGGCGTGAGACCGGGCGCCGGCGCTTCCTCGATGACCTTCTGGTGCCGGCGCTGCATGGAGCAGTCGCGCTCGCCCAGATGGACGACGTTGCCGTAATTGTCGGCGAGCACCTGGAATTCGATGTGGCGCGGCTTCTCGAGGAACTTCTCCATGTAGACCTGCGCGTTGCCGAATGCCGCCAGCGCCTCGGTCTGCGTCACGCTGATGGCGTTCAGCAGCGATGCATCGGTGTGCACCACGCGCATGCCGCGGCCGCCGCCGCCGCCGGAGGCCTTGATGATCACCGGGTAGCCGATGTTCTTCGCGATGCGGAAATTCTCGTCCGCGTCGCCGCCGAGAAATCCGTCCGAGCCGGGGACGCAGGGTACACCCGCGGCCTTCATGACCTTGATGGCGGACACCTTGTCACCCATCATCCGGATGGTCTCGGCGCGCGGGCCCACGAAGATGAAACCGCTCTTTTCCACGCGTTCCGCGAAGTCCGCGTTCTCCGACAAGAATCCGTAGCCGGGGTGGATGGCGACGGAATCGGTCACCTCGGCCGCGCTGATGATGGCGGGCATGTTGAGGTAGGACAGGGCCGACTGCGGTGGTCCGATGCACACCGTCTCGTCGGCCAGCAGCACGTGTTTGGTGTTGAAATCGGCGGTGGAGTGCACCGCCACGGTCTTGATGCCCAGCTCGCGGCAGGCGCGCAGGATGCGCAGCGCGATCTCTCCGCGATTGGCGATGACGACTTTTTCGAGCACGGCTATTCGATGATGAACAAGGGTTGACCGAACTCGACCGGCTCGCCGTTCTTGGCGAGTATGGCGGTGACCTTGCCCGACTTGTCCGATTCGATCTGATTCATCATCTTCATGGCCTCGATGATGCACAGCACCTGGCCGACCTTGATCTCGTTGCCGAGTTCGACGAAAGATTTCGCGCCCGGCGCCGAGGCGGAGTAATAGGTGCCCACCATCGGCGAGGTGACCGTGTACTCATCGTTGCGCGGCTTGTGCTCGCCCGCCGCGGTCGCGGGGGTGGCGGGCGCCGCCGCGGCGGCCGGCTGCGCCGGCGGGGGCGCCGCCGCCACGGGCTGCTGCAGCTGCATGCGGGGGTGCCGGCTGATGCGCACCGATTCCTCGCCCTCGGAGATTTCGAGTTCCGAGATCCCCGACTCCTCCAGCAGCTCGATCAATTTTTTTACCTTGCGAATGTCCATCCGCGAACCTCTCGAAGAATTTAGGTGTGAGTGACGGCCAGACGCGCGCAGGCGGCTTCGAGCGCCAGCTCGTAACCGATCGCACCGAGGCCAAAGATGCAGCCGACAGCAATGTCGGACAAATACGAGCGATGCCGGAATTCCTCGCGTGCGAACACGTTGGTGAGATGCACCTCGATGAAGGGCACCGCCACGCTCAGGAAGGCATCGCGCAGCGCGATGCTGGTATGGGTGAAGGCGCCGGGATTGACCAGCACGAAGGCGACGCCGTCGCGGGCCGTCGCCTGGACCCGGTCGATGAGTTCATGTTCGGCGTTGCTCTGTGCGCAGGAGAGTTCGTGCCCGCGCGCCGCAGCCGCCGAGACCAGCCGCGTTTCGATGTCCGCGAGCGTGGTGGATCCATATTTTTCAGGCTCGCGCGTGCCGAGCAGGTTCAAATTAGGACCGTTGAGCAACAGAATGCGCGCCATTCGCGGTGAACCGAGCGTCGTCGCGTTAAAAAGGTCCGCGATAATAACCAGAAACTGGCAAGAAATGGCAAGCTTCGGCGGCGAACGTCGCCGGACGAGGCTAACCCGGGCGGGCGGCGAGCGCCTGTAGCCCGGCGGCGATGCTCGTGCGGGCTTCGCTGAGCACGACCTGGTCTCGATCGAGCTGCCGCACCACGGCCAGGATCAAGTCGGCCTGGGGTCTGTGCAATTCCCCGAGGAACAGCGCCACCACCTCGCCGCGGCGATCCGTGAACACCGTGAAGGGAAACACCGCCGACTCGACCCCGAAGCGGGCGGCCACGTCGAGGGCATCCTGCTCACCGACCAGCAGCGGGTAGGGAATCTTGAAGTCCCGGGCATAGGCCAGCACCTGTTCGCGGTGGTCGACCGCGATGCCGATCACGCGTACGTTGCGCCCCGCCCACTCGCCATGCAGGGCCTCCAGCAGCGGGATTTCGCGCCGGCAGGGCGCGCACCAGGTCGCCCAGAAGTTCAGCACCAGGGATTTGCCGGCCCAGGCGGCGATCGACGTGGGCTTGCCCGCCACGTCGTTCAAGGAGAAGAGTGGCAGGTGCTCCGGGATGCGGGCGGCGGTTGGGGGGGGCTCGTCGAAGCCGGCTTCGAGGCATGCGGATGGGCTTCGGCGGCACCCTGGACAAGCT
>CAZZYJ010000151.1:8065-8627 GCA_964658215.1 uncultured Steroidobacteraceae bacterium | reverse complement strand
GTCCGCCGGTGCCGCGCTCGCCGGCGCAGCTGCCGTCCGCGGCCAGCGCGCAGCGAGTTCCGCGTCGCGAAAGCCCGCATTCACGCTCGTCACCGCATCCGCCCGCGTCACCGCGCCCGCGCCGATCACGCCGACCAGCCGGGCACCCACCGCTGCCGCCCAGCTGCGCCGCGGCTCACAGGCCAGGAAATAGTTCGTGCGCGCTGCGATGGCGGCCAGCAGCGCGTCGAGCTCGACGCCGTCGAAGTGATGCAGGAACAAGTTCGCCACGATCAGGTCCCAGCGCTCGCCGTCGTCCCGCGCCGCCCACGCGTGGACGTCCGCCACCTTCTGCGTCGCCCGCCAGCCGAGCCGCGCGTAGCGATCGATGGTCGGGCGTTCCACCAACCCCGCCCGATCCAGCAACGTGAGCGCCACCGGCGGCCAGTGCGGGCGCAACGCCCGCGCCACCCCGAGCAACACGGTGCCGTCGCCCGCGCCGAGCTCGAGCACCGCGAGCGGCGCGCCGCCCGCGGCGCGCGCGCGCTCGCCGATCGCGACGGCCCGGGTGCCCAACTCCCGC
>CAZZYJ010000151.1:0-8055 GCA_964658215.1 uncultured Steroidobacteraceae bacterium | reverse complement strand
GGCGCGCCGCCCGCGGCGGCGATCCCGGCCGCGCGCAGCCGGCGCGCGATGATGCCCCGGGTGCCCATGCAGCGATGGAGGCGTGCGAGGTCGCGCCGCGAGCGCCGCGCCGCGGGATCGTCGTCCGCGAGGCCGTCCAGGATCTCCGCCACGACGGTACGGGGCCGGACCGCGCCCGCCCGTGCACCCGGCGCCGCGGTCACCGCGCCACCGCCAGCAACGCGCCGTGACAGCTGAAGCCCGCGCCGAAACTCGCCAGCCACCACCAGCCACCCGGCGCCCCCGCGGCGAGCGCCGCATCGAGCACGAAGTACACGAAGGCACTCGACAGATTGCCGTACTCGCGCAGCACCGCCGCGCTATGGCCGAGCTCCCTCTCATCGAGTTGCCATTCCTGCGCCACCGCCCGCAGCACGTCGCGCCCGCCCGCGTGCAGTATCCACGCCGCGACGTCCCGGCGCGACACGCCGGCACGGCCGAGCACCGTGGCGAGCAGCGCCGCGCCCTGCACGGCGGCGAGTTCCGGCACCTCGCGCGTCAGCACGTTGCGCAGCAGGCCCGCGCGCTGCTCGAAACGCAGTGCGCCGCGCTGCGCGGTATCGATCGACGACGCACTGTCGCGCCACTCGACCGCGCGTGCCGACGGACGCCGTGAGCGCGTGAGCAGGGCGGCACCCGCGCCGTCGCCGAACAAGCACGCGCTGATGAGTACGCCCGGGTCGTCGTCCAGATACATGGCGGCACTGCTCACCTCGACGCACACGGACAACACGTTCTCGCACGCCGCCGAGAGCAGCAGCGCCCGCCCCAGCATCATGTTGGGCAGCGCCGCCGCGCAGCCCTGACCGACGAGATCGAAGGCCTGCACGTCCGGGCGCAACCCCAAACTCTCGATCACATAGCCGGACAGCCCCGGGCACAGATAGCCCGTGCACGTACTGACCACCACCGCATCGACTTCGGCAGCCTCGACCCGTGCCGCGGCGAGCGCACGGGCCGCCGCCGCCGCAGCGAGCCGCGGCGCGTGTGCCGCGAAGCGCCGCGCCAGCGTGTCCGGATCGATATGGAAGACGTCGGCCAGCGACTCCACCGCCAGGCGGCGCGCTTCGATGCCGTTGTCACGCTGCAGCACCGTCTTCGCGATGTAGTGCGCGCGGGGTCCCAGACGCGCGAACCAGTCGGAGCATTCGAACGCCGCCAGACATTCGGCCTTCGTATAGCGCCGCTCGGGCAGCGCAGTGCCCAGGCCGGAAATGAACATCGAGGCGCCGGAATTCGGAAGCATGAATTTAAGCCTGCGACAACGCCGCGTGGGCGGCCGGTTATTCTTCTATGGCATTTCATCTGGCGGTCGGCATCGGATTTCATCCCGCCACGGGTCGCGATCTGTAGACCCGTCTACTTTACTGATCGGGTCCTGACTCCCTACTCATTGGGACTCTCCATAATCGTCGCAATCTGCCGATGCAATACGGGCAAGTCGTTCTGCAGGGTTTTCCACAGAATCTCTAAATCCACCCGGAAATAGCCGTGTGCCAGGGCATTGCGCATTTCGTAAGCATTAATCAGACGAACCTGCTGGAGCGGCCCAGCCGACCTCACTTCCCCAAGCCGCATCTTTACACCGTTTATACACCGGGGCGTTGCTTTTACACGACCTTTTATCAACGCCGCGGCGCGTCGCTGCCTAGACTTGGCCGCTCGATCAGCCTTGGAGAATCGGAATGGATGCGATCTATGTGGTGGTCCTGCTGGGGCTGTTCCTGGCGACGTTCGGTCTGGTGATCGCACTGGACCGACTGGGAGACGGCGCGTGAACCTGGCCTACGTCTTGGGCGGGGTGCTGGCGCTGTTCCTCTTCGTCTACCTGTTGTATGCGTTGATCAAGGCGGAGAGCTTCTGATGAGTGCGCTGGTCAAATTCGAATTGCTGGCCGCCCTGGTGCTGGGCGTGGTCATCGTCTGTGCGAAGCCGCTGGGCTCGTACATCGCGGACGTCATGGAGGGCAGGCCGCATTTCGGCCGGCGCCTGGGCGCGGGGCTCGAGCGGCTGTTGTACCGCGTGTGCGGCATCGATGCCACCCACGACATGACGTGGGCGCAGTACACCCTCGCGCTGCTGGCGTTCAACCTGGTGGGCGCGTTGGTGGTGTACGGCATGCAGCGCCTGCAGCTGTGGCTGCCGCTCAATCCGCAGAACATGACGGCCATCACGCCCGACTCCTCCTTCAACACCGCCGTGAGTTTCGTCACCAACACGAACTGGCAGGGTTACTCGGGCGAATCGGCGATGGGGTATTTCGTGCAGATGGCCGGCTTGGCCGTCCAGAATTTCCTGTCCGCCGCCACCGGATTGGTGGTCGCGGTCGCCCTCATCCGGGGTTTCGCCCGGCACAGCGTCAAGAGCATCGGCAATTTCTGGGTGGACATCACGCGCTCGACCTTGTACGTGCTGCTGCCGCTGTCGGCGGTGCTGGCGCTCGTCTTCGTGAGCCAGGGTGTGATCCAGAACTTCGATCACTATCA
Organism: uncultured Steroidobacteraceae bacterium; assembly: GCA_964658215.1. Classification (GTDB taxonomy): domain Bacteria; phylum Pseudomonadota; class Gammaproteobacteria; order Steroidobacterales; family Steroidobacteraceae; genus Bog-1198. The sequence goes on along the minus strand of CAZZYJ010000151.1, from coordinate 5,530 downwards.
GGACGCGACCACGGTCGAGAAGCTCACCTACGACAATCCGAAACTGGACGCCGACGGCAATGCGCTGAAGGACAAGGACGGCAACGCCGTCACCGAGCCCGCCACCACGCAGACGCAGACCCTGCCCATGGGGCCGGTGGCCTCGCAGGAGGCCATCAAGGAGCTGGGCACCAACGGCGGTGGCTTCTTCAATGCCAACTCGGCGCATTCCTTCGAGAATCCGACCACGCTGTCGAACCTCCTGCAGATGATCGCCATCCTGCTCATCCCGTTCGCGCTGACCTACACCTTCGGCAAGATGGTGGGCGACACGCGCCAGGGCTGGGCGCTCATGCTCACCATGCTGCTGATCTTTTCCGCGCTGGTGGCGCTCGCGTTCTACAGCGAGCAGGCGGGCAATCCGCTGGTCGCGAAGCAGGGGATCGACACGGCCTCCTCGGCGCTGCAGTCGGGCGGCAACATGGAGGGCAAGGAGACACGCTTCGGCATCGCGGCGTCGGCGTTCTTCGCGGCGGCCACCACGGCGACGTCCTGTGGCGCCATCAACGGCTGGCACGATTCGATGATGCCCATGGGCGGCTTCGTGCCGCTGTTCCTGATCCAGCTCGGCGAACTGGTGCCGGGCGGCGTCGGCACCGGTCTGTACACCATCCTCATCTTCGCGATTCTCGGCGTCTTCATCGCCGGCCTCATGATAGGCCGCACGCCCGAATACCTGGGCAAGAAGATCGAGGCGCGGGAGATGAAGCTGGCGTCGATCTTCATCCTCACGACGCCGTTCGTGGTGCTGCTCGGCACGGCGGTGGGCGTGATGACCACCGCGGGCACGGCCGGCATCGGCAATCCGGGGGCGCACGGCTTCAGTGAAATCCTGTACGCCTTCAGCTCGGCGGGCAACAACAACGGCAGCGCGTTCGGCGGGCTCACCGTCAACACGCCGTTCTACAACGTGTCGCTCGGCATCGTGATGTGGATCGGCCGCTTCTGGCCCATCGTCGCGGCGCTCGCCATCGCGGGCTCGCTCGCGGCGAAGAAACGCGTGCCGGTGACGGACGGCACCATGCCGACGCACGGCCCGTTGTTCATCGCGCTGCTGATCTGCACCATCCTGCTGATCGGGGTGCTGAACTACGTCCCGGCGCTCTCGCTCGGACCCGTCGTCGAACACTTCATGCTGACCGCAGCCGCTCATTGAGAACCGCCATGACACGTGAACCCCTTGCTTTGCTCGACAAGTCCCTGGTGGGCCCGGCGCTGCTCGATGCGGTGAAAAAACTCGACCCGCGGGTGCAGTGGCGCAATCCCGTGATGTTCGTGGTGTACGTCGGCACGCTCGCCACGGCGCTCCTCTTCCTGCAGGCGTTGGGCGGGCACGGCGAGGCGTCCACGGGCTTCATCTTCGCCATCACCCTGTGGCTGGCCTTCACGGTGTTGTTCGCGAACTTCGCCGAGGCGCTCGCCGAGGGCCGCAGCCGGGCCCAGGCGTCGGCGCTGCGCAACATGCGCCAGGCCGTGGTGGCGAAGAAGCTCGTCGACCCCTCGATGGCGCGCCGCGACACCACCGAGGTCAAGGCGGAAACCCTGCGCAAGGGCGATCTCTTCTTCGTCGAGGCGGGCGATGTGATCCCGGTGGACGGCGAGGTAGTGGAGGGCGCCGCGTCGGTGGACGAGAGCGCCATCACCGGCGAATCCGCACCGGTGATCCGCGAATCGGGCGGCGACTTCTCGTCCGTGACGGGCGGCACGCGCGTGCTGTCCGACTCGATGACGGTGCGTGTCTCGGTGAACCCCGGCGAGACCTTCCTCGATCGCATGATCTCGATGGTGGAGGGCGCGAAACGGCAGAAGACGCCGAACGAAATCGCGCTCACCATCCTGCTGGTGGCGCTGACCCTGGTGTTCCTGGTGGTCATCGTCACGCTGCTGCCCTTCTCGCTGTTCAGCGTGGCGGCGGCCAAGGTGGGCAGTCCCATCACCATCACGGCACTGGTGGCGCTGCTGGTGTGCCTGATCCCCACCACCATCGGCGGACTGCTCTCCGCCATCGGCGTCGCGGGCATGAGCCGCATGATGCAGGCCAACGTGATCGCCACCTCCGGACGTGCGGTGGAGGCCGCCGGCGACGTCGACATCCTGCTGCTCGACAAGACCGGCACCATCACCTTGGGCAACCGGCAGGCGTCGGCCTTCCTGCCGGCGCCGCAGGTGACGGACGTAGAGCTCGCCGACGCCGCGCAGATCGCCTCGCTCGCCGACGAAACCCCGGAAGGGCGCAGCATCGTGGTGCTCGCCAAGACGTTGTTCAACCTGCGCGAGCGCGACATCAAGGCGCTCGACGCCACCTTCGTGCCCTTCTCGGCGCAGACCCGCATGAGCGGCGTGAATCTCGGCACGCGGCAGATCCGCAAGGGCGCGGCCGACGCCATCATGAAGCACATGGCGGCCCTCGGCCATCCGTTCCCGCGCGCCGTCACCGAGCAGGTCGAGACGGTGGCGCGCAAGGGCAGCACGCCGCTGGTGGTCGCGGACGGTGCCCGCGTACTCGGCGTGGTGGAGCTCAAGGACATCGTCAAGGGCGGGATCAAGGAACGCTTCGCGGATCTACGGCAGATGGGCATCAAAACCATCATGATCACGGGCGACAACCGGCTCACCGCGGCCGCCATCGCGGCGGAGGCGGGGGTGGACGACTTCCTCGCCGAGGCGACGCCCGAGGCCAAGCTCGCGCTGATCCGCAAGCATCAGACCGAGGGGCGGCTGGTGGCGATGACGGGCGACGGCACCAACGATGCGCCGGCGCTCGCCCAGGCCGATGTCGCGGTGGCCATGAACACGGGCACCCAGGCGGCCAAGGAGGCGGGCAACATGGTGGACCTCGACTCGAACCCCACCAAGCTCATCGAGATCGTCGAGACCGGCAAGCAGATGCTCATGACGCGCGGTTCGCTGACCACGTTCAGCATCGCCAACGACGTGGCGAAGTATTTCGCCATCATTCCGGCCGCCTTCGCCACGACGTATCCACAGCTCGCCGCGCTCAACATCATGCACTTGTCGACGCCGAACTCGGCCATCCTGTCCGCGGTGATCTTCAACGCCCTCATCATCGTGCTGCTCATCCCGCTCGCGATCAAGGGCGTCAAGTACCGGCCGCTGGGCGCGGGCGCCCTGCTGCGCCGCAACCTCCTGGTATACGGCCTGGGCGGCATCATCGTGCCGTTTCCCGGCATCAAACTCATCGACATGGGGCTGACCGTCATCGGTCTGGCCTGAAGGACCCGACATGCTGCTCCGTCATCTGCGTCCCGCCTTGAGCCTCACCGTCGTCATGACCCTGCTGCTCGGCATCGTCTATCCGCTGGTCATCACCGGTATCGGCCGCGTCGCGTTCCCCGCGCAGGCGGCGGGCAGCCTGCTGCACCGGGGCGACACCCTGATCGGCTCGCGGCTGATCGGCCAGAGCTTCTCGGACCCCCGCTATTTCTGGGGGCGGCCGTCGGCCACGGCGCCGCAGCCCTACAACGGGCTGGCCTCGGGCGGCTCGAACTTCGGGCCGTTGAACCCCGCGCTGCTCGACAAGGTGACCGCCAACGCCAAGGCGTTGCGCGATGCGGACCCGGACAACGCCACCGCCATCCCGGTGGAGCTGGTGACGGCCTCCGCCAGCGGCCTCGATCCTGACATCAGCCCCGGCGCCGCCCTGTACCAGGCGGCACGGGTGGCCCGCCTGCGCCACTTGCCGGTGGACACGGTGCGCGCGATGATCGCCCAACACGAGCGCGGCCCGCTGCTCGGCATCTTCGGAGAATCGCAGGTGAACGTGCTGGAACTCAACCTGGCGCTCGATCGATCCCGGTGACGGAGAACGAGCGCGGCGACCCCGATGCGTTGCTGAACGAGTTCAGACGCAACGAGGCGCGCGACCGGCGCGGCCGGCTGAAAATCTTCTTCGGCGCGTCGGCCGGTGTGGGCAAGACGTATTCCATGCTCGAGTCGGCGCGCAACGCGCGGGCCGCGGGCGTGGACGTGGTGGTGGGCTACGTCGAACCGCACGGCCGTGCCGAGACCGAGGGGCTGCTGGTGGGCCTCGAACAGCTGCCGCTGCTCGAGGTGGCCTACCGCAACATCACGCGCCGCGAGTTCGACCTGGACGGCGCCTTGAAGCGCGCGCCGGCGGTGCTGCTGGTGGACGAACTCGCGCACTCGAACGTGGTCGACGGCCAGCCCAAGCCGCGCCACGCCAAACGCTGGCAGGACATCGAGGAACTGCTCGCCGCCGGCGTCAACGTCTGGACCACCGTCAACGTGCAGCACCTGGAGAGCCTGAACGACGTGGTGGCCGGCATCACCGGCATCCGTCAGCAGGAAACCGTCCCCGACAAGATCTTCGACGAGGCGGACGAGGTCGAACTCATCGACCTGTCGCCGAACGATCTGCTGGCGCGGCTGAAGGCCGGCAAGGTGTACCGCAGCGACCAGGTCGGCACCGCCACCGAACGGTTCTTCCGCGAACCGAACCTGCTCGCGCTGCGCGAGATGGCGCTGCGCCGCACGGCCGACCGGGTCGACGCCGCGGCGCGTGCATACGGCAGCAGCGAGCGCGCCTCGAAACCGTGGCTGGCGCGCGACCGCTTCCTGATCGCGGTGGCGCCCGACGATCAGGGCGAGCAGCTGGTGCGCATCGGCAAACGCTTCGCCGACGCACTCGACGCCGAGTGGCTGGTGGTGTCGGTGGAAACGCCCGCCATGCTGAGGCTCGGCGAGCAGGCCCGCAACCGGCGCGTCAACATCCTGCGCCTGGCCGAGTCGCTGGGCGCGCAGTCGGTGACGCTCGACGGCCCGTCCGCCGCCGAGACGCTGATCGAGTACGCCCGCGTGCGCAACATCACGCGCATCGTCGTCGGCGAGCCGCGCCGCTTCGGCCTGCGCGCGCTGTTCAGGCCGTCGACCGCGACCAAGCTGGTGCGCGGCGGCGGCGGCTTCGATCTGACCGTGATCGCACGCCGCGAGCCTGCGCGGCGCAGCCGCGCGCGCGCCGACGCCGCGGACCCGCAGGAGATCCACTGGAACCGCTACTGGGGGGCGCTCGGCATCTCGCTGGCCTGCACGGCGTTGGCCGCCGTGATGTATCCCTACTTCGCGCTCACCAATCTCGTCATGGTCTACCTCCTGGGCGCCACCATCGCCGCGCTGCGCCTCGGCCGCGGACCTTCGAGCATGGCCGCCGTGGTCAACATCATCGTCTTCGACTATTGCTTCGTGCCGCCGCGCTTCGCGCTGGCCGTCGCCAACTTCGAGTACGTGGTGACTTTCTCCGTGATGCTGGCCGTGGCGCTCATCATCGCCAACCTGGTCGCCAACGTGCGGGCGCAGACGCGCGTGGCGGGCGCACGCGAGCGGCGCACCGCGCTCTTGTACGGCATGAGCCGCGAGCTCACCGTGACGCGCAGTCTCGAGGATCTGGCGCGCGTGGCCGTCAAGCACGTCGCCGAAACCTTTGCGGCGCGCGTCATCGTGCTGGTGCCGGATG
>CAZZYJ010000150.1:0-8691 GCA_964658215.1 uncultured Steroidobacteraceae bacterium | reverse complement strand
CTGCGGGGCAACGGCCGCCGTGTCTTGACCTACGCGGATTTGCACACCGTGGGCGGCGCCCTCGACCAACGCGGCGCCACACGCGAAATTCACCTGCGGCTCACGGGGAGCATGCAGCGGTTCATCTGGGGCTTCGACGGCAAAAAATACTCCGAAGCGGAGCCCGTACATTTCGATCATGGCGAGCGGCTGCGCATCGTATTGAGCAACGACACCATGATGGCCCACCCGATTCACCTCCACGGCATGTTTGGGGAACTCGAGTCGGAAAACGGTGATGTCCTGGTGCGCAAGCACACCTTTGTGGTCCAGCCTGGAAAGCAATTGAGCTACCTGGTTACCGCCGACAATCCGGGGCAGTGGGCCTATCACTGCCATCTGCTCTACCATATGCAAGCCGGCATGTTTCGCGAAGTGGTCGTCTCGTGAACTCGGCTGCGATGAAACGGATGGTCGGTGCCTTGGCAATGTTCGCGAGCATCGGCTTGCATGCGGAGCAGTCCGCCAGGATGTCCATGACGCCCGATGGCGGCACGCACGAGCCTGACGCCGCGCTCGATCGGCCGGCGTCGAGCCAGCACCATCAGCCGCCGCACATGCCTGGCATGGACATGGACGACGCGACGTACCAGCATTTCATCGAAGTCGAGAATCTCGAAGGCGTGAACGGCAACCACACGGGCGGCGCATGGGACGCGCAAGGCTGGTACGGCGCGGACTTCAACAAATTATGGGTGAAGAGCGAGGGTCAGAGAATGGGCGATCGGACTTCGGACTCCAAGGTCGAAGCTCTCTGGGCGCACGCCATTCTGCCGTTTTGGGATAGCCAGGTCGGCATGCGCCATGACTTCAGCGGCGGCCCCTCACGCGAATGGGTGGCGTTCGGTATCCAGGGCATTTCCCCGTATTGGTTCGACATCGAGGCGACCGGTTATGTAGGCGATGCCGGCCGCACCGCCGCGCGTTTGAAAGCAGAGTACGATGTGTATCTAACGCAGCGCCTCATCGTGAAACCCGAGACCGAATTGAACGCGTACGGTAAAGCTGACCCCGCCCGGCAGATCGGCGCCGGCCTGTCGGATGGACAGGTGGCACTGCGCCTGCGCTATGAATTCACGCGAAGTTTCGCTCCCTACGTGGGCTTCGTGTGGGAACGAAAGTTCGGCGCCACCGCCACCGAGACGAGGCGCGAGGGCGAATCCGCGGTGGATCACCGCCTGGTCGCCGGCCTGCAGTTCTTTTTCTGACCACGACACGGAGGAGGTCTCCCATGGCAATGCTGCCCATGCTGAGCCGGCGCCGCCTGCTCGCGGGTATCTCCGGCGCGGCCTTGACGACGGGGCTGGGCCTGCGGGCCGGGCGCGGCGAGGCCGCCGTGGCGCTGCGCCTGGGGGAAGCGGCACCGCCGGCCACGCTGCTCACCCTCGACGAGCGGCGGCTCGCGACCGGCGAGATGCTGGGCCGGGTCGTGATTCTGACGTTCTGGGCCACCTGGTGCGGACCCTGCCGCGAGGAGCTGCCGCTGCTGTCCGACTATGCCGCACGGCATGCGGGGGACGGCCTCGAAGTGCTCGGTTTCAGCCTCGATTCGCCGGACAAACTCGCCGAGGTGCGCGCCCGGGCGAGCTCGCTCAGTTTTCCCGTGGGCCTGTTGCTGCGCTCGGACGCCGCCGGCTACGGACGCATGTGGCGCATCCCCGTGAATTTCACCATCGATGCCCGGGGCCGCCTCGCCGACGACGGCTGGCGCGACAAGACACCCTCCTGGACGGAAGAACGTCTCGAACGCATCGTCACACCGCTGCTGAACCGATCCGGATCGGCTCAGAACTTGTAGTTCACGCGCGCGTCCCAGAAGCCGGGGCTGTTGTAGTACTTGTAGCCGAACAGGTACGCGGTGCCGTAGTCCTTCATCGTGCAGTTCTTGCATTCCACGGTCACCGTCAGCGGCAGACTGGCGGGCTTGACGCTGACGCCTGCATCCAGGGTGGTGAACGGATTGTCCTTGCCGGCCGCGCTGCCCTCGGTGCCGACGTTCTGCGAGCCCGTCCACTGCACGCCCAAGTTCGGCGTCACGGTCAAGGTGCCCACCCGCAGCTCGTACTGGGCGTGCAGCGACGCGTTGGCATGCGGCGTCTGCGACGGCGTGGCGAGATTGCCGAAGGCATCGACGATCCCCGAGCCGCACGACGAGGCGGTGCCCGCTTTGCACGCGACCTGCTGGGCGAGCACCGCCGCGCTCGGATTGTAGTACTCGGCATCGATGACGCCCACGTTGAGCGCAAGGTTCAACGGATCGATGGGCCGCCAGGTCAGTTCGGTCTCCAGCCCATAGGCGAACATGTCCGCCGCATTGGTGGTGACGAAGGTGGCCGCGGCGGTGTTGTCGGACAACAACTGGTAGGATTTCACGTCTTCGTAGAACACGTTGGCGTTGAAGCGCACGCGGTGCTCCAGCCATTCCGAGCGCATCCCCGACTCGTACGACCACACCGTTTCCGGCCGGAAATCATTGAAGGTGGCCGCGTTGAAGGCGAGGCCGTTCCACCCGCCACCCTGGAAGCCGCGCGTGGCGGACGCGTAGAACATGAGGTCGGCGTCGACCTTGTATTGAAGCGCGGCGCGCGGCGTGAACTCGCGGGCCGTGAGATTCGTCGAATAACCCTGCGCCTGGATCTGCGCCGTGGTGAAGCCGGCGCCCGCCGCCGCGGTGTTGGGGCTCGCCTCCAAGGATTTCCGCTCGTCGGTGTAACGCGCGCCGACGGTGAGGGTCAACGCGTCGGTGAACTTGTAGTCGCCCTGCGCGTAGAGCGCCGCCGACCGGGTGTCGTTGACCGTCGTCTCGTCGCCCAGGAAGTACGGGAAATACGGCACGCCGAACAGACCGCCCAGGTTCGCGACGGCGCCGTAATCGTCGTGATTCTTCTCGTACAGATAGAATGCGCCGCCGGTGTACGTCAGCCGGTCGCCCCACGCACCCGTCCATTTGAACTCCTGCGAGTACTGTTCGGTTTTCAGGTCCTGCGCGAGGGCGAACTGTCCGACCGGGCTTTGATCGTAGGGCACGGCCGGGCCGAAGGCCGTGTCCGGGAAATCGACCGCGAGCAGCTGTTTCATGCCGCGAAAGCCCGAGATCACGTTCAAGGTGCCGGCACTGAAATCGATCTTGAGATTCGACATGGCGCCGTAGGTGCGCACATCGACGCTCTCGTTGAGGCGCCCCTTGGCGCCGGTGAGGAACGTCGCGAGTGCGGTGCCGGTGTCGGCGAGACCGCTGTAGGACGTACGGTCGCTGCCGTGGACGCCGCCCCCCGTCGGCTGGTTGAGAACGCTGGGTGCATCGTTGTCGGTCCAGTCCACCGACGCATCCCAGGTGATGTTGTCGGCAGCGAGGACACGTATGGCCTCGCGCACGCCATAGTCCTTGGTCTTGTTCATGCTGCGACCGGTGGTCAGGTTCTTTACATAGCCGTCGTCGTTGATGACGAACACCGAGAAGCGCGTGAGCAGGGCATCGCTGATGGGCGCATCCACGGAGCCGTGGCCGAACACCTGGCCGTAGGCGCCGTAGCCCGCTTCGAACTCGCCGCCGAACGTCGAGGCGGGCTTGGCGAGCGTGACGACCACGGCGCCGCCCGTGGAATTGCGGCCGAACAGCGTACCCTGCGGACCGCGCAGCACCTGCAGCTGCTCGAGACCGAACAGCGAGAAGTTGTTGGCGTTCTGGCGGCCGATGTAGATGTCGTCCACGTACGTCCCCACCTGGGGCTCGAAGGTGGGGAACGACTCGGTCTGGCCGAGGCCGCGGATGTAGTACACGTTCGCGGAACCGATGCCCACGTTGTGCGAGGCGACGAAGTTGGGCACCGACCGGGCGACGTCGATGGTATTGGTGATCTGCTGCGCGTCGAGCATCTGGGGAGAAAAGCTGCTCACGGCGAGGGGCACGTCCTGCAGGTTCTGTTGACGCCGCTGCGCCGTCACCACCACTTCGTCCAACGCCGGCGAGGAAATGGTCTCGGCGGCCGGAGCGGGTACCTGCTCCGCAGCCAGAGCGCCGAGCGGGGACGCGAGAGTGAGCGCGCAGAGAACGGGGAGAGCGTGGGTCCGTGAAAAGTCCATTTAAGTTCCTCGTGTGGTGTTGAAACGTATACACGATCGTTTCCCGCGCCGAAAGAGTTTTTTTCGTTTGAGGTTCTTAATGAAATATATAGAATGATCCTCTGAGTCACCCGGGAGCGCATCATGACGTTGGAATTGCATCACTCGCTGAAGGCAGACGTGGACCGGGACTCGGCGGCCCGCCAGGGCTTCGTATCGCAGCTGCGCGCCTTCATCCTCAACGACATGGCCGCTGCCATGCGCCGCTCCTACGACACCGACGTGGTGCCGGCCTTCGAGCGCGAACACGGGCGCGCGCCGGGCACCGAGGACGAGGTGCACGAGGCCATGCGCTCCAACACCTGCTTCAAGTTCTACAGCTCGGTGCGCTACAACGCCCAGGAGATGGTGTGGCGCGCCGTGACGCCGAGCGTCGAGAAGTCCCTGCCCAGGATCGAGGCGACCATCGCCGCCCTGAGCGGCTCCGCGGGCGGCAGCCTCGCACTCGACCCCACCGTCGAGGTTCCCGAAAATGTCGCCGGCCTGCCGGTGCATCTGATGCCGGGCGGCTACGCTGCTTCGGACTCGGCGCGCACGGGCGCCGTGTACGACAACGGTCTCGCGGTGTTCTCGGCGGGCTTCATGGGCAGGAATCTGGACGACATCGGCCTGTCGATGGCCAATTATGTCAAATTCCGCCACCCGGATTTCGATCCGCGCCACATTCTCGACTGCGGCGCGACGGTGGGTCACAACACGACCGCCTGGGCGAGCACGTTTCCGGCGGCGCAGGTCCACGCCATCGACGTTTCCGCGGCCGCGGTGACCTATGGACACGGCCGGGCCGAAAGTCTCGGCGTGCCGGTGCATTTCAAGCAGATGGATGCGACCGAGCTCAAGTACGCGGACGGGTCGTTCGACATCGTGTTCACGTCGATGTTCCTGCATGAGTTGTCGGTGCGCGACATCGGAAAATTCTTCGCCGAAGCCCGCCGGGTGCTGCGCCCCGGCGGCATGCTGATCAACATGGAGCTGCCGCCGAACCGCGAGCTCGGGCCCTACGATCAGTTCTATCTGGACTGGGACTCCTACTACAACATGGAGCCGTATTACCGCACTTTTCGCGACCAGCAGCCCGAAAGCCTGGTGGCGGCGGGCGGTTTTGCCGGGGCGGATTATTTCCAGTTCACCGTCCCGCAGTACTCCTACATGGACGAGCAGCAGTTCGTCACCGCCGTGCGCACTCCGCAGCGCATCGACGGGCAGACCGGCCGCCTGAGCGCGAGTCTGCAGTGGTTCGGTTTCGGAGCCTGGAAACGTTGATGAGCAGCGAGCGCGACGACCTGGTCACCCGTCGGCAGGCGTTCTTCGACTCGGACGCGGTGGATCAGCTCATGACCATGGTGTTGGAGCTCGCCGCCGAGCAGTGGGTGCTGCGCGAGCGCGTGTTCGTCATCGAGAAGGCGGCCGAGACGCTGGGCCTTGCGCTCGGCGCGGCCGTGGCGAGCTACCAGCTCAGCGATGCGGAAAAGGTGGAGCTCGCGGCCATGCGCAAGGCGCTCATCGAGAACATGATGCGTTCCGTGAATCGTGAGCATCGGCATGCCCGTCCGTCCGTCGCGGGCGAAGGCGCCTAGGCCGTGTACGCCGTCGCCAGCCTGGTCTACGTCCATATCTTGCTGATGGTGTTCTGGCTGGGGACCGATATCGGCGTGTACCTCGCAGGCCTGCGCTTCATCGACCCCTCTTATTCCATCCCCGAACGCACGGCACTCATCCGTCTGGGTATGGTCATCGACCGCTCTCCCCGGGTGTGTTTCGTCGCCACGATGCCGGTGGGGCTGCAGATCAGCCGCACGCTCGGCCTGCTGCCGATTTCCGCGGCGGCGATGGCGGGCATCTGGGTGCTCGGCGGCGTCTGGATGGCGGCCGTGGTTGCCGGCATCATCCTGAATGGCACTCCGCAGGCGCGGCCCTGGCGCCTGCTCGAGCGCGTCTTCCTGGGCGCGGGCCTGCTGGGTTTCACCGGCGCCGGTATCGCCGGGTGGACGGACCGGCTGGCCGTACCGGGATGGCTGGCCGGCAAGCTGGCTGCCTTCGGCGCGATGTGCCTGTTCGCGCTGCTGCTGGACCGTTCGTTCGCACCCGTCCTCGGCGCCTTCTCCGACATCGTCGCGCAGGGCTCGACGCCGCCGCGCGAAGCGGTGCTGCGGCGGCACATGTACCATACGTACGGGTGGGTGCTCGCCATCTACGCCGCGATCCTGGTGTCCGGATTTCTGGGCACGGTCAGGCCATGACGGGGCCGCCGTCGAACGAGCGAGCAGCGGGCGGCGCGAACATGGATCTCAAGCAGTTGCGGCGTTTCCTCGTCATCGTCAGGCGCGGCAGTCTCGCCGCGGCGGCGCCCGAGACGGGGCTGACCCAACAGGCGCTCGGCGCCGGCATCGCCCGGCTGGAGGAGAGCCTCGGCGTCTCGCTGTTCGATCGCGTGCCGGGCGGCGTCACCGCCCTCACCGCCTGCGGCACGGTGTTCGTCCGCCACGCCAAGCAGATCCTGGCCGCGGCCGACCGCGCCCAGGAAGAACTGCTCGCCTATCGGGACGCGCGGGCGGGCAGCGTGTCGATCGGCATCGGCGAGGCGTTCGCCCACGAGGTGATCGCGGACTGCGTCAGGGAATGCCATCGCAGCCGACCCGACATCCGTATCTCGATCCTGGAGGATTATTCGGAGGCGCTGCGCGACAAGCTGCTGGACGGTGAGATCGATTTCATCGCGGGTGCCATCACGGCGGCATTCGGCGACGAGCTCGAATATGTCCCGCTCTATCTGGCGCAGGACATCGTCATCGCCCGGGCGGCCCATCCGCTCGCGGGACGGTCGCGCCTCGAGCTGCACGATCTCAAGGAATTCACGTGGATGGCACCGCGCTCGCGACCGCTCGACGCGGCCATCATCATCGACGCGTTCCGCAAGGAGGCCATCGACCCGCCGACGCGCTTCATCTGGACCGACGCGCAGAACGTCGGCATGGACCTGCTGCTGTCGGACGACTTTCTGTTCATGGCCTCGCCCGCGCACGTGACGGGCGTGCTGCGCACGGCGCGGGTGGTGGCGTTGAACATCAAGGTGCCGAGCGTCGAGCGGCGCGTGGGATTGATCTTCAGGCGTCACACCGAACTCTCGCCGGCGGTGCTGACCCTCATGGCCGACATTCGCCGCAAGGTTCATCTGTACATCGAGGAACTGCGTTATGCCTCTCCCGTCAACATGGAAGGCCGGATCAGCCTTGAGTCCTGAAGGGGATCACCCGGACGCGGCCCCTCGCGCGGACCCGGTGGTCGGCGCGGCTGCGGCCTATGGCACGGACGCGGCGGACGGGGCGCCGCGGTCCGTGCCGTGGCGCATCCTGCTCATCACGCTCGCCGCCTCGACGCTCTCCAACATGGACCAGTCCTTGTTCGGCTATGCGGTGCCGGGCGTCATGGGCGATCTGCATCTGGGGCTGGATGCGATCGGGCTCATGATCTCCGCGTCCTTCGCGTTCGCGATCTTCTCGGCGCCGGCGATTGCCGGGTGGGTGCCGCGGCTCGGCGCCCCGCGCCTGCTGGCGCTCGCGGTGGCGACCTCGGCCCTGTTGGTCGGCGTCCAGGCGCTGGTCAGCACGGCACCGCTGTTCACCGCAGTCCGCGTGCTCGGCTTCGGCATCAGCGCCGCCATCATCCCCATAGCGAGCGCCTACCTGGCCTCTCATTCGCCGCACCGCGGCCGGGCCCTGTTGATCGCCGTACAGCAATGCGGCTATCCGCTCGGCTGGTTCATCGCCTCCGTTCTCGCCGCGCCGTTGATGAAGACCTACGGCTGGCGTTCCACCTTCCTGGTCGCGTTCGCCGTGGTGCCGCTGTCGTTTTTCATCTACGCGTTGCTGCCCCGTGCGCGTCCGCTGCCGCGCCAGCCGCGACAGGGCGCCACCGCGGCTGCGGCCGTCTCGCCGCTGCGCCAGCTGCTCGCACCGCAGTGGCGGCGTCTGACGCTGACCTTCGGCGTCGCCTTCGTGCTGTACGGCGGCGCCGTCGGCGGTACCAGCTTCTATCTGCCGACGTTCTTTCAACAGACGCGCGGCTACGACGCGGCCACCGCGACCCGCGTCGTCGGCTTGTCCTACGCCGTCGGCATGCTCGGCTACGTGGGCTCCGCACTCGTCAGCGAATTGTGGTTGAGCCGGGTCGCGACGGTGGTGGTGTGGCTGCTGCTGGCCTCGGTCGGCCTGCTCGCCACGCTGTGGCTGCCGCACACGGTGGGCGAGGACATGCTGGCCTTCGGCATCACCACGGTGTTCTTCTACGGGGCGAGTTCCATCATGCTGACCTGCCTGCTCGAGCGTTTTCCCGCGGCGCTGCGTGCCTCCGCGGCCGCCCTCGCGGGCACCGCGTGCATCAGCCTCGGGTTCGTGATATTCCCCCTGCTCACGGCCGCCGCCGTCGGCCACGTCGGCTGGACCATGAGCTTCACCTGGGTCATCGTGCCGGCGGTGTTCGTCGCCGCGTTGCTCATGGCTAGCCTCCCCCGGGCAGCCGGGGATGCGGCAG
>CAZZYJ010000149.1:0-8728 GCA_964658215.1 uncultured Steroidobacteraceae bacterium | reverse complement strand
CGCCGTTGCGGACACGTGAGCGACGGCTCTGCGCCGTGCACCGAGATCCATCGGCTGGTCGAGCGATGTCGCACGGGCGATCATCCGGCCGTCCTCGCCAGAGTGCCGTCGGGCTGGGCGGTGATGGGCACGCGGCAGATTTTTCCCGGCTACTGTCTGCTGCTGCCCGATCCGGTGGCACCCCATCTGAATGCGCTCGACGGCGGCGAACGCGGGCGATTTCTGGCCGACATGGCGCGACTGGGCGATGCGGTCCTGGCGAGCACGGCTGCGGTGCGAATCAATTACGCGATGTTCGGCAACGTGGAGCCCGCCCTGCACGCCCACGTCTTTCCCCGCTATGCCGACGAGCTCGCCGCCTCGTCCGGTGCCCACCCCTGGTCGCACGACTGGCAGCTCGCCGCACCGTATTCGGAAGCGGCGTACGGTGCGCTTCGCCGCCGCATCGCCGCGGCGCTCTCTTCGTTCATGGTTTGACGTGCTTGGCGCGAAAGATGACGAACCGGCTCGCGATGAAATTAAAAAGAGTCCCGGCCAGGACTCCGGCGAGCGCAGGCAGTTGCTTGTAATTCGTCATCTCCCATAACCGGATGGTCGTGAAATAGTTGACGACGGCGCCCACGGCGCACGCTGCGACGAAACCCAGGAATTGGCTCACGATCGAGCGGTCGCGCGCGTAGGAGAAACTGAAGCGACGGTTCAGCACGAAATTCCAGAGCATGGAGAGGCCGATGGCCAGGGTGACCGCCTGCCTTTGGGCGAGTCCCCAGCGCAGCAACACCGTCAGAGCGACGAGGTTGACGGCGAGGCCCGATGCTCCCACGGTGAGGAACTGCACGAGGTGCGACAGCGTGCCGTATTTGTAGATGTACAGGCGGCGCAGATGCTTGATGTATTTCAACTGCTCGGCGAGCGAGAGCTTGCTTTCGCCGAACCGGCGGTTGTCGAAATGAATCGGAATCTCGACGATGCGCTGGCAACGACACTTGATGATCAGTTCGAGCAGAATCTTGTAACCGACGGGATTGAAGTCGCGGCCCGCACGGAACGTGGCGCCATGCATCGCGAAGAAACCGCTCATCGGGTCGCTCAGCGTCGTCAGCGGGAGTGCGAGGAGGGTGGCGACGCGGCTGTTGAGCCATCTCAACAACCCCCAGTTGTCGGCCGTGGAGCCGCCCTCCGCGAAACGAGACCCGACTGCTATTTCGTTGCCGTGCTCGAGAGCTGCTATCAAAGCAGGAATTTTTTCGGGAGGATGACTAAGATCGGCATCCATCACCACCAGGATGTCCCCGGCCGCCATCTTGATGCCGTCGAGGACGGCGTGGCTCAGGCCGCGGTTGCCCGGTCGGGTGACGAGTTTCAACCAAGGCAGACCGAGGCGCTCGACGAGTTCCCGGCTGCCATCCCGGCTGTCGTCATCCATCAACAGCACTTCGATGAAATGACCCGTGGAGTCGCGAACGCTCTGCAGTCTTTCAGCCAGAAGCGCAATGTTGTCGACTTCATGGTAGGTGGGAACGATGACTGAGATGCTGGACAATGCCGGCGGGGCCTTTCTAGCCTGTCCGCTATCGGACTTCGTTTCTGTGGTCATAAATGCAGGTGCCCGCTCCGCGATGGGGCCCATCGTGTCACAGAAGCCGAGCGCCCGTCTCACCCGCTGACGTCGCCTGATTGCCCGCGGCCGGCGTCACCCATCCGTCAATAGGCGTTGTCGTCCCGGAACACCTTGAAGATCGTCAAAAAGATGATCTTGAAATCCAGCATCGTCGACCAGTGCCGCAGATAATCCAGATCGAAGTTGACCCGCGCCTCCATGTCCTTGAGCTCCGCCGTCTCGCCGCGGCAGCCGTTGATCTGAGCAAGGCCGGTGATGCCCGGCAGAACCTTGTGCCGCACCATGTAGCCCTTGATGAGCTTGCGATATTCCTCGTTGTGGGCCACCGCATGCGGCCGCGGACCCACCAAGCTCATTCGTCCCTGTAGCACGTTGATGAGCTGTGGCAGTTCGTCGAGGGACGTGCGGCGCAGCAGCCGTCCCACCGGGGTGATGCGGGGGTCGCTGCGTGACGCCTGCCGGATCGCCGTGCCGTCTTCGGTGACCCGCATGGTGCGGAACTTGTAGACCGAGATCTCGACGCCGTCGAGCCCGTACCGGCGCTGCCTGAAAATGACGGGGCCGGGTGAGGAGACCTTGACCATGACCGAGATCAAGGCGAGCACCGGCACCAGCAGCACCAGCATCACCAGGGACAGCGCGATGTCGATCAACCGCTTGGTGACCCCCCGGTATCCGTAAAACGGCGTTTCGCACATCGCGACCACCGGTATGCCGTGTACCTCGCCCGAGCGGGCCTGGATGAGATCGAATACGAAGACGTCCGGGACGTAGTAGACGGAGGCGGTGGTGTCGCGCAGATCGTCGAGCAGATTCATCACGCGCTGCACATGGCGTATCGGCAGCGCCACGAATATCACGGCCGTGCGGTTTTCCCTGACGTAGTCGCCGAGATCGCTCAGTGTGCCCAGCAGCCTCGCGTCCGGCGCGAGGGCGAGCCGCTCGCTGTTCCTGTCGTCGAAGAAGCCGACGACGTCGAGAAGGTTGCCGGGATTGCTGCGCAGTCGTCTCGCCAGCTGCAGGCTGCTGTTGTTGTAGCCGACCACGATGACGCTGCGGATGTCGAACGCGCTGCGCAGAAAATAGCGGATCGCCTCCTGCATGGCGAGCGTGGCGCCGACGAGCGCCACGGGTGTGGCAGCAGCCCAGACCAGGAACAGGCGGCGCGGGAACGATTGAAGGGACTTCGTGACGTAGCCGATGGCGAGCAGAATGGTCAGCAGCAGCAGCCATCGGAAGGTCACGTCGAGCACCACGGACATGCGCGGCGAGGTCATCTGGGTGTTGACGTCGCCCGGTGGCTGGACCAGAACCAGGCAGAGCACGGTGACGATCACGACGGCTGAAGATGCCGGCTCGAAGGTGCTGCCGGACGAAATGATGGTGGCGTAAAAGGCGGCCACCGCGACCAGCCCCGGCAAAATAGCCTGGGCGCCGGCCAACGCCGCTATCAACAAGCTTTGCCTTGCAAAAACGGGTTGGGTCATGAGGCCGCAATAACGCTTCTGCGTTGGTCCGAGGTCGGTGCATGAGCAGACATGCAATAGGGATGCCACGTCACGCGGTGCGAACGGCGCCGGTACCCTCCATTATAGGGCTGGCTCCGCACGTCCGTGGTGCATATGCCCGCCCTCTTGCACCTCTCGGGTGCGATGTTATCCCCCCGCCCCGGCCAGGCGACGCACCAACGTCGGCAGGTCGGTGATGGCGGGAAGACAGGTCATGCCCTGACATACATACGCCACGGTGCCGGATCCGGAACGCTTGCCGGCCAGGGCCGGCGGCAGTGCGGCGACGTCGTCGGCAACCGCGAAAATCATGCGGGCGGGCGCGTACAAGACGCCCGCCTCGCGGGCCCAGCCGGCCGCGGCGTCGGCGGCGCCGCGGATGAAGACGATCTGCGACGAGGTCAGAAAATCCTCGAGCGCACCAAGCAGGCTCATGTGTGCCCGTGGATGGTCGGCCGGCAGGGTGCCCGCCGCCGTGAGCGTGCGCTCTGCCGCGTTCACGTAGCGCAGTTCGCCCAGCAAATAGCCCAGACGACACAGCACCGACGCGGCGACGCCGTTGCCGGCGGGCAGCGATTCATCGTCGAACGTCTTGCTGCGGTGGATCAATTTCTCCTGGTCCGACGCCGTGAAAAAGAAGCCGCCGCCGTCGGCATCCTCGAACTTGTCCAGCATGACCTCGACCAGCGACCGCGCGAAGTCGAGGTCCTGGGTACGCCAGCGGGACTGCAGCACCTCGAGCAACGCATCGACCAGGAAGGCATGGTCGTCGAGATAGGCCGGCAGATGTGCGCGGCCGTCCCTGCAGGAGGCGAGCAGGCGGCCGTCGCGCCAGAGCGTGTTGCGGATGAAATCCACCGCCGCCAGAGCAGCCTCGATGAGATCGGGGCGCCTCAACACGCGTCCGGCGACAGCCAGTCCCTTGATCATCAGTGCATTCCACGCGGTGAGGATCTTCTCGTCGCGCCCGGGACGAACCCGCAGGTCGCGTGCGACGCGCAGTCGGGCGCGTGCGGCGTCGATCAATCCGGCCGCTGCGGCGCCCCCGGCCGGTTCGAACGCATGCAGATGCCATGCACCTTCGAAGTTGGGCGGTCGCTCCAAACCGTAGCGCTGCGCGAGCGCCGCATATTCGTCCGGTGGCAGTAATGCGCGCACCTGCTCGCGGTCCCAGACGTAGAACCTGCCCTCGCTGCCCTCGGAATCCGCGTCGAGGCTCGAATAAAAAGCTCCCTCGGGCGAGCGCATTTCCCGCAGCGCCCAATCCGCGGTTTCGCCCGCGACGCGGGCGAACAGCTCTTCGCCCGTGGCGAGTGCGGCGTGCGCGTAGGTGCAGAGCAGCTGTCCGTTGTCGTACAGCATCTTTTCGAAGTGCGGGATCATCCAATACTCGTCCGTCGAGTACCGCGCGAAGCCGCCGCCCAGCTGGTCGTAGATGCCGCCCTCGGCCATGCGGGTGAGCGTCAGGGTCGCCATGTAGAGCGATTTGAGGTCCGGATCCACGGCGCGCGAGGTTGCCGACCACTGCCTCAGGCAGCGCTCGATGCTCGCGGCCTGAGGAAATTTCGGCGCCACGCCGAAGCCGCCGAACGTCGGCTCGAATGCACGTTCGAGAACGCCGCGGGCCCGTTCGAGCGGGCCGGCGTCGAGTACGTCACCGGCAGGTTCTGCGCGGCGCCGGGCCTGCGTCAGCCTGTCGAAGGCCAGATCGAGCTGGAGTGCCTGCGCGCGGAGTTCCGCGGGGTGCCCGTGAAAATAGTCCGCGACGCGACGCAGGATGTCGGCGAAGGCCGGCAGGCCGCGTTGGGCGTTCCTCGGGAAATACGTACCGCCGAAGAAGGGCCGCCGATCCTCCGGCGAGAGGAACATCGTCAATGGCCAGCCGCCGGGCCCCTGCGTTATGAACGAGTGCGCCGCTTGATAGATCTTGTCGAGATCCGGCCGCTCCTCCCTGTCCACCTTGATGTTGATGAACAACTCGTTCATCAGCGCCGCGGTCACGGGATCCTCGAACGATTCGTGCGCCATCACGTGGCACCAATGACATGCCGAATAGCCCACCGAGAGGAGCACGGGCTTGTTCTCCCTGCCCGCCCTGGCGAACGCCTCGTCCCCCCAGGCGTACCAATCGACGGGGTTCTGCGCGTGCTGTTGCAGATAAGGGCTGGTTTCCGCGGCAAGGTGATTGCGCTGCATTTCGATGGCCGGGGTCAGCTAGAATGCCGGCACTATAACCGAAGTGCCTCCCATGTCTGAATCCATTGTCGCCGCGGAATTGCGCACGCTGCGCCTGAAACGTAACGAAGATCGCCGTCTGCATGCAGGACACCTGTGGGTGTTCAGCAACGAGGTCGATACGCAGCAGACGCCCTTGACGAGATTCACCCCCGGCGAGCTGGTGCGTGTGCTGGCCCACAACGACAAGGCTCTCGGGCTGGCGTACGTCAATCCAAAATCCCTCATCAGCGCGCGCCTGCTCGGCACCTGGCAGATGCCCGACGTCGCCTGGTTCGCCGCGCGCATCCGCACCGCACTGGCTTTGCGGGAACGCTTGTATGTCCATCCCTTCTATCGACTGGTGTACGGCGAATCAGACGCGCTGCCGGGGTTGATCGTCGACCGCTACGGCAGCCGCTGCGTGGTACAGATCGGCACGGCCGGCATGGAGGCGCTGCGGCCCGTGGTGCAGGCCGCGTTGCTCGAGGTGCTCGGCTGCGAGGCCGTGCTGTTCAAGAACGATGGCGGTGCCCGCGAACTCGAGGGCCTGCCGAGCTATGTCGAGGTGGGGGTGGGCGACGACCTCGCACGGGCAGTGGTCGTCGAAGACGGCTTCGAGTTCGACGTTCCTCTCGCCGAAGGTCAGAAAACCGGCTGGTTCTTCGACCAGGCCGCCAATCGACGCGCGTTGGCGAAATACATCCGTCCGGGCGCGCAGGTGCTGGACGTGTTCAGTTACGTCGGCGCCTGGGGCGTGCGCGCCGCCAAGAACGGTGCCATCGGCGTGCTGTGCGTCGACAGCTCCGCCGCCGCCCTGGACCTGGCGCTCGCCAACGGCACGCGCAACGACGTAAGGATCTCGGTGCGCAAGGGCGATGCGTTCGACGTGCTCGAGGGACTTGCGGCGGAGGGTGCCCGGTTCGACGTGGTGATCGTCGATCCGCCCGCCTTCGCGAAGCGGCGCAAGGATGTGCCGAAGGCGCTGGCCGCGTACAAGCGTTTGAGCCAGCTTGCCCTGCAGGTCTTGCGGGACGACGGCATCCTCGTCTCGTGTACCTGTTCGTACCATGTGAGCGGCGAAGATCTTCAGGATGCGATCGCCAAGGCGGCGCGTGCCACCCACAAGCAGGTGCAAATCGTGGAGTCGGGCGGGCAGGCGCCCGATCACCCGGTACATCCGGCGATTCCTGAAACGCGGTATCTCAAAGCCTATTTCTGTCGCGTCAGCGACGGTTTAAAGTAGGACGCATGCTCACGTATCCCAACATCGATCCCATCGCCATCTCCATCGGTCCCGTGTTCGGTTTCGGGCCGCTGCGCGTGCACTGGTACGGCATCATGTATCTCATCGGTTTCGTCGCGGCGTGGTGGCTCGCCCGCCACCGCGCCGGCCGCCCGGGGTCCACCTGGACGGTCCTGGACATCGATGACCTGATCTTCTATTGCTCCATCGGCGTGATCGTCGGCGGCCGCGTCGGCTGGTGTCTCTTCTACGGCCGCGACATCATGGCGGAAAGCTGGCTGAACGTCTTTCACATCTGGGACGGCGGCATGTCCTTTCACGGCGGACTCACCGGCGTGCTGATCGCCGCCATGGTGTTCGCGCGGGTGAAGGGCAAGAGGATCCCCGACGTTCTCGACTTCGTGGCGCCGCTGCCCGGCATCGGCCTGATGGCGGGCCGGATCGGTAATTTCATCAATGGCGAGCTGTGGGGCAAGCCCACGGATCTGCCGTGGGGTTTCGGCGTCGTCAACGCCGACGGCGTCGTGGTCTCACGGCATCCCTCCCAGCTCTACGAAGCGGGTCTCGAGGGCTTGGTGTTGTTCGTGGTCTTGTGGGTGTTCACCCGCAAACCGCGGCCACGGCTCGCACCCACCGGCTTGTTCCTGATCCTGTACGGCTGCGGCCGCTTCGCGGTGGAGTGGGTGCGGTTGCCGGATGCCAACATCGGCTACCTGGCGGGAAGCTGGCTGACGATGGGCATGCTGTTGACGACGCCCATGATAGTCATCGGTGCAGTGGTGATGATCTACGCCTACCGCCGCGAGCAGCCGAGCGGCAATCTGGCCCCGGTCGCCGCCGGACTCTAAGGTGCGGCAGTATCTGGACTTCCTGCGTCATGTACGGCGTTCGGGAACGCGCAAGGAGGACCGCACGGGAACCGGCACGCTCAGCGTGTTCGGTTATCAGATGCGCTTCGACCTCGCCGCGGGTTTTCCCCTGGTGACGACGAAGAAGCTGCATCTGAAGTCGATCGTCCACGAATTGTTGTGGTTCCTGCGGGGCGACACGAACGTCGCGTATCTGCGCGACAACGGGGTCAGCATCTGGGACGAGTGGGCGGACGAACAGGGAGAACTGGGGCCCGTCTACGGCAGGCAGTGGCGCAGCTGGGGCACGGCCGACGGCCGGTCCATCGATCAATTGGCGCGGGTGCTCGAGCAGATCAAGAACACTCCGGATTCGCGGCGTCTGGTGGTCAGCGCCTGGAACGTCGGCGAACTCGAAGAGATGGCCCTTCTGCCATGCCACGCGCTCTTTCAGTTCTACGTGGTGAACGGCAAGCTTTCCTGCCAGCTCTATCAGCGCAGCGCCGACGCACTGCTCGGCGTGCCCTTCAACATCGCTTCCTATGCTCTGCTCACGTGCATGGTGGCCCAGCAATGCGGCCTTCAGGCGGACGAGTTCATCTGGACCGGGGGCGACTGCCATCTGTACCTGAACCATCTGGCACAGGCGGATCTGCAGCTCTCCCGGGATCCCTATCCGCTGCCGCGCCTCGTCCTGCGGCGCAGGCCGCCGAGTTTGTTCGAGTATTCGTTCGACGACGTCGAAATAGAAAATTACCACCATCACCCGGCGATCAAAGCGCCGATCGCCGTATGAGGATGCCATGACGAAGTCTCCGCGCCGTAACTCCCTGATCAAAGTCCGTCATTCGCCCATTCACGGCTACGGCGTATTCGCCACGCGCCGCATCCGCAAGGGAACCACCGTCATCGAATATCTCGGCGACCGCGTGAGCCACGACGAGGCGGACTCTCGCTACGAAAACAAGGATCCGAACGACAATCATACGTTCCTGTTCACCGTCGACTCGAAGACGGTGATCGACGGCGGCGTCGGCGGCAACGAAGCGCGTTACATCAACCACGGCTGCGATCCGAATTGCGAAAGCACGACGATGGACAAGCGCATTTACATCGAGGCCATACGCACCATTCAACCGGGCGACGAGCTGGCCTACGATTATCAGATCCAGCGCGATCCCGACGACGCGCCCAATGTGGATGAGGTGTTTGCATGTCTGTGCGGCGCCGAAAAGTGCCGGGGCAGCATGCTCGCCGCCGCGAAGAAGCCGCGCCGGCCGGCCGGAAAGGG
>CAZZYJ010000148.1:520-8797 GCA_964658215.1 uncultured Steroidobacteraceae bacterium | reverse complement strand
ACCGTTCGAGCCCGCCCTGAGCGGTCCGAGCAGGCCGGCTAATCGGGATACCCCTCCGGCCGGCGCTGGTTCTGCGTCAGCTCCGCGGCGATCTGTTGCGCCGCATGGATCAACGGCCCGCGAAATTTCCGGATGGCCAGATCAAGCCGCACGGCCGAGCGGGCGAAGCGGACCACCAGCGCGCCCAAGGGTCTGTCGTGCACCAGCACCGGCACCGCGATGGTGGTCCGGTCGGTCACCCGCATGGGCCGGTGGAAGACGGCGTAGCCGGCCTCGCGGACCTGTGCGAGTCTCGCATGCAGCTGCGCCGCATTCAGCCCGTCGGCATTCTCGTCGCGCAGCGTGACGCTGACCAGCGTCTGGCGCAACGTCGGCGACACGAAGGCGAGATAGACGTGGCCCGCGGCGCTGGCCAGTAGCGGCACGCGGGCACCGGGCCCATATTTTTTCACCGCGAGCGGACTCATGTAATCGGTGGTGTCCCGCACCAGCATCGATGAGCCCGAGGGGGTCGCGATGGACACCGGCCACAGCACCTGTTGGGTCAGCGCCGCCAGGTGCGGGCGGGCCACGTCGGTCAACCAAGCTTCGTCGTCGAAACCCTGGCTGAGCGAACGCACCCCGATACGCACGCAATAGATATTGCGTGCGTCATCGCGCCGCACCAGATCTTCGGCGATGAGCGTCTCGAGCACGCGGTAGATGGTGGTGCGCGCGATGTGTGTTGCCGCGGCGATCTCGGCCACCGTCACGTTCGAATGCGCGTTGAGAAAGGCGAGGATCTTCAAACCCCGCGACAAAGCCCGTATTTGCGCGGATTTGCTCATGGACGGCTACCGAACCGTCCTACTCCCACCGCGGCGCTGCCGGCGCGGGCAGCCCGGTGTCGACGACGCAACGCTCGCGCAGTTCCGCGACGGAGGGACCGAAATCGAAGACTGCGCTGGGTTTGCGTCCCGAGCGCAGCCGCGTCCGCAGTGCCTGCGTGGCCTCTTCGTTGATCATGATGCCCTGCGCGTCGACCACCACACCGTAGGCAAGCGCGCCGTTCTGCGTGACGAGGCCGCGGCGCACCTCCAGTGCCACCAGTTCGGGATCCCGCGTCAGCGGATCACCCCAGCCGCCGCCGCCCCAGGTGATGAAGTGCAGGACGTCGCCCGCCTCGACCGCGAGGTTCTCCACCTTGTTGCCCACCATGCGTTGCGAGCCGTCGACCTTCTCGAGAATCTTGCGCGCGCGCGCCCCGGGTGCACCGCCGTTGACGCCCCAGGGCGGTACGAACCAGCGATCGTCGTGAATCGCGATGTGACCGCGCTCGAGAAACCGGTACGACATGCGGATGCCGTTGCCGCCGCGATGCAACCCCGCCCCGCCGCTGTCCGCCTCCGTCTCGTAGCGTTCGATCAGCAGGGGGAAGTAGCGCTCCAGGAATTCGTTCGGCACATTGGTGAAGTTCGGAAACAGGGAGTGCCCGTCCGGACCGTCACCCAGCGGACGGCCGGGGATGCCGCCGAAACCGATCTGAAACAGCTGAAAGTACGTGCCCGTGCGGTCGGTGCCCGAATAGAACAGGTGCGGCGACGAGGAGAAGCCGGCCGCAGTGAGAAACTCCGGGGTTTTCTGGCCCAGCAGCCCGCCGAGAATATCGAAGATCCGCCCCAGCGCATGCGTACGGCCCGACAACGCCGCCGGGAACTTTGGCTTGAGCAGGGAGCCCTGCGGAATACGCACGTCGATGAGATCGTAGTAGCCGTCGTTGAACAGAATCTGCGGGTCGAACACCATGATCATGTAAATACCGAAAAACATACGCAACATGTTTTCGTTCAGGAAAAAGTTGATCGACGCCTTGCTCTGCGGATCGGTGCCGTCGAAATCCAGCACCACCCTGCCCTCCTGCCGCCACATCGTACATTTGATCTTGTAGGGGCCGCGGCCCATGCCGTCGTCGCAGATGTAGTCCTCGAAGCTCACCTTTTCCTCGGCGATCTGGTTTTCGATCAGGTACTTCATCGCACGGTGATTGCGTTCGAGCAATTCCTCGCAGGCCGAGATGAACACGTCGTCGCCGAAGCGGATGGCCATCTCGACCACCCGCCGGGCCGCCACCCGGCACGACGCGATCAGGGCGTTGAGATCCGCACGGCACCAGTCGGGCGTGCGGACCTGGTGCATGATCAGATCCACCAGATCCTGGTTGTAGACGCCCTGTTTGTAGATCTTGACGGGCGGTATGCGCACACCCTCCTCGAAGATCGAGGTCGCATTGATGGGCATCGAGCCCGGCACGCTGCCGCCGATGTCCGATTGATGGCCGAACATGGACGTGTACGCGATCAGCCGCCCCTCCTTGAACACGGGCAGCAGCACCAGCCAGTCGTTGCTGTGGCTGATGGCGCCGCCCACCGAATAGGGGTCGGAGAGCATGATCATGTCTCCCTCCTCGACCGTCCCGTCGTAGCCGTCGAGGAAGGGGCCGATGTAAGACCCGAACTGGCCGACGATCATGCGGCCCCTCGGGTCGGCGATGAGCGGAAAGGCGTCACCCTGCTCGCGGATGCCGGGGGACATGGCAGTGCGCACGAGCGTGGTATCCATCTCGACGCGCGCGTTGCGCAGCGCGTTCTCGATGATGTCGAGGGTCACGGGATCGATCGCGACGGTCTTGAACGGTTGCGGATTCGTTTCGAGGATACGGGCCATGCTCGATGCTCCTTAGGCAATGCCGGCCGACGTGCTGGTCGGCATGATTAGAATGTTGCCGACGTCATCGACGGTGCCGTGATGCCCATGCTCGATCAGCGTGGTCGAGTCCATTTCGATGACAACCGCCGGCCCCGGGATGACATCCCCGGCTCGAAGCCGCGCCCGGTCGTAGATCACCGCAGCCCGCGTCCCGCCGCCGATCCACACCTCGTGGTCGCGCAGCTTGGCGGCGGTGGGATCGCCGTCGCCGCGCGGCAGCGAGGTCGACGGCAGTTCCAAGGCGCGGCCGAGCGCCACCGCCCGCAGATTCACGAACTCATGCTCGACGTTCATGTTGAACGTGAACAGCCGATGATGCTCGTCGTCGAACCGCTTGGCGACCGCGTCCAGGCCGCCGGCCTCGAGGTCGGCGAGCGTGATGGCGGTCGGCACCTCGAAGGCCTGACCGCTGTAACGCACGTCGATCTCGAAGCTGGTCTCGATATGTTCGTCGGCAAGTCCGTCCGCCCGCAACTCGGCGCGCACCTGCCCCTCCATGTCGCGCAGCAGTGCCAGCACTTCCTCGGTGGTGATGGCCGAGCGCAGGCGGGACAGCGACGCCGCGCGTTCGGTGCGCATCCGCGTCGTCGCATCGCCGAGCGCGCACAGCACGCCGGGCGACACCGGGGAAATGGCGGGATACGAGCCGAGCAGTCGCGCCACCGCATTGACGTGCAGCGGCCCCGCGCCGCCGAAACCCATCAAGGCGAACTTGCGCGGGTCGTAGCCCTGCTGCACGGAAATCATGCGCAGGGCGCCGATCATGTTCTCGTTGACGACGTCGACGATGCCGCGGGCGGCTTCCATGAGACCGATCCCCAACGCATCGGCAATGGTCTGCACCGCCACTTTGGCCGCCGCGCGATCGAGCTTGAAGGTGCCGCCGAGCAGATTTTCCGGAAGATAGCCGAGCACCACATTGGCGTCCGTGACCGTCGGTTGCGTGCCGCCCTTGCCGTACGCCGCAGGACCCGGGACGGCGCCGGCCGACTGCGGCCCCACGCGCAGCGCCCGGGTGAGCTTGGGCACATAGGCGATCGAGCCGCCGCCGGCGCCCACGGTTTTCACGTCGAGCGACGAGGCGCGTACCGACAGATGACCCACCTCGGTGGTGCGAACCCGCCGCGGCTCGCCGTTCTCGATGAGGGCGACGTCGGTCGAGGTGCCGCCGACGTCGAGCGTCAAGATATCCTTGAAGCCTGCGTTCTTCGCCACCCACAGGGCCCCCGTCACGCCGCCCGCCGGCCCCGACATCAAGAGGGCCACCGGGTGTTCCTCGGATTTTTGCGAGGACATGAGGCCGCCATCCGAGCGCAGCAGCGCCAGGCGCGCGGTCATGCCCACCTTTTCCAGCCGGGCGCGCAGGTTACGCACGTAGCGGCCGACGACGGGGCGCACCGTGGCGTTCGCCACCGTCGTGAGCGTGCGCTCGTACTCCTGCATTTCCGGCAGCACCTGATGGCTCAACGAGATCGGCACATCCGGCATCATCTCGCGGGCGATCTCGGCCACCGCCACCTCGTGCGCACCGTTCAGATAGGCGTTCATCAACGACACCGTCAGCGCCTCGATGGAGTGGCTCTGCAGCTTCGTCAGTTGCGCACGAATGTCCGCCACGTCGACGGGCCGCAGTTCCCGCCCCGTGGCCGTCATTCTGCCCTCGATCTCGACCGTGTCCTCGAGCTTGACCAGGGGCTCGGGCTTCGGCCAGATGATCCAGCCGGCGAGGCCGCCGGGTACGAAGCTGCGCGCGATGTGCATCACCTGGCGATAGCCCCGGGTCGTCACCAGGCCGACCTTGGCGCCCTTACCCTCCAACACGGCGTTCGTCGCGACCGTCGTGCCGTGCAGGAAGACATCGATCGCCGACGGGACGATGCCGGCGCTCCGGCAGATCGCCTCGACGCCGTTCAAGATGCCTTCCGAACTGTCGTGCGGCGTCGACGGTGTCTTATGGCGCCAGAACGCACCGGACGAATCATCGAACAAGAGCACGTCCGTGAACGTTCCGCCGACATCGACACCGCACCGGTACCCCATTCGTCAGTTCCTCATGATTGCATCGAGCCAAAGTATGCCGCGCCGGGGTCCAAGCACCCACGCCCGCGCGTCGTATCGTTCACGGGAGGTCGAGGCATCCCGGATTCGTCATATTACCCGGATCGACCGCCGCCTTGATGGCCTTGAGCAGGTGGAGCGTCGGGCGCTTGAGCGTACTGCCGTACCGATATGCCTTGCCGATCTGAAAATGCGTGGCACCGTGGTGGGGGCCAGCGTGACGCCCGCACCGACGGCACCGAGTCGCGCGGTTTGTTCCAGCAGTTCGACGCCGATGCCGGCCTGCGCGAGCGCGATACCCGTGGTCAGGCCGCCGATGCCGGCACCGACGACGATCACCCGCATCGCAGACTTTCCGATACCCGGACCGCCCATTTCCGCTTTTTCCATGGGTGACAGATGCAAGGTTGCGGGCCGTATCGGCAAGCATCGTAACCTCCAATGGCCGCCAGGCAGGCACGCCAAGCGGCGCTGCGTAAACGTGCGCTGCGGCTCAAGCAAAATCGCGGCGACGACGAGATGTCACGAGGTGGGACGATGCGTGGGCAGAATGAGTTGATACGGTGAAGCCGGTCATCGTTGCCGGAAGCGGACCGGTGGGCGCCGTGGCCGCGCTCCATCTGGCTCAACACGGTATTCCTGTGATGTTGCTGGAGGGAATGCCGGCGCTGCCGACCACGTTGCGCGCCTCGACGTTTCACCCGCCGACGCTCGACATGCTGGCGCAGCTCGGGATCAGCGAGCCGTTGATTGCCCAGGGTCTGATCGCCCCCCGCTATCAATACCGTGACCGCCGCACCGGCGACATCGCGGAGTTCGACCTGGCTGCCCTGCGCGAGGACACCCGTCACCCGTACCGGCTGCAGATGGAGCAATGGAAGCTCACGCGATTGATTTGGGAGCAGCTGTCGACGCTGCATCCCGGTTCGAGCTGTCACTTCGAACACCGCGTGCGCGGCGTACATCAGACGGCCGACGGCGTCGAAGTGCTGGTGTCCACCCCGGCCGAGGAGAAGGTGCTGGAAGGATCGCTGCTGATCGGGGCGGACGGTGCGGACAGCGTCGTGCGGCGCGCCGTGGGCATCCCCTTCGAGGGTTTCACCTACCCCGAGCGCTTCGTCGTCGCCTCGACGAGCTTCCCGCTGGAAACGAAATTCGAGCGCCTGGCCTACGTCAATTACGTGGCCGATCCGGAGGAGTGGCTGGTGCTGCTGCGTACGCCCACGCTGTGGCGCGTTCTCGTTCCCACCGATGCCGCGCTGCTCGACGACGCCACCGTGCTGTCGGATGGCTGGTTGCAGGATCGCCTGCACCACATGGCGCCGCACGACTCGGCCTATGAAATCGTGCATCGCAGCATCTACCGTGTGCATCAACGGGTGGCCCGTCACTATCGACGCGGCCGTACCTTGCTGATCGGCGATGCCGCGCACATCAACAACCCGCTCGGCGGCATGGGCATGAACGGCGGCATCCACGATGCCGTCAGCCTGGGGCGGCAGATCGTCGAGTTCTTTCACAAGGACGGTGACACCGCGGCACTGGATGTGTACGAGCGCCAGCGGCGCACGATTTGCGTGCGCTTCATCCAGGAACACACGAAGCGCAACAAGCTGCTGCTCGAGGAAAAGGATCCGACGGCCCAGGCGCGCCGCCAGGAAATGCTCATGGGCATCGCCGCCGATCCGGTGCGGGCGCGCGAATTCCTGCTCTCCACCTCCATGATCCAAAGCCTGCGCGACGCGGCGTTGATTCACTGAGCGCCGGAATGAGTGCGGACGTACTCGGCTGGCGTAGGAAGTTCGGCGTACTCGGTCCGTCGACCAACACCGTGGTGCAGCCGGAATTCGACTCGATGCGCCCCACCGGCGTGACCAATCACTACAGCCGCATTTTCACCCCGAATTCGCGTGCCATCAGCAACGAAACTTTCATCGCCGGCACCACCAAAATCTCCGAGGGGGTGATCGCCGCGATCGACAGCGTCATGACGTGCGAGCCGGACTACCTGGTCATGGGCATGTCCGCCATCACCTTCTACGGCGGGGTCGCCGGCGCGAACGCCTTCAAGGAGAAGGTGCGCGCAGCGTCGGGGCTCGAGGTGAGCATCGGCTCGGAAGCGACCGCCGACGCGCTGCGCACGCTCCCCGGCATCCGCTCCATCGCCTTCCTGTCACCTTATTACCCCGTCGCCAACGCCGAGGTGGGCCGCTTCTTCACCGAGTCGGGCTTTCGCGTCATCGACGATGTGTGCCTGCGCTGCCCGTCCTGGACCGCCATTGCGCAGGTGCCGGCCGAGACGCTGCGCGAAACGGTTACGCAGCTCGCCGGGAGCGGTGCGGACGCCATCGTCCAGGTGGGCACCAACCTGAGCATGGCCACCCTCGCGGCGCAGTTCGAGCGCACTCTGGCGAGACCCGTCATCGCCATCAACACGGCGACTTACTGGCACGCGCTGCGCAAGAACCACATCGACGACCGCATCCTGGGGTTCGGCCAGCTGCTCGAGGAGTTCTGAGGATATCGCCATGCACTACGACTACAGCCCGATTTCGCAACGCCCCGCCTTGAAGTGGCCCGACGGCAAACGCGTCGCCTTGATCGTCACCATCAACCTCGAAACCTGGGACTTGGTCAAGGATACCGACCGGCCTTACTATGCCGGCGGCCCGCCCATTCTTCCGGACGTGCTGCCGGGCAACACCCCGGATTTCCCGAACTTCACCTGGCGCGAATACGGACAGCGGGTGGGTGTCTGGCGTCTGTTCGACATGTTCGATGCCGCGGGCGTCAAACCCTCCTGCACCATCAATGCGATCACTGCATTGCGACGACGGCCCATGCTCGATGCGGCCCTGGCTCGCGGTTGTGAGATCCTGGCGCACAATTACGAACAGGGCGAACTGTTGACGGATTTTGCAAAAGATCCGGACAAGGAACGCGAGGTCATCGCCCGAACCCTCGCCGTCTACGAGAAGGAGGTGGGCCGCAAAGCCAAGGGCTGGCTGTCCTCGTCCTTACGCGGCACCCTGCTGACGGCGGACATCCTCGCCGAGCACGGCCTGTTGTTCTACTGCGACTTGATGAACGATGATCAGCCGTATCTGATAAAGACGGCGGGCAAGCCCATCGTCTCGACGCCCTACAGCAATGAGATCAACGATTTTACTCTGCTGACCCGGCGCAACCACACCACCGACGAATTCCGCGACATCCTCATCGAGGAACTGAACGTGCTGTACGAGGAAGGTGCGAAAACCGGACGCATGATGAACGTGGGATTGCATCCGCACGTGAGCGGGCGTGCCTATCGCATTCGCGCGCTGCGTGAGTTCTTGGAATACGCCAAGTCGCTGGACGGCGTGTGGTGGGCCACCCGCGAGGAGATCGCCCGCTGGTATCTCGACAATCACCGGGAGTGAGCCGGCCGACGACGCCCTGGAGATGGGACAGCTGCTTGTCGAGGTAGGAGCG
>CAZZYJ010000148.1:0-510 GCA_964658215.1 uncultured Steroidobacteraceae bacterium | reverse complement strand
CTCAGGACATTGCGGCGGCCGCGGCGTCGCGACCCACGCCGATGCGTACACCCTGCAGTGCGAGCTCCGTATGTTCACCGGCCGCCGATTTGAAGCCGAACCAGGACGCAAAGGCGAGGCCCAGCGCGCCGCCGGCGAGTCCCAGCTTCTGATGGCCTCCAGGGCCCGTGCGACGATCAAGGCGACGGAGATGACTGACGTCCATGCCGACGTCCTGGGCGTACAGCGGCGGCAGCGTCAACAGCAGCGGAACCATCATGACCTGCAGCGCGATCGCCGGCAGCGCGTAGGCGAGCAGCGGTCCCAGACCCAGTCTTAAATTCTTCGCGGCACCCGTCAGATAAGGATCTCCTCGTCAGCGGGCAGCCTATCGCGCGGTTCTCGCAGGCGACCGCGCAGCGGCCGCTGTAGCCGCCAGCGGACAGCTGGGCTGTCTAACAAGCGGTCCCCCGCCGGGTTCAGATCATGGCGCACACCGTTTTCGTCTCAAGATACTTCTCCACCGCCTGC
>CAZZYJ010000147.1:0-8813 GCA_964658215.1 uncultured Steroidobacteraceae bacterium | reverse complement strand
CGACGACCGCGGTCAGATCTCGATCTGCCGCGCGATCTCAACCACCTTTTCGGGCGCGAGATTGAATCGATCCACCACCTTCACCGAGTTGCGGTAGAGAAAGGCGAACAACGCCATCCGCCAGCGGCCGAGCACGGGACGCTCGGGGCTGCTCACCACCAGGTCACGTGTGCCAACGAACATGGCCTCATCGAAGTTGACCGGAGCGTCGAGACCCTGCACGTTCCGGAGTGCCGCGCGCAGATCCGGTATCTCGAAAAATCCGAATCGCGCGACCAGGTGCCATAAACCGTCGCCCACGTTGTCGATTACCGAACAGGTCTGCCCCCTGACGCGGGGCGTGTCCTCGAAAACGATGCTGAGGGCGATCGCGTTCTTCGGCAGCGACCCGGCGAATTGCGCATGATCCATGATGAGCCTCGACACCTTCTGCGCGCTGCGCGTCAAAAATACGGTGGTGCCCTCCACGCGCGGTATCGCACCCCGCTCGAGTTGTGCGAGGAAATGCTCCGCGGTCTCCGGCTTGTGAGTGAGCGCGGCGCGTACGGCGTCCACGCCCCGCCGCCACGTCACCATGACGACGAACAGGAGGGCCGCCAGGGTGAGCGGCAGCCAGCCGCCCTGCGCGATTTTGGCGAGATTGGCCAGAAAATAACTCAGGTCGACGACCATGAAGAACGCAGTGGCGCCACCCGCGAGATACCACGGCCAATGCCACACCTCGCGCATGGCCCGATGCAACAGGAAGGTCGTCAACAACATGGTGGTGGCCACCGCGGTGCCGTAGGCGCCGGCCAAGCGGTCCGAGCTGCCGAAGGCGATGGTTACGGCGAGCGTTGCAGCCATCAACAGCCAGTTCACGATGGGCACGTAGATCTGACCATAGACGCGGTCAGACGTCTGGCGGATGGAGACGCCCGGCAGCCAGCCCAGCTGCATGGCCTGCCGCGTCATGGAGAAGGAGCCGGTGATGATGGCCTGGCTCGCGATGATGGTGGCGAACGTCGCCAGGATCACCAGCGGATAAATCGACCAGGCGGGGGCGATCTTGAAGAATGGATTGCCGTCGACCGATCCCTGTGCGATGAGATAAGCCGTCTGCCCGGCATAACTCAGCAGCAACGCGGGCAGCACGATGAGGTACCACGACCACCGAATGGGTGCCTTGCCGAAATGGCCCATGTCGGCATACAACGCCTCGCCGCCCGTGATGCAGAGGAACACACCGCCGAGCACCATCACCCCGGAACTGCCGGAATGCCGCAGGAAATTGACGGCATATCGCGGGTCCAACGCCACCACCACACCGGGATGCCTGGCGATGGCGGCGACGCCGAGCACTGCGATCACGACGAACCACGTCATCATGATGGGTCCGAAGGCGCTGCCGATCTTCTCCGTACCGAAACGCTGTGCGGCGAACAGGCCGACGAGAATGACCACCGCCACCGGCATGATGAAAGGTTTCAGCGACGTGGTGACCACGTTCACGCCCTCCAGCGCGCTCAGCACCGAAATGGCCGGCGTGATCACACCGTCGCCGTAGATCAACGCCGCGCCGAGCAATCCCATGCCGGTCAACCACCGCACTCCCGGGGCGAACCGATTGGCGCCGACCAACGACATCAACGCAAGAATGCCGCCCTCGCCATGGTTGTCGGCGCGCATGACGAACAGACAGTATTTGACCGAGATCGTGATGATCAGCGTCCAGACGATCGACGACAAGATGCCGAGTGCGCTCTGTGGCGTGAAATGACCGCCGGTGGCCTGGACGACGGTTTGCAGCGTGTACAGCGGGCTCGTGCCGAGGTCTCCGAAGACCACCCCCACCGCGGCGAGGAGCGGCCACGGCTTCGAGTGCGTGCCGCCGACGGCGGACCCGGCCGGCTTTTTTTCTGTCATGTGCTCTGCTTGTTGTAGCGGACGCCGTACCTTAACCGTTCCTGCGCCTTGAAATGCAGCACGCGTTCGTTGGTGCGCCACGCTGACAGGACTTGTCTCGCTACTCCTACACCTGCCATGGCACCCGACCCGGACACTTTCGCGCATGACCGTCGACCATGAAGCGCAGGGAGCAGCCACCCCCGGGGCGGGATTTTTTCGCACCCACCGGAAGACCAAGTGGGCCGCCCTGGTCGTCGGTGGTCTGCTGGGGATACTGGTGATCGCCGTCGCACTCTTCGATTGGAATCTTCTGCGACCTCCCTTGGCGCGATTCATCACCGCGAAGACCGGCCGTGCGGCTGCCATAGACGGCGACTTGAAGGTGCATGTGTTTTCGTTCACGCCGAGCGCGGAGGTGAACGGTTTCAGCCTGAAGAACCCGGCCTGGGCGGACCGGCCCATCATGTTCTCGGCGAATCGCATCTCGGCCAGCGTGAGCCTCGGCCGGTTGCTGCGCGGCCAGATCGTGATGCCGCGTCTCGAACTCATCGATCCCGTCATCAATCTCGAGCGTGACGCGAGGGGCCGCGCCAGTTGGGAACTCGGCAGCAAAGCCGGAACGCCCAACAACAACACGCAGCCTGCGAAGCTTCCCACCCTGCGGGCGCTGGTCATCCAGAACGGCAAACTGCACGTGGTCGATCAAATCCGCAAATTGCGTTTCGGTGGCTCGCTGGTCGCCGCGGAGCAGTCGGGCAGGAAGGACGAGTCCGCCTTCCAGGTGAACGCCACCGGCACCTTGAACGAGAAACCCTTCGGGTTGCAGGCCAACGGCGAACCCTTGTTGGACTTGTCCCCGGACCATCCTTACTCGTTTTCCTCGCATCTCACGGCATCCGACATCGATCTGGTCACCCACGTCACCGTGCCCAAGCCGTTCGACCTGGGTACGCTGGATGTGAATTTCGTCGTGAGCGGCAAGGATCTGGCGGACGTCTATTACCTCACCGGACTTGCCCTGCCGAACACGCCCGCCTACCACTTCGCCGCCTCCGTCCAGGTGGCGGGCACCACGTACACCATCGACGATTTGAAGGGCAGGCTCGGCTCCAGCGACCTGTCGGGCAAGATCGTGGTGCAAGCCGCCGGCAAACGCCCGAAGCTCACTGCGAAATTGAGCTCCACCAATCTGAACTTGGTCGACCTGGCGCCCACCCTGGGTCAGGCGCCCGCGCCCAACCCGGGATCCCTGTCGGCGGCCAGTCTGGACAAGGGCCGCAAGGCCGCCAGGACGGTGGCCGGCGCGCCGGCCCCCGCAGCGTCGTCGCAAGCCGTCGCCGACAGGACGCGGGACAAGCTACTGCCGGATGCCGACCTGCAGGTCAACCGGGTTCGGGGCATGGACGCCGACGTTACCTACAGGTCCGCCAAGGTCACGGCACCCAAGGTGCCCATGAAGGAGGTCGCTTTTCACGTCGTGCTGAACGAGGGACTGCTCACCATCGATCCGCTCTCGTTCGAACTCGACCAGGGCCGGTTTTCGGGCAACGTTCGCATCGACGCACGCCGGGACACTCCTGAATCGAACATCGACATGCGCATCGACAAGATCAATCTGGCGCAGTTCAAAACAGCCGCGATGAAGGAACCGCCGCTCGCCGGCTTGTTGACCGGGCGTTTCCAGTTTCATGGCAGCGGCAGTTCCATCCACAAGCTCGCCTCCTCCGCCAACGGCCAGTTGAGCGTGGTGATCCCGCAGGGGGAGATCAACAACGCCATTGCCGAACTGACCGGCATCAACGTCGTGCGTGGCCTCGGGCTGTTGTTGACCAAGAACGAGGACAAGACGGCCATCCGCTGCAGCGTCATCGACTTCCAGGCCCATGACGGCACGCTTGCCGCGAAGACGGTCTTCGTGGACACCACGGACGTCCTCATCACGGCGCGCGGCGCCGTCGACATGACCAGCGAGAACATGGACATGGCGCTGCAGGGAGATCCGAAAAAAATACGTTTTACCCGTCTGCGCTCACCCATCACCATGACGGGCACCATGGCGCATCCGGTGGTGGGGTTGAGCATCAAGAAGCTGGCCGGTCAGGGCGCCGTTGCCGCCGCGCTCGGTACCCTGCTCACCCCTCCCGCGGCGATACTAGCCTTCATAGATCCAGGTCTCGCCAAGAACAAGGATTGCGTGGCGTCGCTGGCCGACGCTCAGACTGCCGGCAACACGCCCGACCGGTAGGCCTCGTCTGACGGCAGCTCGTCATTCGCGCCGGTGGCCCTGACGCGGTAGGGTTTCTATTATTGCGATACAGGTAGTTGGGGTTTCCACGGAGGTGCGGTATGCATAAGTTCAAGGTTGCGGTTGCCTCGCTCGGTGCGGTTCCACTCCTGCTGTTCGCGGCGGCTGCAGTGGCCGACCAGGGCGTCGATGTGAACGTGACCAACGACGGCACGGAAGATGTCGTCGTCACGATCTACGACATGAATGTGCAACCGCGCGGCGTCATCTTGTCGCATGCCCGCATCAATGGGTTTACGACGGTGCCGGTGTCGGTGGCGATGGACGCGGCCGGACACGCCAACATCTCCTGGGTCGCCATCAGTGCCGATACGGGCGACCGCAAATGCGGACATGGCAATAACGTGGCCTTGGACGAAGCGGGTGCCCTCAAAGTGCACGCGGACTCCACCTGCTCGGACCTGAGCGCCGGCTCCTAAGTCCCGCCTCACAGCTTCGCCAACACCGGCCAGGCGATCCACCCGGCCGTTCCGAGCACCAGCACCGCCATCGACGTATCGAACCCGCGTCTCACCCGCGGACTCGCGAGGCGCTCTTGCATGATCTTGCCGAACGCGGCCCACACCGCGATGCACGGGGCGTTGACGAGTGCGGCCGTGGCCGCGAGCGCCGCGAACGAGACGCGCATCGAAAACGGGAACCGCGCCGCGATGCCGGCGGCCGCAACCGCCATGGTCCATACTTTCGGATTCACGAATTGAAACATCAAGGCATCCAGGAAGCCGAGCGGCGCGGGCGCGCCCCCGACCCCTCGTGAGATCCCCGGCGCCGCCGGCCGCAGCAGCCGCCACGCCATCCACACCAGGTACGCGGCACAGGCAACGTTCATGGCGTCGACGACCCCTGGATGTCCAAGCATGACGCTGCCGAGCCCGGCGAAAGTAAGGCAGATCACGACGGTGCTCCCCGTCGTGATGCCGCCGAGATGGGGCAGCGTCCGTACGAAGCCGAATCGGGTACCCGCCAGCATCAACATCAGGTTGTTGGGGCCCGGCGTGATGGAGGCGACGAAAAGCATCACCGCCAGCGGCGAGACGTTCAAGGCTAGATGATTCATGGACGATACCCTAGCCGGCACGGGCGATGCGTGACAGTTACAGATCGTACGATAGCAATGCAGTACAGTGACGCATGCGCCAACCTCTGTACATGCATCTCGCCGACGAATTGTCCCTGCTGGTGAGGAGCGGCCAGCTGCGCCCCGGCGACCGGCTTCCCTCGGTACGGCGGCTGGTACGACTGAAAGGGGTGAGCGCGACGACGGCGGTGGCGGCCCTGCGCGCCGTCGAGCATCGCGGCTTCGCCGTGGCACGTCCGCAGGCGGGCTACTTTGCAAGGTCGGCTCCCGTATCCGCTGCCGAACCCGGCGTCACCCGACCGTCGGCCTCACCCCGTGCCGTAGGCGTGGACAGCCTTCTCATCCAGTTGATCGACGCCAGTGCCAACCCCTTGCTTGCGCCTCTCGGCGCCGCCACCCCGGATCCGAACCTCTTTCCCTTGCGCCGCCTGCAGCAGTTGACGGCCTCCATCTCGCGCCGCAAGCCGCACCTGTTGGGCGAGTACGGCATGGATTTCGGCGGCACGCCAGCCCTGCGGCATCAGTTGCTGCGGCGCTATGCGGACATGGGCTGCAACATCTCCCCGGAGGAGGTGTTGATCACCAACGGGTGCACGGAGGCGCTCAACCTCGCGCTGCAGGCCGTGGCGCAGCCCGGTGACACGATCGCCATCGAGTCGCCCGTGTACTACTGCATTCTTCAGGTGTTGCAGAGCCTCGGCCTCAAGGCACTGGAGATCGCCTGTCATCCGCGTCACGGCATGCGTCTCGATGCGCTCCAGGATGCCCTCGAGGCACGCGGACGGGCGGTCAGGGCATGCGTCGTCAGCGCAAATTTCAGCAATCCGACGGGGGCCTGCATGAGTGACGAGGACAAGCGGCGCCTGGTGGCACTGTGCGAGCAGCGCGGCGTGCCGCTGATCGAGGACGACATCTACGGCGACCTGCAGCATGGCGGGCCGCGGCCGGTGCCCGCCAAGGCATTCGACACCACCGGCAACGTCATTCTGTGCTCGTCCTTCAGCAAGACCCTGGCACCGGGCGCACGCCTCGGATGGCTGTGCGGGGGCCGCTTTTCGAGGGCGTTACGCCTGAAAAAATTCGCCGCGTCCGGTGCCTGTGCCGCGCTTTTCCAGGACGTTCTCGCGGAGGTGCTGCGTTCGGGCGGGTACGAACGCCACCTCGGCCAGCTGCGCGCGACGTATGCCCGACAGGTGGCGCAGATGGCCGCGGCGGTCGAAAAATCTTTCCCGGCCGGAACCAAGCTCACCCGGCCGGACGGAGGATTCGTCATCTGGGTGGAACTGCCGCGCTCCGTCGAGAGCCTGGCGTTGTTCGACCTC
Source organism: uncultured Steroidobacteraceae bacterium (assembly GCA_964658215.1). Lineage (GTDB taxonomy): Bacteria > Pseudomonadota > Gammaproteobacteria > Steroidobacterales > Steroidobacteraceae > Bog-1198. The sequence continues at coordinate 2,221 of CAZZYJ010000147.1, read as the reverse complement.
GCCATCCGCAGTGGCGTCAATTTCGCACCCGGACCTCTCTTTTCCGCCACCGGCCGCTATCGACACTTCCTGCGTTTGAACTGCGGCCGCCGTTGGAGCCCGCAGATCGAGGCCGCCGTCGCCTGCCTCGGCGAGCTGGCCGCGGGAATGTGCCCGCGGACGCCGCGTTGCAGCCCGCGAACGCCGCGCTGAAAAAAAAGGTTTTTGTTCTACACTGTCGGCAGCGCAGAGTGGGGGGAAAAGATGCTTCGCAAAATCGTCAGGAGTCGACATGGGGCAGTGGCGGGCGCGCTGCTGGCCCTCACCGCCGCTCTGCCCCTGCCCGCCGCCGACACCGGAGGTACGGGCGCGGGTGCGGACGACGGCAGACAGGTGTTCCGCGGCCGCTGCCTGATCTGTCACTCCGCGCAGTCGGGCGACGGCGGCGGTGCGCAGGGGCCGAGTCTGCGCGGCGTCTACGGTCGGCGGGCGGCCGACGTGCCGGGCTTTCCGTACACCGATGCGCTGCGCGCCTCGAAGCTCACCTGGGACGCGGCGACGCTCGACCGGTATCTCGCCGCGCCGACGCTCGCGGTACCGGGCACCGCCATGGCGGTGGCCGTCGACTCGGCGCGGGATCGCGCCGGTCTGGTGGCGTATTTTCAAAGTCTCGCCGACGACGTGAGGACGCCACCCGCCGCGTCGCTCGTGATCGCGCCCGCCAGCCGCCTGTCGGCGGACTGGAAAAACGACGCACCCGGCCGCTCGCACCGCATCCGCATCGCGCGGCTGCCGGCGCCGTTCGCCACCCCCTCCGCGACCAACACCGGCCAGGTGGTGCCGAGACCCGCCACGGCCGGGCTCGCGGTGCCCGCGGGATTTCACGTCGAGACCTTTGCCACGGGACTCGCCGGACCTCGGCGCATGCTGGCGGCCGCGAACGGCGATATCTTCGTGAGCGAAATGCGCGGCGGCCGCATCTCGGTGCTGCACCCGCTGCCGGACGGCGCGGGTGTCTCTCAAAAGGACGTGTATGTGGACGGCTTGAACCATCCGTTCGGGCTGGCTTTCTATCCGAACGCCGCGCAACCCAAATGGCTGTACGTCGCCGAGACCAACCGCGTCACGCGCTATGCCTTCGCGGCCGGCGACGTCAACCCGCACGGCGCGGCCGAAGTGGTCGTCGCCGATCTGCCGCACGACGGCGGCCACATCACCCGCGACATCGCTTTTTCCGCGGACGGCAAACGGCTGTACGTGTCGGTGGGTTCCGGCTCCAACGTGGCGGAAACCATGTCGAAGAAAACACCCGCCGAAGCCGCGGTCTGGGACGCCGCTCACGGCGTGGGCGCGGCGTGGGACGACGAGACGGACCGTGCGGCCGTCCTGGTGTTCGACGTCGATCGGCCGGGCGCGCCGAAAACGTACGCGACCGGTGTGCGCAACTGCGTGGGATTGACGCTGCAGCCCGCCACGGGTGCCCTGTGGTGCACGACGAACGAACGCGACGGGCTGGGCGACGATCTCGTGCCCGATTACTCGACCCGGGTGCGCGAGGGCGGCTACTACGGCTGGCCCTGGTATTATCTCGGGTCCCACGAAGATCCGCGCCTGGCGGGTGAACGTCCGGATCTCAAGAACAAGGCGTTGATTCCCGATGTGCCGTATCAGGCGCATTCGGCGGCGTTGTCGTTGACCTTTTATGTCGCGAGCAGTGGGAAATCTGCGTTCCCGCCACAGTACGTGGGCGATGGCTTTGCCGCCTTCCATGGCTCGTGGAATCGCAGCCTGCGCACCGGCTACAAGCTCGTCCGCGTCCGCATGAAGGACGACGTCCCCACCGGCGACTATGCGGATTTCCTGACCGGCTTCATCGTCGACGACGGCCGCGTGTGGGGCCGCCCGGTGGCGACGGTCGAGCTCGCGGACGGCTCGTTGTTGATGAGCGACGACGGCGCGAATGCCATCTACCGAATTTCCTATTCGCGGTGATGCGCGGCGTCGACCTCCGGCGACTGGCTCTGAGGCGCGTGACGCGGCGCGGCTTTCTGGCCATCGCAGCCGCTGCGGGCAGCGTACCGGCCGCGGGGCGGTGGGCGGGCGCGGCGCCGACCACGGGACCGTCGCACGAGGGCGCGCCGCCGGCCGCCGGCCCGCGCGAACCACTGCAGGGCGCGCCCGCGCAGTCCGCTCCGGCGTACCTGTTCTTCGATGCCGTGGAGGCGAGTTGCATCGAAGCGCT
>CAZZYJ010000146.1:0-8827 GCA_964658215.1 uncultured Steroidobacteraceae bacterium | reverse complement strand
CGGGGCGGGCGTCCGGGTCTTCGTCGGTCATTCAAGCCGCACTGCGCTTCGCGAGCCAGGTATCCAGATGCCCCGCAAAGGCGTTGCGGTCCGCCTGCGTCAGCGGCGGCGGACCGCCGCCGACGTTCCCACTGGACCGCAGGGTGTCCATGAAGTCGCGCAGAACCAGCACGGCGCGGATGGTGTCGGAGGAATAACGCTCACCGCGCGGGTTCAATGCCACGGCACCCTTGGCGATGACCTCGGCGGCGAGCGGAATGTCGGCCGTCACGACCAGGTCGCCGGCGCGGGCCTGTTTGCCGATTTCGTTGTCCGCCACGTCGAAACCTGTGGCGACCCGGACCGCCCGCACGCCGGCGATGCGGGGCAGCCGCAGCGGCTGGTTGGCGACCAGCGTGACCGCAACGCCGGTGCGCTCCGCGGCGCGAAACAGGATTTCCTTGATGACGTTGGGACAGGCATCCGCGTCCACCCAGATACTTGCGTTCACGGTTCAGGCCTCCGCCACTAGGCGCCCGGCCCGATCATAGCCCCATCGGCGTCAAAGATCCCCGGTGGAGCGGGCGCCGATCGATATCCGCATGGCGGCGTCGTCGCCTTCGAGCTGTTCGCGCCGCTCGGCGGCATGCAACTCTTCTCTGCGGAAACGTTCGACCACACGGTTGAGCGATTCCGCCTCGACACGCTTCTCGCTCCATTGCCGGCGGCGCTTCTCGTAGTCGGCGCGGGCCTGGTCGAGCGTCGTCAGGTGCTGGCGCATGGCTTCGCCCAGCCGGCTCAGAAACGCGCGGTAGTTTTGCAGCTTGACCGCGTCGATGGAACCACCGTTCTGCGCGCCGTTGCGCACGTATTCGTCGCGGAACGTCTTCAACTGTTCGAGCTGCTTCTCGAGATCGGCCACGCGGCGTGCCGCATCGGCCATGGTGCGGCTGAGTTCGTTCGCCGAGTTCGCGGCGATTTCCTGGATGGGCTCGAAGCGCTTGGATCTCATCCTGGCCACTATCGGCTGGATGCCTGCGGCGGCGCCGAGAACTGCGTCACGAGTTGCCTGAGGGCGACCAGGCTGTTTTCCACGCTCACCGGGTCGTACATGTCCTGACGCAGGAACTCGAGCATCTTCGGCCATTGATCCACCGCGAGATCCACCCGGGGATCGCTGCCCCGGCGGTAGGCGCCGACCGAAATCAAATCGCGGTTCTGCTGGTACGTCGAGTACACCTGCTTGAACCGCGTCGCGAGGTCGAGCTGTTCGCGCGTCGAGATCTGGTGCATCGCACGGCTGATGGACGCTTCGATGTCGATAGCGGGATACAGGCCGCTTTCCGCCAGCCGGCGCGACAGGACGATGTGCCCGTCGAGAATGGCCCTTGCGGCATCGGCGATGGGATCGTTCTGGTCGTCACCCTCGGCTAGCACCGTATAAAAGGCGGTGATCGAGCCGACCCCGCGATCGCTGTTGCCCGCACGTTCCACCAGCTGCGGCAGGCGCGCGAACACCGAGGGCGGATAGCCCTTGGTGGCCGGCGGTTCGCCGATCGCAAGGGCGATTTCGCGCTGGGCCTGGGCGAAGCGCGTCAAAGAGTCCAGCAGCAGCAATACCTTGAGCCCACGGTCGCGAAAATATTCTGCGATGGCGGTGGCCAGCCACGCACCGTGCAGTCGCATCAGCGGGGGATTGTCGGCGGGGGTGGCGACGACCACCGCGCGCCGCATGCCATCCGGGCCCAGTGTGTTGCCGACGAAATCCTGAACTTCGCGGCCACGCTCGCCGATCAGACCGACGACGGTCACGTCCGCCTTGGTGTAGCGCGTCATCATGCCGAGCAGCACCGACTTGCCGACGCCCGAACCGGCGAACAGGCCGATGCGCTGGCCGCCGCCCACCGCTAGCAGCGCATTGATGGAGCGTACGCCGACGTCGAGCGGATCGCGGATGGGACGTCGCATCAGCGGGTTCAGGGGCTCGCCGTTCAGCGGCGCCCGTTCCGAGCAGCGCAACTCGCCCAGTCCGTCGATGGGCTTTCCCGCGCCGTCGAGCACGCGGCCCAGCAGCTCATCGCCCATGGGCAGCGAATCGACGCTGCGGGTGGGGATGACGCGCGCGCCCGGCATGATGCCGCGCAGGTCGCCGGTGGGCATCAAAAACAGTTTTTCTCCGGAAAAGCCCACCACCTCCGCTTCGATCTGTTTGCCCTCGGCGGTGTCCACCAGACAGCGCCCGCCCACCGCGGCCTCGCAGCCCACGGCCTCCAGCGTCATGCCGACCATGCGGCTCAGCATCCCCTCGACCAGGATGGGCCGCGGGATCGAGAGACGCTCGCGGGTGCGCGCCAGGGACGCGGCCCATTGCTTTGCGCGCGGTCCCGCTGCGCCGCCGTCGCGGATCACTCGTCGCCGCCGCGCGCGAGAGACGTGTGCCGTTCGGTCCCGAGCAGTTCGCCGGCGATGGCGCCCAGACGGGTTTCCAGACGGGCATCGATGCGCGAGGTCGCCGACTTGATCTGACACCCGCCGCGCGCCATGACCGGATCCTCGATGATCACCCAGGCGCGCTCGCTCTCGGTGGGAGCCAGATTCTGGCGTACGACGGCGGCGTCTTCCGGGTGCAGGTGCACGCGGACGTCGCGTGCCGCGACCGGTAACGCGGCGATGGCTTCACGGATGACGCCGATGATCTGCGTGGGATCGGTCTTGAGTTCGCGCCTGACGATCTGCCGTGCGATCGCCATGGCGAGCATCGACAATTCGCGTTCCACATCGGCATCCAGCGTTTCGAAGGGCCGTGCCAGTTCGTGGAGCATCCCCGCCAGTGCTTCCACCTGCGCGCGCACCTGGCCCTGCCCGGCCGCGCGGCCCTCCGCGAGCCCCTGTTCGAACGCCTCCTTGTAGGCCTCGGTCTGCAGGTCGGCGAGGCCGCTCACGGTGGGCATTTTCTGTCCCGGTGGCGCACCGACGTCCGGGGCGGCCCAGAGCGCGGCACCCGCCGAGTCGTCCTTGCTGAACACGCTAGACAAAGTCGCCCGCGCCCTTCGCGCTCAGGCTGAGCGTGCCTTCCTCGGCCAGCCGCTGTGCGATGACGATGATCTCCTTCTGCGCCGCCTCGACGTCCGCGAGCTTCACCGGCCCGCGCGCCTCCATGTCGTCCTTGAGGATTTCCGCCGCACGCTTCGACATGTTGCGCAGGATTTTCTCCTGCACCTCCGGCTCCGCGCCGCGCAGGGCCACCGCGAGCGTGTCCGATCCCACGTCGCGCAGCAACGCCTGGATGCCGCGATCGTCGACGTCGAGCAGGTTGTCGAAGATGAACAACAGATCCTTGATCTGCTGGTGTATTTCGCCATCGGCCTTCTCTATCTTGCCGAGTTCCTCGCCGCTCTTGTCGCGCTCCATGGCGTTCAGGATGTTGGCGACGGTGCGCGCCCCGCCGATGCGGCGCAGGCCGGCCGGTTGCGTCGCGCTCGCCTGTTTCTCGACCAGCTGGTCGAGCTCGGTCAGTGCGGACTGCGGCACTTCGTTGAGCGAGGCGATACGCATCAACACATCGGTGCGCTTGTCCTCGGCGAGCAGCGGCAGGATGCTCGCCGACTGCTCAGCCTCGAGATTCGACAGCACAATGGCGGCTATCTGCGGATGCTCGCCGCTGATGATCTGCGCCACGGCTTTCGCCTCCATCCACTTCAAGGCTTCGATTCCCTTGCCCGTCTGGCCGGTGGCCAGGCGGTCCAGCAGCAGATCGGTCTTCTGCTTGCCGACGGCCTGCGTGAGCACGCGCCGCACGTACTCCTGGGATCCGGAGGCGATGTCCGACCTGCCGTCCACCACGCCGATGAAGGTGTCGAGCACGGAGGTCATCTGATCGCGCGAGACCTCCTTCAGTTCGGCCATCGCCAGGCCGAGCTTCTGTACATCCTTGGCGTCCAGTTGCTTGAGCAGATTCGCCGCATCCTGCTCGCCGAGACTCATCAACAAGATCGCGGCACGCTGCGTACCCGCGAGTTCTTCGGTTTTAGCCATCGGCGGCGACCCAATCCTTCACCACTTGTGCGGCACGTTTCGGATCCTGCCCGACCAGCGTCCGCGCTGCGGCAATCTGCTGCTCGAAACTCGGCGAGAGCTTGATGCCCGGACCGCTGTTGCCGGACAGGCTGACCCGGTCGCCCGCCAGGCCGTCCGCCTCCTCGGCGCCGGACGTGAGGCGCGCCGGTGATTTCGTCAGCGACTTCATCAGGGGCCGCAGCACCAGGAACGCGACCACCAGCACGAGACCCGCACCGACCACCTGCTTTGCGAGCTGGATCACCCAGGGCGACTGCCACAGCGGCGGCCCCTCGACCGGACCGAGCGGCGCGGCGCTCTTGAAGGTCTGGTTCATGACGTTGAGCTGGTCGCCACGGTCGTCCTTCAGACCGATGGACTCCTTCACGAGCTGGGTGAAGCGCTTGAGGTCGGTATCGCTCATCGGCGAGGTGGTGAGCTTGCCGTCCGTCCCGAGCTTCTGCCAGTCGTCGAGCACCACGCCCACGCTCAGCCTTTTCAAGCTGCCGGTGGGTTGCTTGGTATAGGAAAGCACCCGGTCCACCTCGAAGTTGCGCGTGCTGCGCTGAGAGGTGGAGGTCGGCCCCGTCGCGCCTTGCGCGCCCGCCGCATTGGGCGTGCCCGGAGTGGCCGGCGCCCCCGCGAGCACCGGCGCGCCCGACGTTCCCGGGGGCTGGTTGCTGAGCGCGCCCGGAATGCCTTCCGCACCGTCCGCGCCCTTGTGCTGCTCGTTGCTGGTCTGTTCGCTGCGCACCGCAGTCTTCTGCGGATCGTAGTTCTCGTGCGTCTCCTCGGTCACCGTGAAGTCGAGGTCGGCGGTGACCGTCGCCCGCACCCGGCCCGGACCGATCATCGGTTCGAGCAGTTCGATGATGCGCCGTTGATAATTCTCCTCGAGCTTGCGTGTGTACTCCAGCTGGCGCGTGTTGGCCGCCTGTTCCGCATTTTCGTCCGGCGAGTTCAACAAGGACCCCGCCTGGTCCACCAACGTGACGTCGCTCGCCGCGAGTTCCGGCACGCTCGAGGCGACCAGGTGCACGATGGCCGCCACCTGGCCGGGCTCCAGGCGCCGGCCCGGATACAGCTGCAACATCACGGACGCGGTGGCCTTGCGCGCATCGCGCAGGAACACCGACGGCTTGGGCAGCGCCAGGTGCACCCGCGCACTCTGCACACCCTGCACCTTGATGATGGTGCGGGCCAGTTCGGTCTCGAGCACCGATTGGTACCGCACCGCCTCCATCATGGAACTCGTGCCGAGCGCCGAGTCCTTTTGAATCATTTCGATGCCCATGGAATCGCTCTGCGGCAGCCCCTGGCTCGCCAGCCGGATGCGCGCCTCCTGGACTTTCGTTTCCGGCACCGACACGGCACCCGACGGATTCAGTTTGAATTCGATGCCGGCCGCCGTCAGTGCGTCCATGACCTGGCCGCTTTCCCGTTCGGAAAGCTGGCCGTACAACACGGTGTAGTTCTGCCCCTGCGACCAGAGCACGAGCCAGATGGCGGCCGCCACCGCGGCGGCAACGCCGGCGAGCAGGCCCACCTGTTTGAGTCCGGGAATGCTGTCGAGCAGGCTGCGCGGCGGCGCCGGCAGAGCGGCAATGATATCGGCCATGGATCACCCCTGGGAAAGCGCTTTAGACGGACATGTTCATGACCTGCTGGTACGCATCGACGAGCTTGTTGCGTACCTCGGTCATGGCGTGAAACGCGAGGCCCGCTTTCTGGACCTCGAGCATCACCTTGGTCAGATCGACACTCTTGTCGCCCGCCTCGTAGGCGCTCGACAGGGCCGCCGCCTGATTCTGCATGCTCGCGACGCCGTCCACCGAACTCTTCAGCAGGCTGGCGAAGTCGGTGGGTTGCGCCGTCACCGGCGCGGTTTCCAGAGAGCCGCCGCCGGCACGCGCCTGCAGCGAGCGCATCTCGGCGAGAACTTGTTGTATCTGCATGCTGCTCATATCAAACCGCCGCGAAGTAGTTTTCGTGTAGACGCGGCACGGCGATGCCGGCCGCCTTGAGTTGCTGCAGCTTGTGGCGCAGCGTTCTCGGGCTGATCCCCAGCCGCTGCGCCGCGAGTTTGCGGCTGCCGCCCGTGACGCGCAGAGTGGCCAGTATGAGCTCGCGTTCGCGTTCCTTCAGATCGTGGCCGAGGCCTGCCTCCTGCGTCGCGAGCGGCGCGTCCGCGGCCGCTGCCGCGGGAATCATCGTCTCCGGCAACGCCGGGGCGGCGCTGCCGGCCGCGCCGGATGCCGCCGCCGCGGGCGTGCCGTCCGCACGCGCACCCGTATCCAGATCGACGGCATTGATCCGGCCGCCCGCGGCGAGCCAGGCCGCACGCTGCACGATGTTGGTCAGCTCGCGGGCATTGCCCGGCCAGTCATGCTGCAACAGTTTCTGCTCGGCCTCGGCTGTCAGCACCAGAAGACCCTGGTTCGCCCGCGCACACGACTGTATCGCGCGGCGTGCCAGCGGCAGGATGTCGCCAGGCCGCTCCCGCAGCGCCGGCAGCCGCAGGGACATCACGTTGAGCCGGTAATACAGGTCCGCCCGGAAGCGGCCGGCGCGCGCCTCGTCGGCCATGTCGCGGTTCGACGTGGCGATCAAGCGCACGTCGAGATGGATGGTGCGCGTGCTGCCGAGGCGTTCCACCTCCCGCTCCTGCAGCACCCGCAGAATTTTTGCCTGCAGCCCGAGCTCCATTTCCGAGATTTCATCGAGCAGCAGCGTGCCGCCCTGCGCCTGCTCGAATTTGCCGGCGTGGGCGCCCGAGGCACCCGTGAATGCCCCCTTCTCGTAGCCGAACAAGGTGGCCTCGAGCATGTTCTCCGGGATCGCCGCACAGTTGATGGCGACGAAGGGCTTGTCGGCACGCAGCGAATGGTCGCGGATGAAGCGCGCGTACACTTCCTTGCCGGTGCCGCTCTCGCCGGTGATCAGCACCGTGGCATCGGTCTGCGCAATCTTGCGGGCCAGCGCGAGCACCCGCTTCGATTCGGCGTCAGCGGCCACCAGCTCGTTCGGCATCACGCGCGCGGCGAGCTGCCGCTGCGCCATGTCTATCAAGGCCTGGGCGTCGAAGGGCTTCACGATGTAGTCGGTGGCGCCCTCCCGCATGGCCGAAACCGCCTGCGCGACGGTGCCGTACGCGGTCATCAGCACCACCGGCAGATCCGCCCGCAGCCGCTTGATGGCGGTAAGCAGCTGATAGCCGTTGGGGCCGGGCATCTGCACGTCCGAGATGACCAGGGCGACATCCTGGGTACCGAGTACGCGCAGCGCCTCGGCGGCATCGGCTGCGGCGATCACCGCGAGCCCGGCCGCTCGCAGCGTGTCGACCAGCGCCTCGCGCAGCGGCGCGTCGTCCTCGACGATCAAAACGGATTCGACGAGTAGGTTCATGCGGTTTCCTCGGCGGGTAGATCGATCACGAAAGTGGCGCCGATGCGCGTCTCCGACAGGTGAATGCGCCCTTGATGCGCCTCCACGACGGATTTGACGATGGCGAGCCCGATGCCGTTGCCGCGCGCCCGGGTGGTGAAGAAGGGTTCGAAGATGCGGTCGCGGATCGGCGCCGGGATGCCGGGGCCGTTGTCGCTGACGATGATCTGCGCGCGGCCGTCCTCGCCGCGGCGCGCCAGCAGTTCCAGATCGAGGTCGGCGGTCGCCGCCTGCAGCGCATTGGTCGCAAGGTTCAGAACCGCCGACACCAACGACGGCGCATTGGCGCGCACTGTTAAGTTTGGCGCCTGGGTACGGATGGTCAGCCGGATGCCACGGCGCAGCGCCGGACGCAGCCACTGCGCAACCTGCTCGAGCAGGGCGCTGACGCTCACCACTTCGCGCGCCGCGCCACCCTGGGCGAATGCCAGCATGTCGTTCACCAGCCTGTCCAGTTCCTTCAAGCTGCCCACGGTCTTCTCACCGCAGCGCGTCAGATGCTCGCGCGAACGCGCCGGCATCGCCATCTGCGAGGCGTAGAGCAGCGCCGTGGCCAGCGGCGTGCGGATCTGATGCGCGAGCCCCGCCGCCAGTTCGCCCATGGTCAAGAGGCGCTGCTGGCGCGTCATGAACACCTGCATCAGATGCGACTCCGTGACGTCGGTCAACAGCACCACTTCGCCGCCCGCGGGCAGCTCGCGGCGCGAGACGTTGACGAAGCGGCCGTTGCGCAGCTCCGTATGTTCGGCGGTTGCGCTCGCCGCCACGGCACGCGCGAACACGTTCGCGAACGATTCGCCGAGCAGCGGTTCGCCGAGCAGCTGCACCGCGGCGGGATTGCTCTCCAGGATGCGCCCGTGCGCGTCCAGGAGCAGCACGCCGCCCGGCAGTCCGCTCACCAGCGCCGCCAGGCGCGCCGCCAGATCTTCCTTGCCGGCATGCGCCTCGCTCAAGTCCTGGCGCAGCTGTGCGACCTGCGCACGCAGCGCGTCGAAGGCGCCGGAGAGTTGTTGGGATACCGAACCGAAGGCGAGGAAGGCCGCTTGCAGCTCGCTACGTTGGTGATCGACCAGATCGAGATTTGCTGACATGCCGCAGAGATCTGCAACATCCGTGCCTGCGCTTTATTATTTTTCCCTATCAATCACTTACGCTTTCCGGCAGGCGCCGCGAAAGCCGAACCGTCAATTTTCCGTCGCAGGCCTACGCGCTCAAACGATATTTGCGCAGCTTTTCGACCAGGGTGGTGCGTCGCACGTTCAACAAACGCGCCGCTTCCGCCACCGTGCCGTCCGCCTCCTTCAGCGCCTGACGTATGAGGCCGATCTCGATGGCCGACATGTGATCC
>CAZZYJ010000145.1:3933-8869 GCA_964658215.1 uncultured Steroidobacteraceae bacterium | reverse complement strand
TCACGGCCCGGGGCCTCGCGGTCCTGATCACGACCGGAACCGTGAGTTCGGCCGCCGCCGACGGGGTGGGGGCGCGTACGTCGGCGGCGAAATCGGCGATGGTGAAATCGACCTCGTGGCCGATGCCGGTGACGATGGGAATGGGCGAGGCGACGATGGCGCGCGCCAGGGCTTCGTCGTTGAACGACCAGAGATCCTCCAGGGAGCCGCCGCCGCGGGCGAGGATGAGCACGTCGCAGTCGGCGCGGCGGCCCGCGAGCTCGAGCGCGGCGACGATCTGTGCCGCGGCCTGCGCGCCCTGTACCGGGACGGGATAGATCAGCGCGCGCGCGGCCGGAAAGCGGCGCGCCAGCACGTGCAGGATGTCGTGCACGGCGGCGCCGGTGGGCGAGGTGATGATGCCGATGCGGGCGGGCAGCTTGGGCAGCGGCCGTTTGCGCGCGGTCGCGAACAGGCCCTCGGCGGCGAGTCGGGCGGACAGCTCCTCGAACTGCCGTTTGAGCGCGCCCATGCCGGCGTCCTCCATGTGCTCGACGATGAGCTGGTACTCGCCGCGTGGTTCATACAGCCCGATCCGGGCCCTCACCAGCACCTTCTGGCCGTCGCGGGCGGTGAACGCGCAGACGCTGTTGCGCAGCCGGAACATGCAGCAGCGGACCTGCGCGGTGGCATCCTTCAGAGAGAAATACCAGTGCCCGGAGCTCGGCCGGGCGAAATTGGAGATCTCGCCCTCGAGCCAGAGGTTGCCGAAGCCGCGTTCGAGCGTGAGTCGCACTTCGCGATTGAGCCGGGAGACGGTGTAGACGTCACGCTCGGGACGCGCGGGCAGGGGGTTCTTGGCGGATTCCATGGGCAAATCATACTGCGGTTTACCGCGCAGCACGCCCAAGCTACACTACGCCGCCTCTCAAGCAACCTGCGAACGCGACCTATGCGCATTCTGGAAGAGGCACTCACCTTCGACGACGTTCTGCTCGTGCCGGCCTACTCGGAAGTGCTGCCGCGCGAGGTGTCCCTGGCCAGCCAGTTGACGCGCGAGATACGCGTCAACCTGCCGGTGGTCTCCGCCGCCATGGACACCGTCACCGAGGCGCGCCTCGCCATCACCATCGCGCAGGAAGGCGGCATCGGCATCGTCCACAAGAACATGTCGGTCGACCATCAGGCCCGGCAGGTGGACCGCGTCAAGAAATTCGAGAGCGGCGTCATCAGCGATCCCATCTGCGTCGAGCCCGACATGACGATCCGTCAGGTGATCGAGCTCACGCGGGCGAAAAATATTTCCGGTGTGCCGGTGGTGCAGGGCACGCGGGTGGTGGGCATCGTGACGCACCGCGACCTGCGTTTCGAGACCAAGCTGGATGCGCCGGTCTCCTCGGTGATGACGCCGAAGGAGCGGCTGATCACGGTGCGGGAGAACGCGCCGAAGGACGAGGTGCTCGCGCTCCTGCACAAGCACCGCATCGAGAAGGTGCTGGTGGTGGCGGGCGATCATGAACTGAAGGGCATGATCACCGTGAAGGATTTCCAGAAGGCGACCGAGTTCCCGAACGCGTGCAAGGACGAGGTCGGCAGCCTGCGCGTGGGCGCGGCGGTGGGGACCGCACCGGACACGCTGGAGCGGGTCGCGGCGCTGCGCGAGGCGGGGGTGGACGTGGTGGTGGTCGACACCTCGCACGGTCACTCGCGCGGTGTGCTCGAGATGGTGGCGCGCATCAAGAAGCATTATCCCGACCTGCAGGTGATCGGCGGCAACATCGTGACGGCGGAAGCGGCGTTGGATCTCGTGAAATACGGCGCGGATGCGGTCAAGGTGGGCATCGGCCCGGGCTCGATCTGCACGACGCGCATCGTCGCGGGGGTGGGCGTGCCGCAGATCAGCGCAATCGCGCGCGTCGCCAAGGCGCTCGAGGGCAGCGGCGTGCCGGTCATCGCGGATGGCGGCATCCGCTACTCGGGCGACATCGCCAAGGCACTGGCGGCCGGTGCGCACACCGTCATGATCGGCGGCATGTTCGCCGGCACGGAAGAGTCGCCGGGCGAGGTGGAGCTGTACCAGGGCGGATCGTACAAGGCGTACCGCGGCATGGGGTCGCTGGGTGCCATGGCGCAGACGCATGGTTCGAGCGACCGCTACTTCCAGGACACCACCACCGAACTCGAGAAGCTGGTGCCGGAGGGGATCGAGGGCCGGGTGCCCTACAAGGGCAGCCTCGTGTCCATCCTGCATCAATTGTCGGGCGGGCTGCGGGCCGCCATGGGCTACACGGGCAGCGGCAGCATCGAGGAGATGCGCACGCGGCCGCAGTTCGTGCGCATCACCAGCGCCGGCGTGCGCGAGAGCCACGTGCACGACGTGACCATCACCAAAGAAGCGCCCAACTACCGGGTCCGTTGATGGCCGACATCCATGCCGACCGGATCCTGATCCTCGATTTCGGCGCGCAGTACACGCAGCTGATCGCCCGTCGCGTGCGCGAGCTCGGCGTGTACTGCGAAATCCATCCCTGGGACACGGAGCCGGCGGCGCTCGAGCGGTTCCAGCCCAAGGCGGTGATCCTGTCGGGGGGGCCGGAGTCCGTGTATGCGTCGGAAAGTCCCGCGGCGCCCGCGGTGGTGTTCGCGATGGGCGTACCGGTGCTCGGGATCTGTTACGGCATGCAGACCATGGCCGCACAGCTGGGCGGCGAGGTGCAGCGTTCCACGCACCGTGAATTCGGTGCGGCGCAGATCCGGCCGACGGCGCCGTCCCCGCTGCTCGACGGGCTGGAGGACAACCGCGACGCCGCGGGACGGCGTGTGCTCGACGTCTGGATGAGTCACGGCGATCATGTGACCGCGGCGCCGCCGGGATTCGCGGTGATCGCGGCCAGCGACAATGCGCCGCTCGCGGCCATGGCGGACGAGTCGCGGCGGCTGTACGGCCTGCAGTTCCATCCGGAGGTGACGCACAGCCTGCAGGGCGGAGAGATCCTGCGCCGCTTCGTGCGTGAGATCGCGGGGTGCACGGGCGCGTGGGCGACGGGCAGCATCATCGAGGACAGCGTCGCGCGCATCCGTGCGCAGGTGGGCGACGACGGGGTGCTGCTGGGGTTGTCCGGGGGCGTGGATTCATCCGTGCTGGGAGCGTTGCTGCACCGGGCGATCGGTGCGCAGCTCACCTGCGTGTTCGTCGACCACGGCCTGCTGCGCCTGGGCGAGGGCGATCAGGTGATGGCGACGTTCGCGGCCCACATGGGGGTGCGGGTGATCCGGGTCGATGCCGAACAGCGCTTCCTCGCGGCGCTCGCCGGCACGGCGGACCCGGAGGCCAAACGCAAGATCATCGGGCGGGTGTTCGTCGAGGTGTTCGACGAGCAGGCTGCCCGCTTGAGCGACGTGCGCTGGCTGGCGCAGGGCACCATCTATCCGGACGTCATCGAGTCGGCCGGGGCGAAGACGGGCAAGGCGCACGTCATCAAGTCGCATCACAACGTCGGCGGTCTGCCCGAGCACATGAAGCTCAAACTGCTGGAGCCGTTGCGCGAGCTGTTCAAGGACGAGGTGCGCAAGCTCGGGCTCGCGCTCGACCTGCCGGCGGAGATGGTGCACCGGCATCCGTTTCCCGGGCCGGGCCTCGGCGTGCGCATCCTCGGCGAGGTTCACAAGGCGTCGGCGGACGTGCTGCGCCGCGCGGATGCGATTTTCATCGAGGAGCTGCGCCGGGAGCAGCTGTACGACAAGGTGAGCCAGGCGTTCGCGGTGTTCCTGCCGGTGCGGTCGGTGGGCGTGATGGGCGACGGGCGGCGCTACGATCCGGTCATCGCCCTGCGCGCGGTGGAAACCATCGATTTCATGACGGCGCGCTGGGCGCGGCTGCCGTACGAGTTCCTGGACCGGGTGGTGCACCGGATCGTGAACGAGGTGGCCGGGATCTCGCGGGTGGTCTACGACGTGTCGGGCAAGCCGCCGGCGACGATCGAGTGGGAGTGAAAAGGGCCTTTGGGTATCAGAAAATGTGGTGCAGTTTCAGCAAAGACATCATAACTTCGGCACGCAGGTAATTCAGCCGAATAGGATATCGAAGCGCGCGGCGAGAGCTCGGAGGTTCTTGTCAAGGGTCCAAAGCACGGCGTCGGAAGTTAGCAGCACTGACCCAAGCAGTAGCAGATCGACGGCGCCGCAGCCCGAATCCTGAAGTTGCTCTCGCTCAATCAATGCGAGTGTTTCATTTGTGTTGACGACGGTGGAGGAGCGCAGTTGCCTCAAATCGCTCAACGTACGTTGCCGTGGTGCCGGCGGTGTGCCGCACGCGATCTCAATCAAGACCATGGGATGGCAGAGCACTTGGTCGGCCGACAGCAAAGTCTGCAGGGCCGGATTGGGCTTGCGGAAATGTGCGATCCAAACCGAGGTATCGGCCAGCACGAGGCCCATTGGACGTGAATCCTAGACTGGCCTGCGGCGCGGGATTGACTTCATCCGTGGCGCCTTTCCGCCCAGTGCGGCCAGGCGTTTGCCTGCTTGGACCCGAACAAATACCTTCATGGCCTCCCGAAACAGGTCAGCCTTGTCGGTTCCGGGGTCGGCAACCTCCAAAGCGCGCTGGAAGAGTTCATCGTCGATGGTGACGGTGGTTCTCACGGTCTTCTCCATGGCATCATTAAAGATGCATCGTAGCATCAAAAAACGCATCAGAGTTACGTTCAGATGCGATGAAAGCGCTTAGCTTCGCGTTCAGCACCTTCGTACGTTCCGCACGGAATATGGTAACAAGGCACGCGCCGTGCCTTCCCGCCATTCGCGCCGCAACCCAGCACGAGCGAGGCGGAACGCCAGCGCCGGATGGTCGAGGGCAGCTGGTGATCGACCGTGCGGCGACGCTGCTCATTGGTCTTGGGACCTAACTCCGGGCGGCGAGCGCCGACCGTCGTGGTCACGCACCGTGATCGGCGGC
>CAZZYJ010000145.1:2526-3833 GCA_964658215.1 uncultured Steroidobacteraceae bacterium | reverse complement strand
CGAGGGCGGCCACCGCGTGGAACTGGCGATAGTCCAGATGGAGCACGCCCTCGGCATCCTCGTGCAGCACATCGACGAAACCGGAATTCCAGCGGATATCGGCGCTGTCATACTCCGTGCGCGCCATGAGCAGCTGCCCCGTGTCGTCGTCCATGCCGGTCAGGTTGAGGAGAAAGACCGCGTTGACCCGTGCGAGAGATTCGGCGGTTTCCCGGATCAGGGGGCTCGTCTCGTCGATTACGTGCATGAGGGTCCAGCCGAGCACGAACATCGGATGATGCGCACGGAGCAAGGGAAGGTCGATGATACGGCGGATTCGAAACCCCTCCTCGGTGACCTCGTCGCGCAGCATGTGCAGCGCGGCCGTCGCATCCTGGACCACGTTGTGACGCTGATTGGCGGTGCGAAAGAGCAGCGTCTTCCTGCCGTCGATCGGACGTATGACACCGTTTAGCGTGAACAGGAATCGGGCTTTCGGCCGCGAGAACCGTGCGAACATGATGCCGGTGATCAGCGCCAACGACATCAAGCCCATGAAGATCTCGACCATGGCGACGCCGTGGCCGTAGATCGTCTGCGGATGCATGTCCCCATAGCCCACCGTGGCGAACGTCTCGACACTGAAGAAGAACGCGCCCGCGAATCCCGGCGGATTCAGGTTCGCAACGCAGCCTGGCACGACGTAGTAGAAAAAACCGAAGAAGACATCGAAAGCCAGGAAGAACAGCCCGAGGGTCAGGAATAGGCGGGGCCAACTCACCGTCATGAAGAAGTAAAAAAGGTCGCCGAAGACGGGTGCGCTGATACCCTCCGCGACGACGGTGCGTTTGCCGAGATGAATCTGTCGCATTGAACTCTTTCCGTGCTCGCCGGCGGCTAGGGCGGGGACGCGAGTGCGCTCGGCCGGTAACACACATGGCCCTCGAACAGCCGGCGCGCAGTTCTGTAGACCACGGCGGTGCGTGCCAGGAACATAGAGTCCTGCGCCCGGAATTCGACGTCGGCATCCACGTGGGTGACGCCCGAGGGCTGCCCGATGCGGATGGCGCCTTCACGGCCGCGCGCCAGCGCATGCGTGATGGTGCCGGGGATCCTGCTCGCGACCGCCACGCACAGCGCCGATGTCAGCGGCACGGCACGATGCGGCTGCCCGTCCGAAATGATGCGCACCGTCAGATCGACCTGTGCCGCATCGACCAGTCGGCCGTCCGAGGTGGTGAAGGGCAGCGGTCCGGCCACCATGGCGACGCGCGGGGCGCCGAGCAGCCGAGCCGCGGCGGTCGCGTCGGGCGCGATCCCCATGGCCA
>CAZZYJ010000145.1:0-2426 GCA_964658215.1 uncultured Steroidobacteraceae bacterium | reverse complement strand
CCCTCGTCGACGGCGAAGGGTCCGATGGCGGCGGACATGTTGCCGCAGTTGGTGCTGTAGTCGACCGCAGCCCTGCGCACCATGACCTGGGCAAAAGTATAGTCGAGGTCCGCATCGTCCCGGCTGGGCGGTGCGACGATGCATACTTTCGAGAGCGACGCGACGCCCCCGCCCATGCCGTCGAGCTGACGGCCGTTGGGATCGGGCGAACCCATGATGTCGAGAAAAATCCGGTCCCACGTACGGCGGTCCGCGGGCAGGTCGCGCTCATGAAACACCACCGCTTTCGACGTCCCGCCGCGCATGAACACGGCTTTCAATCTATTCTGGCTCATCGTCGCAGTGTCGCAGGCCGGCTGCCGGCATTCAATGTCGAGGGCATCTTCCGGGTTTTCGCTCCTGGGAGCACTATAGCCAGGTACGCGTCAGGAGACGGGGCAGCCCGCTCTGGCCGGCGATTCCGCCACGGGTTGCGTTCTAGCGAAACTGGAGCCGGTATGAAGTCGAGATTCGATGTGTTCGGGTGCGCCGGGACCGCGCTGAGCAGCCCGGCCGTGGCACGCTGACGTTGGCTGCGCGGGAAACGACGTTGGCGGCGGGGGAAGCCCTGCCTGGCACGGAGGAGCACGACAGCACGGCGCGGGTGCCGTTGTCCCTGAAGATCCGCTACAGCGCCGGCATGTACGGCTGCAGCCTGGGTACGGCCGGCACCGGTTTTTTGCTGTTGTACTGCTACACCGATGTGTTCGGCATCGCCCCGGCGGCGGCGGGCTTCGTCATATTCTTAGGTTCGGCGGTCGACATCCTCGGCAGTCTGGGGGTGCCGTGGCTCACCGGACACGTCCACAGCCGCCTCGGCCGCTACCGGCCCTTTCTGATTTACGGGTCGGTCCCCTTGGGCGTATTCATGGCGGCCATGTTCGTCCGCCCGAGCGTTCCGCAGGCGTGGCTGTATCCGTGGGTGGTGGCGATGCATCTTGGCTACCGGGCGAGCTACGCCGCGGTCCTGATGCCGCATTCCTCGCTGATGACGCGCCTGTCGCACGACGCGGACGAACGCGCCTCCATCGGTGCCGTGAAGGCCATCGCCAGCAATTTGGGCGTGTTGACGGTGGCCACCGTCGGCATGGCCGGGCTCGAACGCCTGGGCGGCCACACCGCGCACGCCTTCACGGTGTTCGGTGTGACCTTCGGCGTCCTGATCGCGGCCGCCGTCTTCATCGCGGGCATCACCATCAAGGAGCGGGTGGGCGATCTGTCGCCGCGCGGCGATACGAAATCGATCGCCACCGCCTTGAAGTTGATGGCACGCAACCACCAGATGCAGATTGCGTTCGCCGCCACGCTCATCTTCTATGTGGGCTACGCGCTGCTGTACGGCGGCATCGTCTACTATTTCAAATACGTCATCGGCAATCCGGGCGGCGCGAAGTATGCCGCGCTCGGCATCGCGCTCGGCGGCATCGTGTTCCCGCCGGTGTGGGCGGCGCTCATCCGCCGCACCAGCAAGGCCTTCGTCTGGTCGGTCGGCTGCGCCCTGCTCGCGCTGGCGTTCGCCGCGCTGTACGTCCTCGGGCCGCAACCCCTGCCGGTGCTGTTCCTGGTCTACCTCGTGGCAGGCATCGGCAAATGCGCGGTGATCCTCAATTATTTCTCGGTCACCGCCGATGCCGTCGATTACGGCCAATGGAAGCTGGGCGCCCGGGTCGAGGCTTATAGCTTCGGCATTCTGTTCCTGATGACCAAGGTCGGCGAATCCATTGGCTCGGCGCTCCTGGGAATCATGTTGCAATGGGCCGGGCTCGTCGCCAATCATATGCCGACGGCGCTCACCATCGCCCGCCTGCGCGTCGCCACCTGCCTGGCCGCCGGGCTGGTGGTGGCCCTATCCGCGGTGGTCATGCTCTTCTTTCGCATCGATGCGCACCGTCACCGACGGCTGATGGCCGAACTTCGGGTGCGGCATCTGACGGAGACCGCCGGCGTCTAGAATGCCTTGAAGACCGTCTGCGACGCACACGGCGGGCGCCCCGCCGTCGCCTCGAGTCCAGCGCGTGGATACCCCGGTAGGCGCAACGGGGCAGTTTTGGGCGATCATGTTCGGATGAGCGGCTCGCGGTCTTTTCCCCCCTCGCGCAGCGATGCCCTGCGCCGAGTGGCTGAATTCGTGCCGCGGGCGGGTAACGCTTACGCCGCGGGGCGCAACACGGATGGCGGGCCGGACGAGCCCGGCGCGGTTTCCAGACTTTCGCCGTACGTGCGATATCGCCTGGTCACGGAGCACGAGGTTGTCGCCGCCGTTCTCGGCCGGCATGGCTTCGCGGCGGCCGAAAAATACGTGCAGGAAGTGCTGTGGCGCACCTATTGGAAAGGCTGGCTGGAGATGCGTCCAGCGGTGTGGTCGCGATTCCTGCAGGAGCGTGACC
>CAZZYJ010000144.1:0-8877 GCA_964658215.1 uncultured Steroidobacteraceae bacterium | reverse complement strand
GGACTCGAGCCAACGCAGGGCCACCGCGAAATCATCCGCCCACAGCGCCGCCCGCACGCGCCATTCCTGAACCTGGGTGTCGTTCGCATCCTCCGGCAACGCCGCGAAGGCCGCGACGGCGGCGGGCGACCGGCTCGAGGCGGCGCCGAGGGCGGCGGCGCGCCGCAGACGGCCCCGTTGCACGTCGTTAAGACCCGCGTGCTGCAACAAGGCGGGCAGCAACGCCTGGGCGGCGGCATCGTCGCCGAAGGCGAGCCGCGTGAAGCCCGCGGTGAGCGCCGGGAACTCCACCGGCAGGTCAGGGTTCAGCGCCAGCGCCGTGAGGGTGGCCTTCGGCGCGTCCAACAATTGCAACCACTGCAGCAGCGGCACGGCGCGCGGTCCCGACAGATCGATGACCACGTCGTGCGCGAGGCGAGGATTGTCGGCAGCGAGCGCGGCACGCACCTTGGTCTCGATCAGTTCGGGCGTGATGAGGTTCATGGTCCGCAGCCACGCATACACGCCGTTGCATTCGGCAGGCGATTTCTGCAGCGCGTTGAAGCGGGCGAGCGCCTCCGCCGCGAGCCCCGGACTCTCGCCGCCGGCCAGACGGGCCGTCAAGCGATAACAGCTCAGCACCGGATCCGCCGTGTCGACGGAGTGCGGCA
The DNA here is from genome assembly GCA_964658215.1 of uncultured Steroidobacteraceae bacterium. Classification (GTDB taxonomy): domain Bacteria; phylum Pseudomonadota; class Gammaproteobacteria; order Steroidobacterales; family Steroidobacteraceae; genus Bog-1198. The sequence continues at coordinate 8,227 of CAZZYJ010000144.1, read as the reverse complement.
GCAGCAGCTCCCAGCGCCGCCGTTCGCCGAGACTCAGCAGCCAATCGTGCTTGAGGGCACGTGCGACCGGCTGTCCCGCGCGCGCGGTCAGAAACGCCGCGATGGTCGAGTCCAGCTCCTCACCGGGGTCGAGCGCCAGATCGCGCCGCAAGCGGGCCGCGACCAGATAGTCGTGGATGAGGTAGGCGTTCAGCTCGGCCGAGTCGGGCAGGTCCGGCTGCCGCTGCGCCACGCGACGCATGGCCTGCACGAACTGCAGCACGGCGGGCGAGCTGCCGGGAACGACGACGGCCACCACGCCCGGCGCCCCGCTGCCCGGCACCGCGGTTCCCGGCGCAACGTCGTCGGGCGCGCCGTCGGCGCCCACCGCGCGGTAGACCGCCAGCAGCACGAGCGTCGCCGCCAGGGCGGCTCTCGGTGCCCTGTCTACGGCCGCTTCGCCAGCCGACTCGCCTTCGCGGCCGCCTTTGCCGCCTCGTAGTCGGCATCGGCCCTGGCATTACAGGCCCCCTGCACGTCGGCCGGCTGAGTCAGGCATCTTTCCGAGGCGATCTTGTGTTCGCCGTCCGCCTGCACCATGGCAACGTCGTAGGAGCCCACCACCTTCGCCTCGGTCACGTCGCGCGAGTTCCCGCCGCTCACCTTGGCCGCGCTGCGCACGTCCTTCGAGGCCTCCGCCTTGGCCTTGGCCACCTCCGCGGCCACTTCCTGCCGGGCTGCTTCGACGTCGGCCGGCGTGGCACTGGGTGGCGGCTTGCCGGGATGGCAGGCAGCGACGGCGAGCAGGGCCATGCCGAGCAGCGTCTTCAAACGGGAACGCAGCGCAGGATTCATGAGCCGGTCGGCGGTATTTCGGAAAAAGCCAGTTCCTCGCGGCTGCCGGTCCGCGACCAGTCGCAATGCAGGCGATAGCCGTCCGCCGCATAGACCTCGTACCACCCGCTCAATCCTTCCTGCGCGCGCTGCTCACGGGTCGGCTGGGAACCCACCCCCCCGTGACGCGCCAGAAAGTCGTTCACCCGTTCCTGCCGGTCGGACGAATCGTCGTCGTCCGCCGCGCGTGTCGAATCATCGGCCATGGCTCACCTCGAAGGATGGGGGGCTGACGCCCCGCAGTCGCAAAACACTAGCGGCGGCGCGCTCCGCCCGCAACCCCCCGGGCGCTCGGGCGTCATCAAAGACCACGAGTCGGCGTGGCGCATTCAGGGCAGTTGGGCGCCGAGCTGCTGCGCCAGCAGCCCCACGCACTCACTCAACGCGCCGACGATGGCGGCATAGTCCTGCCCCACGATCGGCGCCTCGAAGAAACCGCTGCCCAGCCGGTCGACGCCGGCGCTGCTCGACACGATGCGCCAATGCGCACGCAAGCCGACGCGCCCCGCGCGCGGCACCGTCATCTCGACCACGTCCACCTTCAGGAACAGCGGCGTCGTAGCGTCCTGCACGAAGCGCTGGTCCGCCACCAGCAGATCGCCGCGGCGCCGCTCGATGTCGCGCGCGAGCGTCTGCGTGAACAGATCGCCGAGCGGCGCGGCCCAGCGTTCGTGGTCGAGGACCTTGACGCTGTTGGTGCCGGCGTCGATGACCATCTCCGAGCGGTCCACGTCGTAGGGCACCGTGACGCTGAGCAGGACGTTGCCGCGCGGCGCCGCCTGCGCATCGTGCCCGCCGCCGGGGCCCGCGGTCAGGGTGTAGAAATGGTCGGCCTGGGTCGCGCAGCCCGCGGCCAGGACCAGGCTCAAGAACGCGAGCGACGAGAGCCTCACTGCGCATCCTCCGGTTTGCCGCGCAGGAGCGACTCGGGATGGCGTTCCAGGTAATCGACCAGGGCGCTGACGGAGCGCGCGGCACGCGACAACTGCACCAGGGTCGCCGTCAGATCGCTCTGCAAGGGGGCGTCCTGCGCCAGAACGTCCTTGGCATTCTTCATGGCGCCCTGCGCTTCCTTCAAGGTGGCGCTGACCTGGGGCGCGAGGCTGCCGTCGACCTGGCGCATCAGGCTGTCCGTGCTCTTCAGCGTCTGATCCAGCGTGGTCATGACCGCGACCAGCCGCGCCGAGATTTGATCGAAGGGAATCTTGTCGAGTTTCTTGGCGATGCTGCCCACCGAATCCTGCAGCTCGTCGAGCGCGCCGGACGTCGTCGGGAACACCGCCGGCTGCGAGTTCCAACCTACCCTGTCCGGTCTGACTTCGTCGTGAAAATCCATGGCCACGTATTTCTGCCCGGTGAGAAGATTGCCCGTCTTGAGTTCCGCCCGCATGCCGTGCGCCACCAGGCTGTCGACCAGGGCGCGGCTCGAGGCCTCGCCATCGTCCTTCGGATCGACGGGCCGCTCGCCGCGCTTGATACGGCCGCGGATACGCTGCGGGAAGATGTCGACCTCGACCGGGAAGCGCAGGCTGCCGCCGCGCCTGTCGTACTCGACCGTGAGCGCCTTGACCTCGCCGATGGTGATGCCGCGCAGGTCGACCGGGGCCCCCACCGACAGGCCACGCAGGGAGCCGTTGAAATACAAGACGAAGGTGCGCACCTCGGTGTCCGGCTGACGCATGGCCCGGTCGCGGTCGGTGAACAGGGTGAAGGAGGTGTCGGCGGCGACCGGCCCCGAGGACGGCGTGGCGGGCAGCGCCTGGAACGCGATGCCGCCTTCGAGCACCGAAGTCAACGACTCGGTGCGAAGCTGCACCCCGTCCGAGTTGACCGACATGTCGATGCCGCTGGCCTGCCAGAAACGGGCCGCCGCGGTGACGAAATTGTCGTAGGGCTCGTAGACGAAGATCTTGATGGTGACGCTCGCGCCGCCGGGATCCAGCGAGTACGCCTCGATCTGACCTGCTTCGATGTGCCGGAAATACACCGACGCACCGACGTTCAGCGAGCCGATGTCGTCCGCGTGCAGCACGAACTCGCGCCCCGGCTGATCGGCGGTGACGATGGGAGGAACTTCCAGACCATCGAACTGCTTCTTCTTCTCCGTCGAGCGGCCGACGTCGACGCCGATGTAGGCGCCCGACAGGAGCGTGCCCAGGCCGGACAGGGTGCCGCCGCTGAAGCGGGGCCGGACGATCCAGAAACGCGTGTCGCCGACCAGGAAATCCGCGGTGTCACGATGCATGGTGGCCGTGACGATGGCGCGTTTGCGATCCTTGGAGATGCGGATCTGCGACACGTCACCGATCTCGACGTCCTTGTAGCGAATCTTGGTCTTGTTCGCCTCGAGACCTTCCGCGCTGCGGAAGGAGATTTCCACGGTCGGTCCCTGCGAGAGCTTTTCGCGCACGGCGACGAAGGCACCGACCGCCACCACCAGTACCGGCAACATCCAGACCAACGAGACGCGTCGGCGCGGCGCGGGATCGGGCACGGCCGCAGGCAGTTCTTCCGTGGGTGGGCCGACGTCAGTCATCGGTTTCGATGTCCCAGAGCAGTCTTTCGTCGAATGACTGTGCGGCAAACATGGTCAATACTACCACCGCACCGAACGCCAGCGCTCCCAATCCGACGTGGATGGTGGCGAGCGAGCGCACCTGCACCAACGCCACCAGCAGCGCGACGGCATAGACGTCGAGCATGGACCAGCGGCCGATGAATTCCACGACTCTGAACAAGCGGCTGCGGTGCAGGGCATTGCCCGGCGAACGGCGGGCGATGGCCAGCAGCAGCCAGCCGAGCGCCAGCAACTTGAGCAGCGGCACCACGATGCTGGCGGTGAACACCAACAGCCCGAGCGGCCACGAGCCTTCCTGCAGCAACGAGACCACGCCGCTGATGATGGTGTCGTCCTCCTCGCTCAGCACCGTGCTCGTGTGCATGACGGGCAACAGGTTGGCGGGCACGTACAGCACCGCCGCGGTGAGCACCAGCGTGGTGGTGATGGCGAGGCTTTGCGGCTTGCGCACGTGCAGCGGTGCGCGGCAGCGCGGGCACGACAGGTTGGCCGAGGCCACCCGGCGGACCGTGGCGCGGCACTGCGTGCAGACGAGAAGTCCCCGGCTGCGGCCGGTGGCGGCGGCGGTCATGGTCGCGCCTGCTCCACCCAGCGCCAGAATTGCTCGGCCGGCGTCACGCTGGTCAATGCGGACAGGGCGACCATCAGCGCGCCATACGCGAACAAGGAGATGCCCGGAATCACCTGGGCCAACACTGCGAGTTTAAAGATCGCGACCAGGGCGCCGAGCATGAACACCTCCGTCATGGCCCACGGCCGCAGGTGCGAGAAGGCGCGCCACAACGTCTTTTCACCGCGCGCGTGCCGGCCGGCGCGCAGGGGGATCAACACGTACAACAGGGCGGCGATCTGAAACAGCGGAATGAGTTCGGTGGTCACGACCACCAGGGCGGCGATGGGTGCATAACCCTGGGCGTAAAGGGCGGCTGCGGCGCCCAGCAGGGTGGTGGCCCGCGTGGCCCCCCCCACCTGCATTTCGACGAGCGGATAGGCATTGCTCAGGAACAACAAGAAGGCCGCGCTCGCCGCGATCGCGAGGGCGGCGTCCATGCCGCCCGTCGTCGTGCGATACAACTCCGCCCGGCAGCGTACGCAGCGCACTCGCTGGTGCGGGCCGATGACGATCCGCCGGTGCACGAGATCGCAGGCATGGCAGACGATCAGCGCCGACACGCTCGCCTCGGGTGATCAGCAGCGGGCGCGGACAAACGCGGTGTGTCTATCAGCATAGGCGCTTCGAGAATAGCACTTTTAAACGCCATCCCGCCTGTCGGTGCCCGCGGTGGCTTGCTGGAAATCGTCCGTCGCCCCGGGTCGGGCTGCGGCTGCGGCGATGTAAACTATCCGCCCGGCCAAGGGTCACCCGAACGATGAACTGCATGAGGTTTTTGTCGCTTCTGTCGCTGTGCGTCGTGTCGGCGGTGCGCGCCGCCGATCCGCAGGCCTACGACGTCAACTTCACGCCCACGGGCAATGGTGCCATGGACGGCACGCTGCGGGCGAGTTCGGAGCTCAATTCCCTGCAGAAATCGGCGCCCGTCAGCCCCTTCGGCCTGATCGCCAGGGCGCGCGGCGAGAGCGACCGGTTGAAGACGGTCCTGGAGAGCTATGGCTACTATCAAGCCACGGTCACCGTGAAGATCGACGGCCGCGGCCTCAACGACCCGACCCTCGCCAACGCGCTGACCGCGCTGCCGGCCGGGCAGACCGCGCACGCCGTGCTGTCGTTCGAGCCCGGGCCGCTCTACCACCTGCGCGGCGTCACGCTCGACGGCACGCTGCCGAAAGTGGTCGAGGGTGTGTTCACGCTGCAGCCGGGAACGCCGGCCGTGGCGGCGGACATCCTCGACGCCGGAAGCCGGCTGCTCGCGGCGCTGCAGGAGCAGGGCTACGCGTTCGCCCGGGTCGATCCGCCGGTGGCCTACGAGGATGCGCGCGATCCCGTCCTCGACGTGAGTTTCAAGGTCGACGCCGGTGCCCGCGTGCGCATCGGCGAGATCCGGCTCGAGGGACTCAAACGACTTCACGAGCGGCTGGTGCGCCGCCGCCTCCTGCTCAAGAGCGGGGAGCAGTACAACCCCACCGCCATCGAGCGGGCGCGGCGGGATCTGCTCGGCCTCGCGCCCATCGCGGCCGTCACCGTCAAGCTGGGCGACAAGGTCGACGAGTCGGGCGGGGTGCCGGTGACCTTCGAATTCCGCGAGCGGCTGCGGCATGCCGTCAGTCTCAACGGCGCCTACTCCAGCGACCTGGGCACCAGCGGCGGCGTCACCTGGACGGATCGCAACGTGTTCGGCAACGCGGAGCAACTCGCGCTCAAGGCCTCCATCATCAATCTGGGCGGCGGCAGCGCGACCACGGGTCTGGGCTACGATGTCGGTGCGGTCTTCACGGTGCCCGACGTCGGTCATCGCGACCAGTCACTGCAGGTCTCCGTCGAAGGCATCAAGCAATCGCTGCAGGCCTACGACCAACGTGCCTTGAACGGAGGGGTCACGCTCACGCGCAAGCTGTCGAGCGTGTGGACGGCGGGCGCGGGAGTCACGACCTCGAAGGAGCAGATCGTCCAGGAACATAATTCCTACAACTACACGCTGCTCGCGGTGCCGCTGAACCTCAACTACGATTCCACCCACCTTTCCTCACCGCTCGACGATCCGCTGCACGGCATGCGCGACTCGTTGAGCGTCACGCCCACGCTGTCGCTGGGGACCTCGAACGCGACCTTCATCATCCTGCAGGCAAAGGTCGCGACGTATCTGGATGTGGGCACGTGGGTGGGCGGCAAACCCGGGCGCACGGTGCTCGCCGCCCGTGCGCTGGCGGGCATCGCCGAAGGCGCCGCGGAATACAGTCTGCCGCCCGACCAGCGCTTCTACGCCGGTGGCAGCGGCACCATCCGCGGTTATCGCTATCAGGCCGTGGGTCCTGAATTCAAAGACGGCAATCCCATCGGCGGAACCTCCATCACCGCGGTCGGCGTGGAATTGCGGCAGCGCTTCGGGCAGAGTTTCGGCGCCGCCGTGTTCGCCGACGGCGGCCGGGTGCGCGCCAGGATCACGCCGGGAACCCTGGCCGCCATTCAGGCCGCCGCCGACCCGACCGGCCCGGCCATCCGGCCGGAAAACTTCGATGTCGGTGTCGGCGCCGGCCTGCGTTACTACACCCCCATCGGGCCCGTGCGGCTGGACATCGCCGTGCCGACCCGCAAGTACAGCACCGACGACGACGCCTTCGAGGTGTACATCGGGCTGGGGCAGGCATTCTGATGCGACGCGCGGGTACCATCGCCGTTACGAGCCTGCTGGTGGTGCTGGCGGCCGTGCTGCTGCTCACGGGCGGCCTCTGGGTGTTCGGCAACAGCGCGGCGGGCCGCGGCTTCATCGAGCGGCTGACGGGCAGCCTGACGCACGGTCAGGTCCGTTTGAGCGGGCTCGGCGGTTCGTTTCCCGCCGACCTCACCCTCGCGCATCTGCAACTCGTCGACGGCCACGGCGTGTGGCTCGCCGCCGACGACATCGCCGTGCGCTGGTCACCGCTCGACCTGTTGGACCGCCGCATCCGGATCGATGCCGCACACATCGCGCGCATACACGTGGCACGCCTGCCCGTGAGCGATCAGCCGAGCTCCGGCACGACCACCCTGCCGCACGTCGATGTCGCCGCCGTGTCCATCGACGCCCTCGAACTGAGTGCGGCACTGGCCGGACAGCCGGCCACGCTGTCGGTCGGCGGCAGTGCGCGGCTGCGTTCGTTGCTCGATGCGCGCGCCGACCTGACGCTGCATCGTACCGACGGCGACGGTGACTACACGCTGCATCTGCGCATGGATCCCATGCGCATCGATGCGACGCTCGCGTTGCATGAGCCGGCCGGCGGCCCGTTGGAACATCTGCTGCAGCTGCCAGGCCTGGGCGCGTTGTCCGCCACGCTCGAAGTGCAGGGGCCGCGCGCCGCCGAGCAGGTCTCGCTGGTGGTGGATGCGGGCGAGCTGAAAGCACGCGCGCAGGGCAGCCTCGATTTGGAAAAATCCGCCGCAGACCTCGACGTGTCGGTCAATTCGCCGGCGCTGCGCGTGCGGCCCGACGTTGCCTGGCAACGCATCGATCTGCACGGACGGTGGCGCGGGCCGTGGACGTCGGCCGTCGCGGACGGGCAGTTGACGGTGCTGGGATTGCAGCTGCCCGGGAATTCGCAGATCGACCGGCTCACCGCCCGGCTCGACGCCGATGCCGGCACGCTGCGCGTGAACGCCGTGGCCGCCGGGGTGCAGATTCCGGGCAGTGCGCCGCGGCTGCTCGCGGCGGATGCCCTCACGCTGGACGCCACGCTGGGGTTGCAGGATGCCGCCCGGCCGCTGAGTCTCACCGCGACGCACCGCCTGTTCACCCTGCGCGCCGAGGCAGTCACGGCCGGCCCTCTGCACGCGTCGCTCGATCTGCACGTGCCCGAATTCGCGCCCTTCGCCAAAGTGGCGGGCCAGGATCTGAGCGGCGATGCGAACGTCGCCGCCAGGATCGCGGGCGACGCCGCGCAGGCCACGGTGGCCCTGGACGCCAAGGTGGGATTGACGGGCGGCAAGGCGGCGTGGGTCGGCGTTCTCGGTCCGCGTCTGGCCGTGCAACTGTCCGGGGCGATGTCCGGCGAGAAAATCACGATCGGCAAATTCGCCGTCGCCGGACGTGCGCTCAGCGCCTCGGCCAGCGGTGAGGCCAGCCGCCGCCCGGGTGCCGGACGCAGCGTGGCCGAGACCATCAAGGATTTGAAGGCACGCTG
>CAZZYJ010000143.1:0-8896 GCA_964658215.1 uncultured Steroidobacteraceae bacterium | reverse complement strand
CAGTCCGCGAGAGACTTGATCCTTCGGATGCGGCCGACCCGCGCCGCGTCGAAGCTCGACGGAGCACCGCTCGACCTGCCCGATCAGCAGCCTCGAGGCCGTCGAGGGGTCCGGGGTCCCGAAGCATTCGGCCTCCGCCGAGCGCAGGCGGGCCGCTCGCGCGTCGGGGTCGGAGGCCAGCTCGATGACCAGCCGATAACCGTCATGATCGGCGGGGGCGAGGAAACTGCGTGCCTGCACGGGGTGCGTGAGATCGAACACGATGCGCAGATCGCCCGAAGGCCGGCGCCCCATGCGGACCCATCTGACCGCGCCCGCCGGCGCGGGGGCGCTCACCGCCGCGGAGGTCAGATGCGCGCCGGGGACGTCGAGCACCACCCGGTCAGGATTCTTGAGCACGGACAGCGTGTGCTGCACGCGGCTGGCCAGCGCCAGTTCGATGTGCGTGCTGCGCGCATCCGCGGACAGCCGCACCTCGCGTACGTCCACCGCGCCGCCTTGCACCGCGGCCGGCGGCCGTCGCTGAGCGCCGTGCACGGGCGCGGCCATCGCCAGAGCGACCAAAGCCAGCACGAGGAACGATAACGGTCGGTGACGCATGAGCGCGCAGTTAACGCCTACCTCTCAACCATTTCAAGTCTTATTAGACACATAGGGGCTTAAGCTAGCGTCATCCGCAAGAGCCCGCAACCAGGCTCCGCCGAGCGCCGACGCGGCCGTCAGCACGGCCCTGCGGCCCGCTCCGGCATACTCGAGCGTCAGCGCGACGTCGGCGGCCGGCAGCGAATCCGCCCCCCGCTGCGGCCATTCGACCAGCCACAAATGTCCCGCACCGTCGTGCTCGCGCAGGCCCAGTTCCTCCACCTCCGACGCCGAACGCAGCCGGTACAGATCCAGATGCAGACACGTCAACCGTTCGAGCGGGTAGGTCTCCAGCAACGTGTAGGTTGGGCTGCGGATGGAACCCGCGGCGCCCAGGGTGCGCAGCAGACTGCGCACACAGGAGGTCTTGCCGGCGCCCATCTCACCCTGCAGATACACCACCACGGCCCGCTCCGGCGCGCCGGGAAAGGCCGCCGCCAGCGCCGCGCCCAGCAAGTCCGTGGCGGCGGCATCGTGCAACAGGAATTGGAGAGCCGGTGACATGTATCCATTATAGAGTTCGCTCGCGTAGTCTGGCGCCGTGAACGACCTGCACTCCGCCCCGCCCCGCCGCGCCGCGCCCGCCGCATTGCTCGCCGACGTGAAACGCTGGGCGGCGGAACTCGGCTTCGCGCGCGTGGGTGTCGCCGCCATCGACCTGGCGGACGACGAGGCGCACTTCGCGGACTGGCTGGAGGCCGGTTTCGGCGGCGAAATGGCCTATTTGTCGAAGCATGGCGCCAAGCGCACGCGCCCCGCCGAGTTGGTGCCGGGCACGGTCACCTGCCTGAGCGTGCGCATGGACTACTGGCCGGGCGACGCGGCCGACGCGCAGGCCGTGCTCGCCGACCCGGACAAGGCCTACGTCTCGCGCTACGCCCTCGGCCGCGATTATCACAAGCTCATGCGCCACCGTCTGCAGACGCTGTGCGACCGCATCGCGGCCGCCATCGGCCCGTTCGGCTACCGCGTGTTCACGGACAGCGCCCCCGTGCTCGAGAAAGCGCTGGCGCGCAATGCCGGCCTCGGCTGGATCGGCAAGCACACCAACCTCATCGATGCGAAAGCCGGCTCGTATTTTTTTCTAGGCGAGATTTACCTGGACCTGCCGCTCGCCGAGGACGTCGCGGCAACGGCCCATTGCGGCACCTGCAGCGCCTGCATGCCGGCCTGCCCCACGGGGGCGATCGTCGCGCCCTACCGCCTGGATGCACGGCGCTGCATTTCCTATCTCACCATCGAACTCAAGGGCTCCATCCCCCGCGAATTTCGCCGCGCCATGGGCAACCGCATCTATGGCTGCGACGACTGCCAGCTCGCCTGCCCCTGGAACCGCTTCGCGCGCCCGACCGCCGAACGTGACTTCGCGGTGAGACACGGCCTCGACGCCGCCGGCCTGTGCGACTTGTTCGCCTGGGACGCCGCCCGCTTCCTCGACAACACCCGCGGTAGCGCCATCCGGCGCCTCGGTCACGAACGTTGGCTGCGCAACCTGGCGGTGGCCCTCGGCAACGCGCCCACTTCGCCCGAGGTGCTCGCGGCGCTGCGCGGTCGCGCCGCCCACCCCTCGCCGCTGGTGCAGGAGCACGTGCAATGGGCGCTCGCCGAACACGCCGGCCGCCGGGGCCCGGAGTCGCTCAAGGAGACGGCAGCAGCGTCGCCCCCGCCGGATTGAAGAAGTGTCGTCCATGGCGCATCTTCATGATGTGCTCGAACAGCTGCCGATAATCGTCCTCGTTGCTCACCGGATCGATGGCCGTCGAATTGACGATCAGCAGCGGTGAGGCATCGTAGCCGTGAAAGAACCGCGCATAGGCCTGCGTCAGCTTCTCCAGGTACCCGCGTTCGATGTGCTGCTCGTAGCGGATTCCGCGCTTGGCGACGCGCTCCATCAAAACGTCGACGGGCGCCTGCAGATAGACCACGAGATCCGGTTTGGGAACGTCCACCACCACGCGCTCATAGACGCGCTCGTACAACTCGAGCTCCGCATCGTCCAGGGTCACGCGGGCGAACAGGCGATCCTTGTCGAGCAGGTAATCACCCACCCGCACCGCGCCGAACAAGTCCTCCTGGCGCACCTCCTCCAGCTGGCGGGCACGTTGGAACAGAAAAAAGAGTTGCGCCTGAAATGCCGCGGCCCGTGGGTTTTTGTAGAACCGCTCGAGGAACGGGTTTTCCTCCGCCTGCTCGAGGACGAGCTGACCGTCCAAGGACTGCGCCAGCCGCCGCGCAAGACTCGTCTTGCCCACGCCGATGGGACCTTCGATCACGATGAAACGATGCGGGACGGCGCTCACCATGCATTCTCGTCGGATAGAACGGCAATGCCGTCGCCGCTCGCACGCGCCTTCAGGTCGACGACGCGCCCGTGTCCCGGGATCTGCAGGGTCGGTGCGATGTCGAACAACGGATATATCACGAAATTGCGCCCCGACACGCCGGGGTGGGGCACCGTCAACCCCGGCTCGTCGACGGGACGGCCCACCATCCACAGCAGGTCCAGATCGATGATGCGCGCCCCCCAACGCTCGCGCCGGTCGCGGCCCATGGCACGTTCCACCTCGAGCAACGCGCCGAGCAGCTCCTGGGGACCGAGCTGCGTCAGCAACCCCACCACGGCATTGACGTAGCACGGTTGATCCTGCGGACCCAGCGGGTGGCTCGAATACAGCCGCGAGCGTGCCTCGACACGAACGCAGGCCAGCAGCGCGAGGCGTTGCGCGGCGGCACGCACCTGAACCTGCGGTCCGGCCAGATTGCTGCCGAGGCCCACGTACGCGGGCCGCCACGGCAGGGGCGGCGGACTAACTTCGCGCCGCTCCACCGCCACCCCGGCGCCTGCGCCGCCGCCGGGCGGGTGCCACCGCCGCGCCTTCCGGAACGGTATCCGCGGGTCGCGCCTGTACCATCGCCACGCGCTCGTCCTGCGACAGCACCTGCACGTCGGTCCACCACTGCGCGAGCTCGGGATCCGCCACCCCCACCTGCGCGCGCAGCAACAGGAAATCGTAGGCCGCGCGAAACCGCGGGTGTTGCAGCAGACTCAGGGCCTTCACGCCGCTGCGCCGGTTGAAGCGCGGCTGCAGCATCAGTAGTTCGCGCATGGGCGCCGCGAAGCGCCGCGGAATCGCCACGCGGGATTGTTGGGCACGCAGCACGGTGTCGCAGGCATGCATGAGCTGAGCCAGGTCGGGCGCAGGCCCCGCCGACTGCTCGTTCAACTCGCGCAGAACCGCACCCCACAGCAGCACCGCGAACAAGAAGGTCGGCGTGACCGGCTTGTCGGCGGCGATGCGCGCATCCGTGTTCGCGAGGCCGAGCGCCAGCATGTCCTTCGCGTACGCATATGGCGCCAGCGCGAACGCCGCCGCCGACATCGGGAAGAGATGCTCGAACAGGCCGTAGCGCTCCAACAGGGCGAACGAACGCGCGCCGAATCCCGACAGGAACAGCTTCAGCGACTCGTCGAAGAGCCGCGCGGGAGGCACCCCGTCGAGCAGATACGCCAGGCTGCGGATGGGCTGGTCGGTGCCTTCCTCGATGGAGAAATCCAGCTTCGCCGCGAAGCGCACCGCGCGCAGCATGCGCACCGGATCCTCCCGGTAGCGCGTCTCCGGGTCGCCGATCAGTTTCAGGCGCCGCGCGCGCACGTCGCTCACGCCGTCGACGAAATCCCAGACCGAGAAGTCCTCGATGCTGTAGTACAGGCCGTTGGCCGCGAAATCCCGGCGCCACACATCCTCGTCGATGGTGCCGTAGATGTTGTCGCGCAGGATGCGCCCGCTGTGATCGAAGGCCCGCTGCGTCGAATCGTACGGCGCGATGGGCGCCGACATGATGGCCTCCGCGTCGGTGTCGGGGTCCAGATCCTCCGCATCTTCGCGTTCCGGCGCTGCCGCCGCCCGAAATGTCGCCACCTCGATGATCTCGTTGCCGAAATGCACGTGAGCGAGCCGAAAACGCCGCCCGATCAGCCGGCAGTTGCGAAAAATGCGCCGCACCTCGTCCGGCAATGCATTGGTGGCCACGTCGAAGTCTTTGGGCTTGATGCCGAGCAGCAGGTCGCGCACCGCACCGCCCACCAAAAACGCCTGAAAACCCGCTTCTTTGAGCTTGTACAGCACCTTCAGAGCGTTCGGCGAAATGGAGGCGCGCGAGATCGAATGATCGGCACGGGGGATCACCAAAGGAGAGAATTGCGTCGAAGGTCGGTTCAAAAAGTAGAGTTCCGCTTGAGTCCAAAAATTTGGCCCGTATACTACCAGCCCTCCGCAAGCCCCGCTCCCTTCGTCTAGAGGCCTAGGACACGGCCCTCTCAAGGCCGGTACATGGGTTCGAATCCCATAGGGAGCGCCATTTTCAGGGGGTTACGGTCGCCCTGCCGTAGCGCAACTCACCTCATGGGCAGTTCCAGATTGTCGATCAAACGCGTGCCGCCCAAGCGGGCGGCGGCGAGCGCGACCAGCGGGATGCCGTCGGCGGGCTCGCCCAGGTCGTCCTGACGCCGGATCGCGACGTAGTCGGGTTTCCAGCCACGCGCCGTCAGCAGGGCGCAGGTCTCGCGCTCGAGCGCGCCGAAGTCGCGCCGCCCGTCTCGAACGGCGCCGGCGATGCCGCGCAATGCCACGCTCAAGCGCTCAGCCTCGGTACGCTGCGTGGCATTCAGATAGGCGTTGCGCGAGGACAGCGCGAGACCGCCGGCTTCGCGCACCGTCGCCCCGCCGAGCACCTGTACGGGCAGGGTCAGTTGTGCGGCCATGCGCCGGATGACCAGCAGTTGCTGGTAGTCCTTCTTGCCGAACACGGCCGCCTGCGGCTGCACGATGTTGAACAGCTTGAGCACCACGGTGCACACGCCGGTGAAGAACCCCGGCCGGAACTCGCCCTCCAGGATATCGGCCAATTCGGCAGGCGGGCGCACCGTGAAACCCTGCGGCTCCGGATACATGTCGCTCTCCGCCGGCACGAACACCAGATCACAGCGCTCGGCCGCCAGCAGCTCGCAGTCCCGCTGCACGCTGCGCGGATAGTGGTCGAAGTCCTCCGCGGGCGCGAACTGCAGCCGGTTCACGAACACCGAGACGACCACCGGCCGCCCGGCGGCACGCGCCAGCCTGACCAACGACAGATGCCCTTCGTGCAGGCTGCCCATGGTGGGCACCAGTACCGGTGCCGGGCCCTGGGCCAGCCGCGCGCGCAGCTCCGCGATGCCGTGGACCACCTGCATCCCGTCAGTAACCGTGTAGGGCATCATCGGGAAAGCGGCCGTTCTTGACGTCGGCCACGTAGCAGCGCACCGCCGCGTCGATGCCGACGCCATCCTCGGCGAAGTTGCGCACGAAACGTGGAAGTTTGCCGTGCGTGAGACCCAGCATGTCCTGCAGCACCAGCACCTGCCCGGCACAGTCCACGCCCGCGCCGATGCCGATGAGCGGTATGGGCAGCGCGCGCGCGAGCGCGCGCGTCACGGCAGACGGCATGAGTTCCATCACCACCATGGCGGCGCCGGCGTCCGCGAGGTCGCGCGCCTGCTGGTGCAGGCGCTGTGCCGCGCCCTCTTCTCGTCCCTGAATGCGGTAACCGCCCAGGGCATGCACAGATTGCGGCGTGAAGCCCAGATGGCCGCAAACCGGCATGCCCCGCTCGGTGAGGGTGCGCACGAGCGCCGTGGTCCAGCCGCCGCCCTCCAGCTTGACCATGTGCGCGCCCGCCTGCAGCAGCCGCCCGGCGTTGCGACAGGCCTGCTCGACGGACTCGTGATACGAGCCGAAGGGCAGGTCGGCGACGATCCACGCCGTGCGGTTGCCGCGCGCCACGCAGGCCGTGTGGTACTCCATCTCCGCCATGAGCACCGGCAGCGTGGTGGCATGCCCCTGCACCACCATGCCGAGCGAATCCCCCACCAGCAGCACATCGACGCCGGCCTCGTCGAGGACACGCGCGAACGTCGCGTCGTAGCAGGTCAGCATCGCGATCTTCTCGCCGGCCTGGAACATGTCTCGCAGCCGATGCAGCGTGACGGGCTTGCGTGAAACGGGGCTGGGGACGCTCATGGGCGCGATTTAACCACGTTGGCCGCGCGGCGGCATCCGCGCGGGGCGGCCCGCCGCGCTTCACGACCCGGCCGCCACGCCTTCGAGGCGCGCTTCACGACTCGGCCGCCGCAGCGCGCGTCAGCGCCCCAGTTCGCGCTGCACGGTGCGCGTCGCACGCCGCAGCAGCTCTGCCGCGAGGCTCGTGGACTCGCCGAGAACGTGTGCCGTACCGCGCAGCTCCTGCGGCGGCGCGCCGGCGGTGCGGCAGTCGACCAGCCGGGCACGAAACACGGTTTCCGTCGGCAGCAATGCGCCGGCGGGATCGGCCTGCACGCGCACGGCGCCGCCGTAGGTGGACGCGAGGTACGGCGAATCGAGCGCGCTCAGATTGATGCGGTCGACCGCTCCCATGCCGCAATGGATGCGGCCCTGTTCCGCACGCTCGGAGACGAACACCGCCGCATGCGAGGTCAGCCGCTGCAGATCGTCCTCGCGCACCAGCACCTCGCCCTTGGCGCCCTCGAGCCCGGCCACCTGCACGAGCCTTTCGTGCACTGCCACCCAGGAGCCGGGCACCAACGCCTCGTCGACGTAGACCACCCGACCGGCGAAGGGCGCACGGACGGTGAGCTCCTCCGCCTGTGCCTCCAGTCCGGCGACTTCGGCGCCTGCCGCCGCCCAGCGCTCTTGCAGTGCCGCGTTGTCGTCCAGCAGCTTGGCGTCGAGGCGCAGACTGTCGAGTTCCCAGCGCACACGCTGCGCCTTGTTGCGCGCCAGCCCGAGTTGGTGCATCAGATCCGGAGACTCCAGGCGCACGAGGACGTCGCCTTGCTTCACCGAACTTCCCACCGGCACCGGCGCCCCCACCACCCGGCCGGCCGCGACGGCGTAGAGTTCTTCGGACTGGGCGGCGCCGAGCACGGCCGGCGCACGGACGTCCCGCTGCAGCGGCAGCAACAACACGGCCGCCACGACGGCGAGGGCGCACGCAGTACGCCGCGTGGCGAAGTTCCAGGTCAACTCGCCGCGGCGCAGCCACCACACCTCGAACTCGCGAAGCAGCGGCGCGACGATGAAAAAGCCGAGTTCCACGATCAGCAGGAACACGCCCAGGAGCTTGAAGAACGAGTCGTACACCAGATACGCGATGCCCAGGAAGACGCCGAGCCGGTAGCACCAGGTGGTAAAGGCAAAGGCGACCAGAAAGCGCCGGCGTCCCGCCTTGAACGGCTCCGGCGCCGCATCGGGCCAGCCGAACAGCACCCGGCGCAGCCACCAGCGGCCGAACGCGAACGCGCGGCTGTGCAGGTTGGGCATGTCCATCCAGTCGCAGAGCAGGAAATAGCCGTCGAAGCGCATGAAGGGGCTCGCGTTGATGGCGAGGGTCAGTATCCAGGTCGTCGTCGCGAGCAGGAACACCCCCGCCCGCAGCGGACCGTCGGACAAAAAATTCCAGGCCAGCATGGCCACCGCTCCCAGCGCGAGTTCGGCCGCGACGCCGGCGGCGGCGATTTGCAGCCGCTGCCGCTTGTCGGCGATCTTCCATGCCTCGTTGGTATCCGTGTACAACACCGGCAGCATGACCAGGAAGGCGACGCCCATGGTCGACACCCGGCAGCCGTGGCGCTGCGCGGTGAACGCGTGACCGAGCTCGTGAAGCACCTTAGCCAGGCTCAACGCCACCGCGATGGCGACCAGACCGCCGAGGCTCTTGTACTGCGAAAACGTGCCGACGAAGGTGTCCCACTGCCGCGCCGCGAGACACACGCCGACGACGGCGCAGAGCACGATCGCCATCCAGAACGGCGCACGGTAGACGCCGGCGACGAACGGTGCGCAGCGGTCGAGCCAGCGCGCCGGGCGCAGCAGGGGCACGCGCAGGAACAGATAATTCTTCAGCAACCACTGTGCCGGGGAAAGCCGGTTGGCATCGGCCGCGCGCAGCAACCGCTGGGTGTCCGCGGGTGCCTGGGCGTCGAGCAGATGGAATTGCGCCAGAAAAGCTACCAACGACTCCAGATCCTCGCCGTCGACGGCGAGCGTCGTCTGCCGATTGACGTCTGCGAGCACGGCGGCGGGCTCGCCGAGCGGCCAGCGCGACAACAACTCGAAGGCCGGCCAGCTCAGCGAATAGAAGCGATTTGCCGGGGGGTCGTGCAACACCCAGGTGGGCGAGCCATCCTGCGCCAGGGGGCCGGCATGCAATGAAAGGTCCT
>CAZZYJ010000142.1:0-8939 GCA_964658215.1 uncultured Steroidobacteraceae bacterium | reverse complement strand
TGGAACGCCCGCCTGGGCACGCTGTATGCGTTCAAGCTCATCATCTTCACCAGCGCCAACGCCGTGCGCTGCGGGGCGGCACTGCTCGGCCGGCAGCGCGACCTGCCGCTTGCGGCGATAGGACCGGCGACCGCGCGCGCGCTGGAACGGGAGGGCTACCGGGTGGCCGTGACCCCAGCGGGCGGCTTCGACTCCGAGAGCCTGCTGGGTCATCCCGCCCTGCAGCATTTGCGCGGGCAGCGCGTGCTGATCGTCAAAGGCGGCGGCGGCCGCGAACTCCTCCAGGAGCAGCTGGTCGCCCGCGGCGCCCACGTGTCGACGGCAGACGTCTACCGCCGCGAGCGCGCAGTTCACAGCGGCGCCGCCCTCGAGCAGCTCGCCGCCGAATTTCGCAGCGGGCACATTCACGTCATCACCGCGACCAGCGTGGATTCCGCGGGCCATCTGCTGGCGCTCGCGACTGCCGAATTACGGCACGAATTCGAGCGCGTGCACTGGCTCGTGCCCAGCACCCGGGTCGCCGAGGGCCTGCGTGCCTGCGGCGTGTCGGCGCCCCTGCTGCAGGCCGGATCCGCCGAAGATCACGAACTGGTATCGGCCGTCGTGCGCTGGCGGGCGGGGGGGTCCGCCGCGTGATCGAAGGAATCGACGTACAGACGCGTCGCCTCGGTGCAGCGCTGCGCGAATCCGGCGCGCAGCGCCGCGATCATCGCCGGTGGCCCGGCGGCGTACGTTTCGTAGGCCGCGAGATCCGGGATAGTGCGCATCACCGCCTCGTGCACCACACCCCGCTCGCCCCGCCACTCGCCGCCGGGCTGCGACAACACCGGCTGGTAGCGCAAGGCGGACCCCTGCGCCCACTGGGTCAACAGCGCGTGCGCGTACAGGTCGCTCTCGCCGCGCATTCCCCAATAGAGCGTCATGTCACGCTGCAGTCCGTGGTGGAGCACGTGGCGCACCATGCTGAGCAACGGCGCGAGCCCGGTACCGCCGCCCACCAGCAACATCGGCGCGGCCGTGTGCCGATAGCGGAAACTGCCGAAGGGGCCCTCCATTTTCAACAATGCCCCGCTCTGCAACGCAGGCCCGCCCGCAGGCCCGCCGAACAGCTGCTCGCTGAAATGTCCGCCGGCCACCCGCCGCACGTGCAGCTCTAGAGGACGGGCGTCGTGCGGCGGTGAGGCGATGGAGTAACTGCGCCGACGTCCGTCGGCCAGCAGGAGGTCGACGTACTGGCCCGGCTCGAAATGAAAGGGTTCGGCGGACGGCAAGCGCAGATGAACACCCATGACGGTGTCCGTCAGCGGGACCAGACGTTCGATGCGGCAGGGAAGACGTTTGACGACCGACTGCTCCGGCATCGTGAGCTCGACGGACTCGAGGTGCAGATCCGCGGTGGCACGTGCCTGACACAGCAGCACGTAACCCTGCGCCGCCTCCGCGGCGGACAAACCCAGCGGTTCGCCGTTCGGATAATGCACGGTGCCGCGCAGCACGCGGGCCCGACAGGCACCGCAGTTCCCGCCGCGACAGCCGTGCGGCAGATTCAGGCCCGCCGCCAGCGCGGCGTCCAGCACCGGCTGCCCCGGCGCCACGCTGAAACTACGACCCGAGTTGGCTATGCTGACGCGCATGCAGGAGATTTCCATCATGGGCTGCGGGTATACCGGTCTGCGCCTGGCGCAGCGCTGGCTGGCGCAAGGATATCGCGTACACGGCTACGCGACCCGCGAAGAACGTCTCGCCCAGATCGCAGCGCGCGGGGCCGCGCCGCGCAAACTGGACCTGGACGCGCCGGAACGGCCGGCGGACGCCGGCGCCACGACCCTCGATTTCGACGGTCACACGGTGTACTACGCGGTACCCCCCGCTTCAGCCGGCCTGCGCGACGAGCGCCTGGAGCGCTTCCTCGGCCGGCTGGGCCGGCCCGCGCGCGTCATCTATCTGAGCACCACCGGCGTCTATGGCGATCACGGCGGCGGAATCGTCAACGAAGACACGCCCCCCGCGCCGCGCACCGAACGCGCTCGGCGGCGGGTGGCGGCGGAACGCGCGCTCGAGGACTGGGGCCTGCGGAGTTCGAACTCGTGGTGCATCTTGCGCGTACCGGGAATCTACGGTCCCGGACGATTGCCGCTGGACCGGCTGCGCCGCGGCGAGCCTGCCATCGCCCTCGCCGAAGCGACACCCACCAATCGCATCCACGTCGAAGACCTGGTGACGGCCTGTCATGCGGCGGGAACGTCGGCGCGCGCCCACCGGCGTGTTTTCAACGTCACCGACGGCAACGAGGAAAGCCTGACGGCCTATCTGCTTCGCGTCGCACGGCTCGCCGGGCTGCCGCCGCCGCCACAGGTGGATCGTGCACGGGCGCGCCAGGTTCTTTCCGCCCAGGCGTGGTCCTTCCTCGGTGAATCACGCCGCGTGGACAACCGCCGCATGCGCGTGGAACTCGGCGTGAGCCTCGCCTATGGCGATCTCGACGCGGGCATCCGCGCGAGCTTGTGATCGGCGGGCCGAGCGGGGGTGGTATGCTCACCACATGCGCATCGAGTTCTCGAAGATGCAGGGTCTCGGCAACGATTTTTTTGTCTTCGATGCCCGTGTCGCCGGTGACATTCCCGGACCCGCCCAACTGCGCGCGCTCGCCGATCGTCACACCGGCGTCGGCTTCGATCAGGCGTTGATGCTCGAAGCGCCGCGCGACCCGCGGGCGCGGGTCTTCTACCGTATCTTCAATGCCGACGGCACCGAGGTCGAGCAATGCGGCAACGGCGCACGCTGCATCGCCGCGCTGCTGTATGCACGCAACCCGGCGCTGGGATACGAACTGGTCATGGACAGCCCGGGCGGGCGGGTGAACGCACGCGTCCACCCGGACGGCACGGTAGCCGTGGACATGGGCGCACCGGATTTCACCCCCGCTGCATTGCCGATGAACGCCGCCCGGGCCGTGACGTACTCGCTCGAGGTGGACGGCGTCGTGGTCGAGTTCGGTGCGGTATCGATGGGCAATCCCCACGTGGTGCTGAGCGTCGCCGACGTGGACACCGCGCCGCTGAAACGCCTGGGAGCCGCCCTCGAAGCACATCCGTGGTTCCCGCGCCGCACCAACGTGGGTTTCATGCAAATCGTCGACCCCGGCCACATTCGGCTGCGCGTCTTCGAGCGCGGCGTGGGCGAGACCCGCGCCTGCGGGACCGGGGCCTGCGCCGCGGTCGCCGTCGGGCGGTCGCAGGGACTGCTGAACCAGGAAGTCCGCGTCGTGCTGCCGGGCGGCACCGCGACCGTTTCCTGGGCGGCGCCGGGCGAGCCGGTGTGGCTCACCGGCCCGGCGGTCACGGTCTTCAGCGGTTCGATCGAAATTTAACGAAAGGGGATAACGATGACGATGAGTCAAGCACGCGGTCTGAAGCATGAGGGCCTGGACGACGCGAACGTGGCCGAGTATCTGCAGAGCTACCCGGATTTCTTCGAACGCAACGGCCCCTTGCTGACGCAGCTGCGCCTGCCGCATCTGCGCGACGCGGGCACGACGGTGAGTCTGGTCGAACGGCAGGTGGAAGTGCTGCGCGAACGCAATCAGACGCTTGAGCGAAAATTGAAGGACCTCGTGGAGGTGGCGCGCGGCAACGACGTGCTGGCGGACCGCATCCATCGCCTGAGCCAGCGCCTGATCCGCGCGCGCAACCTGCTCGACACGGTCAACGCGGTGGAAACCTCGTTGCGCGAGGATTTCGATGCGATGCATTCCGTCCTGGTCCTCTTCCTCGAGGAAGCACGGCCCCTGCTGGGCCAAGCGGGACGTTTTCTGCGCACCGACGACATCACGGCAGCCGACATCAGAACGTTCGACTCGTTGCTGCAGGCGGGCCGGCCGCGCTGCGGGCAGATCCGCGATACCCAGCGCGATTATCTCTTCGGCAAGGACTCCATCGAGATCGGTTCAGCGGCGCTGACCCCGCTCGGGCCGAAGGGCGCACTGGGCATCCTCGCCATCGGCGCGAGCGACGCCGACCGGTTCCATCCCGCGATGAGCACCGAATTTTTGTCGCGCATCGGCGAGCTCGTGACCTACGCCCTCATGCGGTGATCGCCATCGACGCTGCGACCGCCTCTCAGGCGGACTGGATCGGCCGCTTCGCCGCGCACCTCGAGCACGAGCGGCGCCTGAGCGCGCACACCATCGCGGCCTACCGGTGCGATCTCGAGGCGCTGCTGCGCTTCTGCGGCCGACGCGCCATCCAGCGCTGGGACGGCCTGGACAATGCGCAGCTGCGTGCTTTCGCCGCGGCGGAGCACACGGCGGGTCTGTCGCCCCGCAGCATCCAGCGCCGTCTGTCGGCGGCGCGGACCTTCTATGGATTTTTGCTGCGCGAGGCGGCCAGCGTACACAACCCGGCGGTCGAGGTCCGCGCACCGAAGACGAGGAAACGCCTGCCCACCACGTTGGACACGGACCAGATGGCGCGACTGCTCGAATTCAGTCCGGACGACGCCCTGTCGATCCGCGACAAGGCCATGATGGAACTCTTCTACTCGTCCGGCCTGCGGCTCGGTGAACTCACCGGCCTGGATCGGTCCGCCATCGATCTCGAGGACCGTACCGTGCGCGTCCTCGGCAAGGGCGCCAAGACCCGCATCGTGCCGGTGGGCCGCCATGCCGTCGACGCGCTGACGCGTTGGCTGCGGGAGCGTGCCAAATGGACGGGAGGCGACCAGGCGGCGGTGTTCGTGGGTCGCGCCGGCCGGCGTCTGACCTCGCGCGCCGTCCAGCTGCGGGTGGGCACCTGGGCCCGGCGGCAGGGGCTCGCCATGCACGTCCATCCCCACATGTTCCGCCATTCGTTCGCCAGTCATCTGCTCGAATCGAGCAGCGACCTGCGCGGCGTACAGGAACTGCTCGGCCATGCCGACATCGGCACGACGCAGATCTATACGCACCTGGACTTCCAGCACCTGGCCAAGGTGTACGACCAGGCGCATCCCCGCGCCCGTCGTCGGCCAGGGCGCGCTTGAAAGGCGGCTATTCGACCCCACCTGATCGGGCTCATGATCCACGATCCAAAACGCATCTACGGCACCACCATCCTCGCGGTCAGGCGCGACGGCAGGGTCGCCGTGGGCGGCGACGGTCAGGTCACGCTGGGCCAGAGCGTCATGAAGGGCAACGCCCGCAAGGTGCGGCGCCTGTACGGCGGCAAGGTCCTGGCGGGTTTCGCCGGCGGCACGGCCGACGCGTTCACGCTGTTCGAACGCTTCGAGGGCAAACTGGAAAAATTCGGCAATTTGACGCGCGCCGCCATCGAACTGGCCAAGGACTGGCGCAGCGATCGCAGCCTGCGTCGTCTGGAGGCCCTGCTCTGCGTGGCCGATGCGCAGAGCTCGTACGTCATCTCCGGCAACGGTGACGTCATCGAACCGGAGCACGATCTCATCGCCATCGGCTCCGGCGGCAGCTACGCCCAGGCCGCCGCGCTCGCCTTCATGCAGGGCACCGCTTATCCGGCACGCGAGATCGTCGAGCGCTCGCTCAACATCGCCGCCGACATCTGTATCTATACCAACCGCAATCTGACCATCGAAGAACTTTGATCATGTCGCAGATGACCCCGCGGGAAATCGTCGAAGAACTGGACAAGCACATCGTCGGTCAGAAGGCCGCGAAGCGGGCGGTGGCCATCGCCCTGCGCAATCGCTGGCGCCGTCAGCAGGTGGCGGAAAATTTGCGCCCCGAGATCACGCCCAAAAACATCCTCATGATCGGGCCGACGGGCGTGGGCAAGACGGAGATCGCGCGGCGACTCGCCAGACTGGCGAAGGCCCCCTTCATCAAGGTGGAGGCCACCAAGTTCACCGAAGTGGGCTATGTTGGCCGCGAAGTCGATTCGATCGTACGCGACCTCGTGGAGATCTCCGTGAAAATCACCCGCGAGGAGGAACTCTCGAAGGTGCGTCACCGCGCCGCCGACGCCGCCGAGGAGCGGGTGCTCGACGCCTTGTTGCCGCGGGCCGCGGCGGGCTTCGGCGGTGACGACGCGCCGCGCGACAACGACACTCGGCAGCGTTTCCGCAAGATGCTGCGTGAAGGCGAACTCGACGCCCGCGAGATCGAGATAGAAGTACGCGCGCTCTCCGCCGGCGTGGAGATCATGGCCCCGCCGGGCATGGAGGAGATGACGCAGCAGCTGCAGGGCATGTTCCAGAACCTGGGCGGCGGCCGCACCCGCCAGCGCAAGCTCAAGATCAAGGAGGCGCTGAAACTGCTGGTCGACGAGGAAGCCGCGAAGATGATCAACGAGGAGGAACTCAAGCTTCTCGCGGTCGACAACGCCGAGCAGAACGGCATCGTCTTCATCGATGAGATCGACAAGATCGCGCGTCGCCAGGAGACCAGCGGCGCAGACGTATCGCGCGAGGGGGTGCAGCGCGACCTGCTGCCGCTGGTGGAAGGCTGCACCGTCAACACCAAGTACGGCACCGTGAAGACGGACCACATGCTGTTCATCGCGTCGGGGGCATTTCACATGTCCAAACCCTCGGACCTGATCCCGGAGCTGCAGGGCCGCCTGCCCATCCGCGTGGAGCTCGATCCGCTGGCGGTGGACGATTTCGTGCGCATCCTCACCGAGCCCGACGCGTCGTTGTGCCGCCAGTATTCGGCGCTGCTGGCGACGGAAGGCGTTGCCTTGGACTTCGAGCCGTCCGGCGTGCGGCGTCTCGCCGAAGTGGCGTTCGAGGTCAACGAGCGGACCGAGAACATCGGCGCGCGTCGATTGCACACCGTCATGGAAAGGCTGCTCGAGAACGTCTCGTTCGACGCGGCTGACCGCGCCGGCACGCAGGTGATCGTCGACCGCGCCTACGTGGAAGGCAATCTCGGCGAACTCGTCAAGAACGAAGACCTGTCGCGGTACATTCTTTAGCGCGGCCGCCGCCAGCGCCGATGCTGACGCCCATGCCCCATCCCACCGACATCAAGATCCGCACGGCCTCGCGCCTCCTGGAGGTGCGATTCGACGACGGCGCCTGCTATCAGCTGCCGTTCGAGTACCTGCGGGTGTTCTCGCCGTCGGCCGAGGTGACCGGGCACGGCGCGGGCGAGGGGGTGCTGCAAACGGGCAAGGAACGGGTGGGCATCACGGGAGTCGAGCCGGTCGGCAATTATGCGCTGCGTCTGAAATTCGACGACGGCCACGACACGGGCCTGTATTCCTGGACCTTGCTGCGCGAACTCGGGTTGGACTACGACAAGAAGTGGGCGCGCTATCTTGAGCGCTGCGCAGCCGCAGGCATGCCGCGGTCAGGGTGAGACCGCTCCAGTCGGCTACAATGCCGGCAATTCGTCGAGGAGCGTCATGAGTAACTCCAACCGCACGGTTGATTTCGGTTTCGAGAAGGTCGCCTGGACGGACAAGGCCGCGCGCGTGCGCTCGGTGTTTGCGTCCGTGGCCGGCCGCTACGACGTCATGAACGATCTGATGTCCCTGGGGCTGCACCGGGTGTGGAAGCGGTTCACCGTCTCGTTGACCGGACTCAAGCCGGGTCAGCACGCGCTCGATGTCGCCGGGGGCACCGGCGACCTCGCGCTCGGCATGTTGCGCCAGGTGGGCAGCGGCGGCCGGGTGGTTCTTTCGGACGTCAACTCCCACATGCTCGCGCTCGGCCGCGACCGCTTGCTGGATTCGGGCCACCTGGCCAATGCCCACTGCCTGGTGGCGGACGCGGAGCGACTGCCCTTCGCCGACCACTCCTTCGACTGTGTCACCATCGCTTTCGGGCTGCGCAACGTCACCGACAAGGCGGCGGCGCTGCGCTCCATGCACCGGGTGCTGAAAGTCGGGGGACAGCTGCTGGTGCTGGAATTTTCGACGCCGGTGGCGCCCGGACTCAAACCGCTGTACGACGCCTATTCGTTCAACGTGCTGCCGCTGCTCGGCCGCATCGTGGCGCAGGATGCCGCGAGCTACCGCTACCTGGCCGAATCGATCCGCATGCATCCTGATCAGGAAACTTTGCTCGCCATGCTCGACGACGCGGGTTTCGCGCAGACCCGGTACCACAATTTGAGCGGCGGGGTCGTCGCCGTGCACCGCGGCTATAAAAT
The DNA here is from genome assembly GCA_964658215.1 of uncultured Steroidobacteraceae bacterium. Classification (GTDB taxonomy): domain Bacteria; phylum Pseudomonadota; class Gammaproteobacteria; order Steroidobacterales; family Steroidobacteraceae; genus Bog-1198. The sequence goes on along the minus strand of CAZZYJ010000142.1, from coordinate 832 downwards.
CTGACATGCCCGCCACCCCCCCCTGGCTGGCCGGCGTCGAGGCTCTGCTCAATCGATGGATCGATTCCTCGCCGCCGGCGGCGGCCCACGCCCGGCGCCTGAACGGCACGTCGCTGCAGGTGGACATCGTCGGGGTGACTGCGCTTCGAGCGGCCCTGTCCGGCACCCGGCTGACCCTGTCCGCGCAGGCGAAGCCCTCCGCCGTCCCGGCCGGTCCCGCCGCTCCGCAGTTCGACGCACAGGCGCCGCGGCCGGCAGATTGCACGGTCTCGGGTACGCCCCTCGCGTTGCTGCAACTGCTGCGCGGCGACGCGCGACGCAACGCTGTTTCCGCCGGCACGCGCATCCGCGGTGATGCGGAAATCGCGAATTCCTATCGCGAGCTGTTCGCCCTCGCCCGCCCCGATCTGGAGGAGGAAGTGGCGCGGGTGATCGGCGATCTCGCCGCGCGGCGCATGTCCCGTCTCGCGCGCGCCCTGGGGACGTGGCTCGCCGCGACCCGCCGCACGGCCGGCGAGAACGTCGCCGAATATCTGCAGGAGGAAGGACGCGATCTGGTGGGCAGGACGGAGCTCGACGAGTTCCTGCGCGGCGTCGACGACACGCGCGAAACGGCGGACCGGGTGGACGCGCGACTGGTGCGGCTCGAGCGGCAGCTCAGGGCTCCCGGCTGATGCGGGCGCGGGTGGTCGGCCGGCTGCTGGAGATTCAGCGTGCACTGGTCCGCCATGGCCTCGATGATTTCGTACGCGCGACGCATCTCTACCGGCCGTTCAGGTTCCTATTCTATCTCTCGCCCTGGACCTGGTTCCTGCGCAGCGCGGGCACCACG
>CAZZYJ010000141.1:0-8944 GCA_964658215.1 uncultured Steroidobacteraceae bacterium | reverse complement strand
CAACGAGACACCGGAACCGGGCTGAGTGTTTTGTTAGTCCCATGAGGTTCGGTTCCGGTTCCCGTTATCGTACTGCGACTCATGACCCTCCTTCAAAAGATCTCCGCCGTGCTTCTTGCCGTGCTGCTCGCCGCCGCGGGCGTGGCCTGGTGGCAGAGCGCCGCGCCCTCGCCGAAGCGCGTGCAGCGGCTCGCCGCCGCCGTCACCTCCGCCGCGCTGGTGGACGAGAGCACCTACTCCACCGCACAGCGGCTGGCGCAGCTCGCAACGTCCCCCGCGGAGGAGACCCACGCCGCCGCGGCGCTGCGCGTCGCGGATCACGAACTCGCCCTCGCCTTCACGGCCGCGCTGCGCGACGTCGAAGCCCACCCGCCCGCCCTGAGCCCCGCCGCCCTCAAGATCCAGGACCGCCTGCAAAAATCCCAGGGCCTGCTCGACCGCGACCAGCAACGCGTGACCCAGCTCACCGCGAGCGTGGCACAGGCCTCCGCCACGCAGAGGGACGGGCTGCAGGACGCATTGGAGCTCGCCCAGTCCCAGCTGGATCTCGACCACGACGAAGTCGAGGAAGCCAGTCAGGATCTGGTCGCCGCCGGGGGAAATCCCCAGCAGCGGATCGAGACACTGGTTCAGGAACACGACGCCCAGGTCAAGGCGCGCGCGGCCGGCACGCCCACCGCCGCCGCGGTTGCCGCCGCCAATGCCGCCGTCTCCGCCGCGGGAACGGCGGGCGCCGGCGGCGCTGCGGGAACACGCGGCGCCGTGCACCAGTTCCGTGAGTGGCTGACGCTGCGCCGCAAGGGGCAACAACTCAGCGACGCGCAGGGCGCCGCGAATGCCAAGGCCGCCACCTTGAGCGAGCAGCGTCTGAGCCTCGCTTCCAGCCTCGACGACAGCAAGGGCGGCATCACCGAACTCGCCCAACACACCAAGAGCGCCAAAGACGCCGCCCCCACGCCCGCTGCCGCGGCGAGGACGGCTCCGTCAAACTCCGCCGCGCCACCGGCCGCCACCACCACCGCCCCCGTGCCCACGCACCCCGCCGCATCCCCGCCGGCGCAGGCCCCGTCGCCGACCGTCACCGCGCCGCCGGCCGGCGCGGTGCTGCCCACCTCGCACGACGCCGCCGCCACGCTGCTGCGCCAGACCCGGCAGATCACCGCCAACCAGAAGCTGCTCACCCTGCTCGATCGGCAGACCGCCGACCAGCGCCAACTCGCCGGCATCTACGCACAGTGGAGCGGCGTGGTCGCCGCGCAGGCCGCCGCCGTGCTGCACGGCTTGATGCTCGATGCACTCATCGTGCTCGGCATCCTGCTCGTACTGGTGTTCCTGGATCATTGGGTGCATCGCCTGCTGAACAATCCGAAGCTCGATCGCCGCCAGGTCGAAACATTGCGCAGCCTCACCCGCATCGGCCTGCGCGTGGTCGCCGTGGTGATCATCGTGCTCATACTCGTCGGCACGCCCAGCCAGTTCGGGACCATGCTCGGCATCGTCGGCGCCGGGCTCACCGTCGCGCTCAAGGATTTCATCGTCGCCTTCTTCGGCTGGCTGGTGTTAATGGGCCGCAATGGCATCCGGCTCGGCGACTGGGTGGAGATCAACGGCGTCAGCGGCGAGGTCACCGAACTCGGCATGTTCCACACCGTGCTGCTCGAGACCGGCAACTGGAGCGATGCCGGGCATCCCACCGGCCGGCGCGTCACGTTCACGAACAGCTTCGCCATCGAGAAGCACTATTTCAATTTCTCCACGTCGGGACAGTGGCTGTGGGACGAACTCCAGGTCGTCGTGCCCGCCGGCCGCGATCCGTACCCCATCGTCCAGGCCATCACCCAGCGGGTGGGCGACGCCACCGCCGAGAGCGCACGGCAGGCCGAGCAGGAGTGGCAACGTGCCGTCCCCGCCCAGCGCGGCAAGACCTTCTCCGGTACGCCCGGCGTGAGCGTCAAGCCCGTGGTCGGCGGCATCGAAATCGGCGTGCGCTACCTCACCCGCGCCAACGAACGCTTCCTGCTGCGTGCGAAGCTGTACCAGGCCGCGGTGGATCTGCTGGGCGAGAAGCAGGGCTAGCGCTGGGCTAGAGCTGGACTAGAGCGGCGGATGCATCGCTCCCGCGATCAATGCGTCAAAACTGGCAACGACGTGCGGAGGTGCGTGCGGTCAGCCGCGTGCCACGCATCTGAAAAGACCTTGGGGTCGGCGCCGCGAAAGTGCCGCAGCCGCCGCAGCGTATCGCCAACACCGGAGTGTCATTCCGAACGGCCAGACCACCAGGAATGACCTATGGACCATCTCGCCGGAGAAATCCGTAACCCATTACACGAAAGTTCGTTAACGGTAGAATGCCCCCCCGAGCTGAATAGGGGCGGATTATCCATTTTGGCGCGGAATGGGGTTTACGCGTCCGAACGAGTTGATTTTTTGATTGCCGGCTTAGCACAGTGGTAGTGCAACGGTTTTGTAAACCGTAGGTCGGGGGTTCGAATCCCTCAGCCGGCACCAATATTCCAAAAGGTAGAAAACCCATTTCGGCATCGATTGCCGATCGCGTTCCATTCGAACCCCGACAGAAAAACAATCCGGGTTCGACAGCGCCGCGCAGCGGCGATAATCGCCCGCAGGGCGGCCGCGGTGTCGCTGACGATGCCGGTCCGCGTGGACCAGTACGACGCCATGGCGGGGCTGTTGCCGATCTTCGAGATGAACCTGCCCGAGGGCGCGCTCAAGGAGCGGCTGCGGCTGCAGTTCGCCAAAGCGATTCCGGAGTTCGACGATCTCGATTTGCTCCAGATCGTCGGCAGTTCCCAGATCGGGCGGCTGCGCTACTCGGCTCTGGAAAACCTCGAGGAGGCCGTGCCAGCACAGGACCTCGCCGAGATACTGACCTACCGGGGCACCGCGGATCTCTTCGCGCACCTGCTCGAGCGCTTTGCCCAGTACTCGGGCGTCTCCGGTGTGCAGCCGAAGGTGCTGGTGCGTCAGGACCCGCCCCTCGACAAGCTGACGCATCGCGGGACCACGCACATCGTGAAGGCGTTCGATCCAGCTCAGTACCCCGAGCTCGCCGCGAACGAGTTCATCTGCACTCGGGGCGCGGCGGCGGCGGGTATCGCGGTGCCCAACTTGCGTTTAACCGAAAACCGCCAGATGCTCGTCGTCGAGCGCTTCGATTTAGGGACCGATGGGAACTTCCTCGGCCTCGAAGACTTTTGCGTGCTAGATGGTCGACGAGGCCACGGCCGGTACGATGGCTCCTATGAGCAGATCGCACGGCGAATCAAAGATTTCGTTTCACCGGCGCTCGTGAGGCAATCTCTCGAGCAGTTTGCCCTCATGGTGGCCTACAGCTGCAGCGTCGGAAACGGTGATGCGCATCGCAAGAATTTCAGCGTTCTGTACCGCGATCCGGAAGGCGAGGTTTCGTTGTCCCCCGCCTACGACATCGTCTCAACGCTCCCGTACTTCGCAAGAGATACCCTCGCACTCGAACTCGGCGGCACCAAGGAGTTTCCGGATCGCGCACGCCTGCTCAAATTCGTTCGCGAAGTGACGGGGAAGAGTGCCCAGAGCGGCCAGCGACTGCTCGATCAGGCGGGACTCGGCGTGAACAAGGCCTTGGACGAGACTGCCGCCTACGGGCGGCGCCACAAGGACGCCGAGGCCTTTGTGGAGAGCTTGAGCCGGGTCCTGCGCTCCGGTCTTGAGCGTCTGACCCGCTGAACGATCCGACGGCCTGCCCGGGTGGATTGTGGTTCATCTTCGAGACTGACCACCACGACTTTGTGACAGAGCCTTACTTTGTGCACCCGTACGTTCATCGTCCACAAGGAACGGCGCGCCGCCAGCGGCAACGCGAGCGCGTTCCATCTCGATCGCCAGTTCGATATCTTCAGTTGCCATGGTCGCCCCGGTTTCTCTTCTGCCAATTACGCATCAGCGTATCCAACTCGTCATTGCCGGTTGGCAGGATGGTCGGGTCGAGAGGTGGCCCGACCTCGCTTGACCGACTCGGGCGCAGTTTTATGAGGAAGAAAGGATTGAAGCCGGTCGATGGCTTGCGCATCGGCGGCCCAGACTTCACGCAGGAGTCGTTTCGCAAGCTTCTGCTGGTACTCAAGACTCGGCTGAGACGGAGGCGGCTCGACATTAAAGCGCCTACCCATGACGAAGACCTCCCTCAAGGAACATGCCCCGGGTCCGCGTGCATGGGGCCAGAAAGTCCGCGGACACAGCTTCGGATTCGTCAATTTTCTACGGCCTTCCCGACAATGCCGGGGCGTCTTTTTTTGTGCTCGGGACAATAAAGATCCCGTAGCGTCGTACGCGTTCGTCGACCGTGTCGACATAGAGACCATTCTTGAACTGGAACCTCATGTTTCCCCGCAGTGTAAGCCGACCGTCGATCTGCGGCCCGTAGCGTTGGATCACCCTCACCGAACTCCAGTCGAGCAGATCCGGCAGTTCAGCCGGTTGAGATTCCGAGTCTCCCATATATTCCACGGCTTGCACGATGGCTTCAGGGTCTCTTCCCGCGATGGAAAAGAAGACGGTCAGCGCGCCGTTGTGCCGCGCATCGACCGAATTGTAGACCCAGTAAGTGTCCTCCTGCCGAATCGGCACACCTTTTACCTTCAGTAGGTCGGCCTGCGACATACCGAGGCGAATCCCGCCAAATTCACGTATCTGCGTGCTGCCGATGGCATCATCATCCGGCGCGGCTCGACTGGCGTGTTGAGCGCCTGGGAGCCCGGCAACAATCTTGTCGCAGGATTCGAGAGAGTACTTTGCCGTCCATGCGGTTGCGGAGAACCGTTTGCCCACCCCATCACGAAGCCTGGCGTATTCGTCGGGGTCGCGCGCACGGCAGGCAAAATGCGCGAAGCGGTTCATCCAATAGTCGCTCGCCGGGTATCGTCTGACAAGACCGCGAAAGCCGGTCTGCATTCCACTCCAAAAAGCGCGCGTTTCCCGGAAGAAATCGATGTCATCGCCCTCCATTGCCGCGTACTCCGAGTACAGGAGGGCATAGTGCTCATAGCCCCGGCCGTCCGCCGCGGTCGTGCGCACTTGGTTGATGAATTGATCCACGTCGTCGTACGACCCGCCCCATCGAGGCATGAGTATCCTCAACATCTGCCGGTACAGCGGCCGGTAGCTGGGAGCACGGGCCACCCCTTGATTAAAGAGGGTCCGCAGCTCGTCGGCGCTTTTCGCCTGATCCAGTCCGACCTGTAGGGATTCGGCGAACCACAGCGGGTGTGCCGACGCCTCGGGGGCGATCTCGGCCAACGCGGCATGAGCCATCTCACTTCGATATTCGAAAAGCGCCATGCCTTGTGGAGACACCGAATCCGCGCCACCATGACCGCGAGCAGCCCAGGCCCATTCGCTGAGCACCATCGCCTCCACCAGTTCCGCCGCCACAGAGCCCTTGATTTCCCGGCGCCAATCTGCGGTATGGCCGAGGACGCCTTCCGCATCCAATCCACCGTAAGCGAAGAGATTCGACAATCCCCCTGCCAGCGCTTCCAACCGAGAACTGCCGTCCGGAAGATTTTCCAGTGATCGCAAGGAGTGGTCCATCAGCGACTCCAGGCGTTCATAGTCGCCCACCATGAACAGTTCTTGCGCCCGACAAGCGAGGGCGTGCCGTTCCGATGGGCCATCCTTAGGATCGTCGGAGTTTCCGAGCTTCGGCACCCAACCGGCGGGAGCCTCGACGCAAGTCGAGTGATACCCGATCAGCAATTGACGAACCTTGGTGAAGAATGCCGTCGCGGCAAGCGCGCGCGGACGATGCTCCATGTGGGACCGAAGCTCGATGCGTGCGATGTCCGCATTCGCGAGGGTCGTCCGAAGCCGCAACTTGTTCACGTCCGCCATGCCGCTGTGATCGGGTCGCCGTAATGTCTCGACCACCGCCGTGGCCCAGCGATAGCGCAGGTCGGCGAATCGGGCTACCAGGAGACCGAAGTCACGATCCGGTCCCTTCAAGGCCGAATTGTCGCGAGCCAGTTGAGCCTTCTGGTCCCGCCAGAACGGCACGATGTCGCGCTCCATACGCACTGCAAGTTCGGCGTCGCTGATCGAACCCGCAGTCGCGCCCCCGGCGAGCGTGTTCCAGAGCCGTAGATTGGCGGCTTCCCCCTCGACGTAGGCAGGATGGTTGCGAAAGTATCGCTCGGAGACAGTCATGCCGGAGCCGACCCCTTTCACTTGCCACACGGCGGCGGCTGAGGCAATCGTGACGAACGCAGCGGCCGCCAGAGCTTGACCCGCAGGTACCCGGGTCCGCAGGATGGGATCGAGGGGACGCGCGAGTAAGTAGCCCAGAACGCACCCGGACAACAGTCCGCCGATATGTGCGGCGTTATCGATGCCCGGCCGAACGGCTCCGCTCACAAGATTGAAGATCACGAATACCGACGTGCTGAACCAGTGCTGGCGAAGTACCGTTGGTGGAATGTCCTGGCGTCGCCGAACCATGAAGGCAAGAAACGCCCCGAAAACTCCAAATACGGCGCCGGAGGCACCGACGGTGCTGAGGCTCGGATCCCATGCAATGCTGGTGAGGCCCGCGAGCAGACCGCTCGCGACATACAACACTACGAACGTGCCGCGCCCGAACAGTCGTTCGCTGAGGCGTCCAATGTTCCACAGCGCCCACATATTGAGGGCCAGGTGAGCAAGATTGAAATGAACGAAAAGAGCGCAGATCAGACGCCACCATTGACCGTTGACCGTCAGGGGCCCGAAATTCGCACCCCAGGCCCAGAGGGCCGGCAGACCAAACTGACCGAACGTCTTGGCACTGATCGACATGGCGGCGAAGACGATGCAGTTCACCGCGACAATTGCGGCCGTAAGCCTGGGAGGGCCGCCGAGGAGCAGCAGCTTTCGGTGGAAGTCACGAACGGCGGTCCAACGATGCAGGAACCCGGACGTCGTAACCGTCGGCAGCGTCGCCACGAGTTGGCTCGCCGCATCTGGCGACTCAGTTGCAAATCGGACCCGCTGAGGCGGGAAATAACTTCGGGTTAATTCAAAGTGAACGACCGCCCCATCCTGGGCGACATTGCGAACGCCATCCAATGCACGCGATTCGGACGATTCAAGCGGTGCTCCGAGCCAGCTGCGTTGCCATCCACCCAATACGATTTCGGTGCGTCCCACTTCGATCGAACCGGAGCCATAGAAGGGAGACCGCGCCAACTTGGCCTGGTACCAGCCACGAATGCCGGCGGCGGACGTGAATCGCCCGCGCCGGATGTCCTCGTGCTCGAGCGACGACGACACCTCGCGTCGCGTCATTTCCTCGAGAAGATTTCGATAGTTTTCGGGATATCTCAGGCGGTCCAGGACGTCCTTCAAGTCGTGCAGCTGTTCGAGCGAATAGCTGCCGAAGCTCATCTGTCCATCCGCCCGGTCGATTTCATCCGGCCGCGTCGTGTCCCGCAAGTGGTCATCACCCATCGACGCATTGTGGCAAGGGACACAATCGTAAGCCAGTCGAGCACCCTGTTATGTCTTATGGGGAGTGATTCCTACCTTTTATCTTGAACCCCGCGGCTCGTTTCCCGCCGCGAAACCGGCTGACCGGTCGACGGCTTTCCCCGACCAGGATTGCCGCTCGTAGCCAATTCGAACCCCCGACAGAAAAACAATCCGGGTTCGACGGCGCCGCGCAGCGGCGCTGATCGCCCTTTAGGCGATCCCGAAGGGGCGAGGCGCAGTGCCGTCACCTAACACCCCACCGCCCCGGGTGCAGGACAATCGCGCGGAGGAGTTCGAACACCCCCTCCAACGCAATCCCCACGAGAAATGCCTCAGTTCACCGCCGCGGGTTTGCCTTGATATTCGCGCGGCACCCAGGCGAACCCACTGCCGCTCCTCTCGACATGCCCCAGACCGGGAAAGGATACATGCGCCGCACCCACCCAGAATTGGCCGTCGGCGGCGGCCGCCAGAATATTTCGGCGGGCCGCCTCGGCCTGCGACGGATCGCTGTCGTACTCGACCGTGATCGCGGGATCCGGAAACTGCAGGGCGGCGACGTGGACGACGTCGCCCCACACCACGAGCCGCTGACCCTTGCTCTCGACCGAGTAGAACGTATGCCCCGGCGTGTGCCCGGCGGACGACAGTGAACGGATGCCAGGCACGATTTCCTGCTCGCCTTCGAACGGCAGCACGCGGCCGGCGTCCTGGTACGGTTGCAATGCGGCCTTCGCCACGGCGAATATCGGCTTGAGATACGGCGACGCCGCCTTCTCGTTGGCCTCGTTCGTCCAGTAGTCGGCATCCAGCTTGTTCGCGCGGACCACCGCGTTGGGATAGACCCTCCGACCGGCGCTCGTGATGCCGGCCACGTGATCCCGATGCAGGTGAGTCAACAGGACGAGGTCGACCTGCTCCGGTCGGTAGCCCGCCGCCCGCAGGTTCTCGAGCACGTGTCCGCAGCAGTCCCCATACAACGTGCCGATCCCGCTGTCGATGAGGATCAAGTGGCTGCCGGTGTTGACCAGGAAGGCATTGATCGACCCTTCCGTGGGCGCGGTGACCGCGGACGCCGCGAGCAATGCTTTCGCTTCGGCAGGGTCGAGTTCGAACAGCTTGCCGCGTTTCCCGTCTGCGCCCGGGGCTGCCTTGGTCAGCAACGCGGCAGCGTCGAACGGATGCGTGCCGTCCAGCAGCGCCGTCACCTCGAAGTCGCCGATCATCATGCGATAGAAGCCCGGCGCCTGGGTGCGCACCTGCGGAGCAGAGGCAAGAACCGGCCCCGCTGCCCCCACGAAACACAGCGCGACCATCAGTGCCACCGGCAAAGCCGCGCGGTCAATGGAAATCAACCGCATGAAGTTACCTCGTTCGTTCAGTGAATGTCCCATCCTTCGTCATTCTCCAACAAAGCACCCGCATTGCGATAGGCCCCGCCGGG
>CAZZYJ010000140.1:6645-9012 GCA_964658215.1 uncultured Steroidobacteraceae bacterium | reverse complement strand
AATGGAAGCACCGGCGATACGCATGAATTTCCCCCGGACGAAAACTTATAGTTGTGTCGACGTCGGGCGGCGGGCGCCCGGCAGCGTCGGGTAATAAATTACGCCTAAAAGCCGCGGACCGGGTAGGGGGGGCTTATGCGCTTACGGGTCTGGGTTATGCGGCGCCCGGGTGGGGCCCGATCAGGTGCAGGCGGTGACCATCGGGATCTTCGATGAGTTGCTCGGGGCACCGGCGATCGGTGATGAAGACGATGCGCGTGGCGGCGGTGTCGTTCGCACTCAGCGGCTGCAGCGGCCCGCGCGGCGCCGTGGTGCGGTAGCCGAGCAGTTCCACGTGCGGCGTGGCCTGCGGTGGTGAAAGCGTGACCACGTCGACGTGCGGGTCGGCGACGTCGTCCAGAAGGTGCTGCTCCCGGCCATGGTTGAGATTGCGTGCGGTGACCTCGAGGCCGAGCCGTCGGTAGAAGGCGATGCTGGCGGCGGGGTCGCGCACGCTCACGGCGGAATGGTCGATGCCGAGGAACAGGGATGCGTCGTGGGACGCGCCCGCGCGGGGCTGCGAGCGGGCGTCGCGCCATGCCGGCGGGGCGGCGTCTTCGGGAAACTCCAGGAACTCGAGGGGGTGGCCGTCGGGGTCGCGAAACTTGAAGGCGGTGACGCCGCCGGCGCTCGCCGGCAGGCGCTGCGGCCCGTCGGGCGAGATCGGCGTCCAGCCGTCGAGTCGAGCGAGGCGTGCCACCGCGTGGCTCATGTCGCGTACGACGATGGCGAAGTGCTGGAAAATATTGTCGTAGGGAGAGAGGTCGGGCGGATAGGCGCGGCCGGGGGTCACGAACTGCAGGAGTTCGAGGGTGTGGGCGCCGGCGGTGGGCGGCGGCGGCGCGGCGACGGCATGAGGACCGATGGGCTGCGGGCGGCCGGGCTGAGGACCGAGCGCAAGGATATATTGCCGGGCGCCGCCTCGCACCTGCATGAGCGCGTCGAACTCGGCGCCGTGCAGATCCCGGCTCGACACGAGCCCGCAGTCGAAGGCGTCCCGGTAGAACTTCGCGAGCCGGTCGGCATCGGGCGTGTTGAGTCCGAAGCGCTGGATTGCTACGAAGCGTGGCGGCGGGCCGGTGTCGCTCTGATCGTGCAAACCATGTCTCGTGGCCATGAGGGAAGTTTAGCGCAAGGCGTGAAGCTCAAATGTCTCGGTTAGCTGTGAAACGAAGCAGCGGGTGCTGTTTCAAGTGGCACCGGGGTCACCAACGCATTCGTAAAGCAACTCAGCGTCAGCTCTTCCCGCCAAGACTCTTTTCATGACTTCTTTGTGCTCTACGTCAATTGGAAACTTGGAGGCTTTGAAGCTGGCAGCGGCGTGTTCATGGTTTCGGGCCTCCATCGCGTAAATCAGCAACGGACCGTCAGAGGTCTTGATAAGATATGCTTGTTCGTGTCGCGTCCCTTCCTCAGCAAAGGTTGCGGCGATCTCATCCTGGCGCCTATTGAGTTCGGCCATCCAATTTCGGAGGGTATTTTCTTCTGCCGCTTTTACTCGCTGAATTGATATCAGTATCATTTTCCACTCCTAAGTCTAGGTTTTTCGGGAAATGTTGATTCGGATGAGAAGCCGAACGAGCGGCGGCGATTTGGAGGTGGCCTTTAGCTGTGGGCGTTCCAGCCTTGCCATTTATGCCTTTCCAAAACAAGACCTTATTCGCGCGCAGATCCCGTCCGGACATGAGCCGGCAATCCAAGGCTTGCGGTAGAACTCGGCGAGGCGGTCGACGTCGGGCGTGGTCAGCCCGAAGCGCTGGATGGCGGTGATGCGAGGCGGGGGGGCGGGAGCAGGCGGTGGATGTCGAGCGTTCATGGCAGGCTACCCCGGGACGTCCACACAACCTTACAGCAACTGACTCAAAAAAGTGCGTGCCGGCACGACCGTGGCGCCGGTGGGCGTGAAGCAATCGGCCTGAACGTAAGGCAGTTCGAACACCGCCTGTAGCGCATGCCTTGCCTTTGTCGCCGTTTGGAAATGGCGCAGGGAATCCGACAGTCGCGTATCGCTGGTCTTGACCTCCACGAGCAGCCAGGGTTTTCGATCACGAACGACCAGGAAATCGACTTCGCGTTTGAGCTTGTCGCGCAGGTAACGCAATTCGAACGTCCCCAGGCCAAGGTCCGTCCAGCCCTCCACGGCTTTGAGCAGATGGCAGGCCATCAAGGTCTCGGCCCGCTGCCCCGTATTCTCGATACCCGACCAGTCGCGCAGAAACCACTTTGGCTCCTTGCGCAGCGCCTTGGTGACGTTTGCAAACCAAGGACGCACGATGAAACCAAAATGCAGCCGTTCCAACAGATCGATCCAGCGCTTCACCGTATCGA
>CAZZYJ010000140.1:0-6545 GCA_964658215.1 uncultured Steroidobacteraceae bacterium | reverse complement strand
AGGCGCAGGCGGGCGGTCATGGGGCTCTTTTCCATGAGGACCATTTTAGCCTTGATCGTAAAATGGTCCAGACCATTTTACGATCGATCGTCGAATGGTCCAGGCAGAATGGTTAACGAATAGAGTGCGATTCAGGCGACGCTTGGCGGGTCGCGGGTGGGCGGTAAGTGTTGGGCCGGTCATTGCAGGTGCCGTGGAAGGTCGCGGGCCACCTTACGGCAGTTGGACTAATCAGCCTCCTGCGCCGCCGCCGCTGCTGCGACTGAGCAGCGTGGTACGTCGGCGTACGTCAGCGCGTATTTTCTGCAGGGTTCCCGGATGGCGAACCTCGAGTTCGTCAGTCGCCGTTGTGAATTCGTCGGCGGCCTCGAGGACGTCATCGACAATACGGGCGGCGTGTGCGACGCCCCATTCATCCGCCAGTGCCATCATGTCCGGGCCGGTCGGGCAGGCAAAGTCTTGATGAAAGGACAAGGTGTGTTCGCCTCGACCGCTGATGTCCGGCACCAAATCGAACGCGGGTGCCAGGCGAAGTCCGCCGGGACGCGCCAGCATCCAGAAATTCTTCAGGTGATCATCGACATTGCCGATAGCCGCATTGAACACCATATACCGGTACAGCGCCGCCAAATCATCGGTGGGAGAAGCGGAATGTTTGAGCAACACCTGAGCGAGCGCCGAATAGCTGTGCACATAGATGCCGGGACGCTCCTTGCACAGCGTGCGCAGGCTCACCATGTGGTACCGACCGCCCTCGGCAGTGACGTCGAAGCGCTTGACCATGAGCACGCGCCGCGCACCGATCATCTGCAACCGCGACTCCGGGACATCGACTCCCGCCCGCCGAGCCAGCATGAGACAACTGGCTTCGAGGCCGACGACGTCATACCCCCCATCGCGCGCGCGACTGGGAAATTTGGCAAGCCACTCTCCGGACTCATCGTGGACGAGCGCCTTGGGTCTCGCGCCGCCGGCGCGGCTGCTGCCTTCCAAGAGGCGGCGAAACTCATCGCTCGGGGGCAGCGTCCCCGCCGCGAATCGCGCGGCCGCCGTCAGGAGCGTTGAGAGTGCGGAGCTGGGCACACTTTGATCGGCACGAGGTACGGTACCGGTCGCCGTAAAAATGAGTGCCCCGGTACCGCCGCCGCGCATGCGCAGCAGCATCTGGGCAACCGTCGGCGTGCCGCCATCGGCAGTGATCGCCGCGGCCAGCAGGCGCCGACCCCAATCGTCGGGGAGCGCATCGTCGAACACGGCCAGAGGTGGGTACAGCATCTCGGCGTTAAACCGTCGCGCCGCATCCAAAGGGAGAGACACCGGATCGAGAGCGAAGGCGTCAGTTTCGCCCACCCAGGTACGCGTGTATTCGAACTCGGATTCGAAACGCCCGCTGTTACGATCCGGAGCCGTGGTGGCCAGTTCCCCGACCAGGCAGATTGTCCCGTCCGGACGTCGCACCCAGACGAATATATGTTCGATCAAGCTCGTCTCGACGCGCGCTGTTTGATGCGAGTACGCGACGCGCGCGCCTGTTCGAGTAGGCTTGCCTTTCCGGCCAACACCCCATTCAGGTCATCGAGGTGGTCGAGAACCCACAAGGCCTTGACCCAGGCGCCGATCTGAACCGTGGCCGCACCATGCTCCATCGCACGGATCGTTCCTGCACTGACTCCGAGGCGCTGCGCGAACACGGCCATGGTGTCGTCACGTGCAAGACGCGACGTCCTGAGGCGGGTCCCGAGTTCCAGCAGGTGTTGACGCTGTTCTTTAAAGTCCATAGTACTGTACATAAAGCGTCTAAGACGCTAGTAATATGCACTATAGCAGAGATTAGGTGGTGGTTTTCGGTCGGCGCGGCCCTGCGGACGAACCGGCCGCAGGGCCGCTTGCGACCAGGACCAACCAGGATCGACCCCGATGGTTAGTACCGTCCTGCCACGCTGACGCGTAACCCGTGTAAACAACGTTCGCGTCCGGAAAGATGTAACCTCCGCTGGTGTCCTGTGGTAAGTCTATGTACGACGATTCCGTTTGAAACGTTGCTGTGGTTCCGCTGACGATCCCCAGGTGAGCAGAGAAACTAGGCTTCCGCCGAGGCCGGGGACACCACCCGCACGATGCGCTTGGCATTGCTAATTTCCGCGATGCGCAAATCATAGGCGGTTTGCAGATTGAGCCAGGAACGCGCATCGCCTCCGAAATAACGGGCCAGACGCATGGCCGTGTCTGCACTCACGCCGCGCCGCCTGCGCACGACTTCATTGATACGGGGTGTCGGTACACACAATGCTTTCGCCAGAGCGTTGACGCTCATCCCAAGCGGTTTCAGAAAATCCTCCTGCAGCACCTCGCCGGGATGTACAGGTCGCATACCGTTTTCGAACATAGCTCAATATCCTTCAGTGGTAATCCACTATCTCGACGTCAGTGGGGCCTTCGGCCGTCCAGCGAAAACAAAGACGAAATTGATCGTTGACTCGAATGCCGTATACGCCCTTTCGGTCCCCGGCCAACGCCTCCAGTCTGTTACCAGGCGGCGAGCGCAAGAACTCCAAGGTGGGCGAAGCGCCGCCCCCCGCCAGGCCTGCGCTAGAACTTCGCGCCCACCGTCACGAAAAACATGCGTGGCGCGATGGGATACGCCTGATAACCGCCTGAATTGCTCGTCACGACGGCGGTCGACACACCGCGTTTGTCGGTCACGTTGGTGATGTTGGCGGCGAGCTTGATGTCTTTCAGCAGGTCTCCGGCGAAGGGGTGCACGAAATCGTAGCTGGCTTCGAGGCCGGTCAGCAACGTGCCGCCCACGGACAGGTCGTTGAGATACGTGACGTAGCGCCGGCCCACGTAATCACCGTTGAGCTGGGCCTCGAACGGGCCCGCTGACGTGCTCAGGATGTACTTGTAGAGCCATTCGGGCGTGAGCGGTACCTGTTTGCCTTCGGTGTGAACGGTGGTGGCGACGCCGCCGGCGACGGTCGAGTAATCCGAGTCGTAGCGCGACTTGTTGTACGAGATGCCGTTGTAAAACCTCAGGTGCTCGCCGAAGTGCAGGGTGGCGGCAAGATCGGCGCCATCGGTGGTGACGCCGCCCACGTTCACGAGCACCGAGGGGTTCGGGTTGATGAAGCTGTAGGTGGCGACGTTCAGCAGCCGGTTGGAGAAGGCGACGTGGTAGTAGTTGATCTGTCCTTCGATCGCGCTGAGTCCGTGGCCATCGAAGGTTTGCTTGTCCCGCAGACCGACCTCGGTGGTCCAGGAGGTTTCAGGTTTGGCGGTGGCCTTGAACGTGTCGAACGCGGCCTGGCTGCCGAGACTCCAGGGCGAGGTGCCGTAATAGTTGCTGCCGGCACCGTACGGGATGAACTGGCGCAGGTTCTTCTGTACGTTCACGAACACCTGGGTGTCGTTGGCCACGTCCCATAGTGCACCCAACTGCGGCAGAAAGCCGTTGTTGGACTTGATCGAGCCCACCGGATAATTGACCGGCGGATTGGTGGTGACCAGGTTTCGCTGCTGCACCGCCAGCGTGTCGCCGGCGGTCTGCAGGCTGGCCTTCCACCCCGCCTGCAGCAACAGGCCGGGCCGGATCTGCCATTGATCTTGCAGATGCAGCTGCAGGTCCTTCGTGGTGAAACGGAAGTCGTACTGCGTGAAGGCAGGGTGCTCGGGGATGTCGTAGGGCGTCAGATCGTCGTTGGCGGCCGCGAACGGATACCACCGCCGCGCCTGCGCCGAGTCATTGTGCTCGTACCAGAGGCCAGCCTCGATCTGGTGCCGGTCGAGCCGCCAGTTCAAGGTGGAACTTTCGCCGGCACGGTGTATCTCGTATTCGGTGGTACGCACCTCGTACCCAGTACCGCCGAATGTTTGCACCAGGTTCTGTCCCGGAAAGTAGATGGCGAACAGGCCGGGGAGCCCGGCCTGGTTCACGGGCCCTGCGACGATGCCGCGGCTCGAATCGTTGTGGTAGTACACCTGATTCGACCAGGTAATGTTCTCGCTCACGTGCCAGTCGTAGTTCAGGTACGCAAGCCCGTCCTCGCGCTGTGCCGCACTGAAATAGTTGGAGAAGTTATTACCGTACGCCGCCGGCGGTGCACCCGACGCGCTCAGGTACGAAAGTCCCGTCGCGTAATTCGGATAGAGGAACGGCCGCGTGTAGGGGAAGTAGGTCGAGGTGGCGGTCTGCTGGTTGCCGTAGTTCGTGGCATCCTCGTTGGGCTCGACCTTGTGCTGCCAGTCCGCGAAGAACGTGAGTTTGCCGATCGGGTCGTCATGCACGAATTTGAAATTGACCTGATCCCCGCGTTGGTGGCCGTCGAAGTCCCAGGCTTTGGCGTCTTGATGCACGTACGACAGGTAGGCGGCATTGCCGTCGCCAAAGGTCCCGGTGTCGAGGCGCAGGAACGTGCGCGTGGTGTCGTAGCTGCCCGCCGTCTCGCGCACGTCGGCGCCCGGCGTCGCGGCAGGATCGCTCGAATAAGTCTCGATCGCGCCACCCAGGTTGCTCGTCGACGCCACCCCCAACGAGCCCGCGCCCGAGCCCAGTTCCACGCGTGCGACGTTTTCGCTGCTGAGGGCACGCGAAACGCTGAGTCCGTTGTAGTTGCCGTACTGCTGATCGCCCAAGGGGACGCCGTCCAGGGTGAACCCCAGCTGCTGCGTGGTGAAGCCGTGGATGACGAGGGATTCGTTCTGCTCGTTGTTACCCCAGGGATCGGCGGTTTCGTATACCACCCCCGGCAACGTTTCGATGGCCTTGAGCGGATTGATCCCGGGCAGCAGCTTCTGCGCTTCGACGCCGCCCAACTCCACCGACGAACGCGTGGTCTTGCTCGCCGTGACGACGATGGCCTGAAGATCATCGTCCTCCCGAGGAACGGTCGCGTCATCGGCGACGGCGAGGCGGACCGAGAACACACAAGAGAGCGCCGCCAGGGCGGCGGTGAATCGCCGGGACTTAGGTTGCATCGCCTTCCTTCGCCGAAAGACGCGAGTATGTGAATGCGACGTTACGGCGATGTGTCAGCCGGCGGCACGCGGCGCCCCGGGGCTTCGCCGCGGCGCAGGGCGGGCGCGCCGCGTGCGTCTCAGGGCGTGAGCACGAGCGGCGCCGCCGTGGCTGAAGGCAACGCGACGCCGAGCACGCGTGCCACGGTGGGGGCGATCTGCGTCATGTCGACGACGCCCAGATCGCGATGATGCGCGACACCGGTCCCGGTGGCGAAGAACGAGGCGCGCATATCCGGGTACTCCGGCGAAAAGCCATGGCTGCCGTGGGTGCCGACGACGTCGGTGACGAGGTCGCCGGCCATTTTCGAGCCGGCGTAGTACCCAGGCTCGAAGACGACCACGAAGGCTGCGTCCGGGAAACCGCCTCGCTCTTGCATCTGCGCCCGATCGAGGACGGTGGCGATGCCGTTGTGAGGGTCGGCGGCCAGCGTCTGCAGCAGCCGGCCGGCCTCGTCACGGCTGCGCGAATCCTGCCCGTCGCGCAGCATGATCGCGGCCATGCCGCCGGCGAGCCAGGGCTGGGCGCGCCAGGACTTCACTGCGGGAGGGGTCACGGCACCGTCGCCCACGTCCATCAGCCCTGCGCCGATGAACGGCACGTACAAATTCACTTCGTGCAGGATCGGCATGAAGCCGTGATCCGACACCACCATCACGACGGTCGAGGGATCCACGGCGCGGGCCGCCGCGGCCAGCCGCGACAGCATCGCATCGAGCGCCTCGACGGTGCGATTCGCCTCGTCGCTGAAGACGCCGTGACCGTGCTCGGCGTCGTCCAGCGAACTCAGGTGCAGCGTCACGAAAGCCGGTCGATAGCGCCGCATCAACTCCACGGTATAGCGGGTCTTCACCTCGTCGCCCCCGATGGACGTGTCGTTGCCCGCCATGTACTCGCCCGCGGCCGGCTGCAGACGCTCGAACAGATGCGCAGGACGCGCCAGCGCCGCCATCAAGTCACGGTCCGTGGGATCGAGTTCCGCCGTCCTGCCCGGGATGCGCCAATACTCCGGGATGAGGTAGTCGATGCCGACCGCGCCCACGGTGACCGGCCAGCCGACGCTCGCGGTGCCGAGTCCGCGGGCGTGCGCGGCCTGCCACAGGGTCGGCACCCGGATCTGCGACCCGTACCAGAACCACGCATCCTTGAAGTGGCGCTCGGGATCGAATTGCAGATTGGCGAGGATGCCGTGCTGCGCCGGCGTCGCACCCGTGATCAGCGTGGTGTGGCTCGGGTAGGTGATCGTCGGCCACACCCCCACCACCCCGTCGGCATACGTGCCCTCGGTGAGCATGCTGCGCAGGTACGGAAGCTTCAACCCGTGCGCCGGCGCTTCGAGCACATAGTCCGGCTTGAGCCCGTCCACCGAGATCAAGAGCACCGGCGCCGCGAGTACCGCCGGCAGCGACCCGAAACACAGCAACCCCACCGCAGCCACCCACGCTCTCATGCCCATGCCTTTGTTTGATGCGAGGCCTGCACGATAGCGCGACTCGTATGTCGAGGTGATGACCAGATGCCTGCGCGCGAG
>CAZZYJ010000139.1:0-9027 GCA_964658215.1 uncultured Steroidobacteraceae bacterium | reverse complement strand
AAGCTGATCGGGGCGTATGCGGGCAGCGCGGTGATGTACCAGGCCATGTCGACGCTCGGCCACGCGGGCGAATCCGGCTACAGCGGCCCCGTCGAACTCAAGGGTGATGCAAAGGGCACCTCGGTGTTGGTCCTCGGCGCCGGGCTCGCCGGCATGACGGCGGCCTTCGAACTGCGCAATGCGGGCTACGACGTGCGGGTGCTCGAATACAACGCGCGCCCGGGCGGGCGCAACTGGTCCTTGTACGGCGGCGACAGTTACACCGAGCTGGGTGGCGTCACGCAGCACGTGCAGTTCGCCGACGGTCTGTACCTAAATCCCGGGCCGTGGCGTATTCCGTATCATCATCGGGCGCTCCTCGACTACTGCAAGCGGCTCAAGGTGCCGTTGGAGTCCTTCACGCAGGTGAACTACGCCGCCTATGTGCACTCCTCCAAGGCGTTCGGCGGCAAACCGCAGCGGTATCGCGAAGTGCAGGGGGATTTCAACGGCCACGTCGCCGAACTGCTCGCGAAGGCGCTCAACCAGAATCAGCTCGACCGGGAGGTCACCCGCGAAGATCGCGAGGTTCTGCTCGACGCCATGCGTGAATGGGGCGCCCTGGACAAGGGTTACGAATACAAGAAGGGGCTTCTCTCGAGCGAGCGGCGCGGTTACGTCGCCGATCCGGGCGGCGGCCTGACCTCGACTCCCCTCCCTTCCGATCCACTGGCCCTGCACGATTTGATGCAGTCGCGGCTGTGGATGGCCATTGCGGCGGGACGTGTCTACGAATTCCAGAGTGCGTTGTTCCAGCCCGTGGGGGGCATGGGGATGATCGGCCAGGCCTTCGGCAAGGAGCTGGGTCCCCGCATCGAGTACAACGCCAAGGTGACGCAGATCGAGCAGGACGGGGCGGGCGTGACGGTGAGCTATCGGGACGCCCGCGGCGGCGACGGCATCAAGGTCGCCAAGGCCCAGTGGTGCGTCTGCACCATTCCGGCGTCCATTTTGAGCCAGATTCCGCTCAGCGTCAGCGGGCCGACGAAAAGTGCAATAGACGCGCTGTATTACGACTCGGCGATCAAGATCGGCCTGCAGTTCAAGCGCCGCTTCTGGGAACAGGACGACTCCATTTACGGCGGCATCAGCTTCACCGATCTGCCCAACGCCATGATCGGTTATCCGAGCAGCCGTTATTTCGAGGACGGCCCCGGCGTGTTGCTCGGCGCCTACACCTTCGGCGCGAATTCGTTCCAGTTCGCGGCGATGTCACCGGCGGACCGGGTCAAACGCGCGGTCGAACTGGGAACGCAGATCCATCCGCAATACCCGGCCGAGTTTCAAAACGGAGTGGCGGTGGCCTGGCATCGCGTGCCGTGGAGCCTGGGCTGTGCGGGACATTGGACGGATGAATTGCGGGAGCGCCACTATGACGACCTGTGCGCGATCGACGGGCGCATCGTGCTGGCGGGCGAGCACGCGTCGCGCCTGCCCGCCTGGCAGGAAGGTGCCATCCTGTCCGCCCTGGACGCCATCCGGCGCATCCACGAACGCGTAACGGCCTGACGGAGCGAGTAGGAGAGAACGATGAAACTACGTATCGGCGTGTGGACGACGGTGGTCTGCGGCGGCTTGGCCTGGGGGTTCGGTGCGGCGGGCGGCTTCGCCCGGGCGCAGGAAATCTATGCCGGCGCCTATCCTCAGCAGACGGGTGCGGACCTGTACGCCGGCCTGTGCCAGGGCTGTCACATGCCGAACGCGCAGGGTGCCACCGGCGCCGGCGCCTATCCGGCGCTGGCGGGCAACGGGCGTTTGCTGGCGGCCATCTATCCCATCACGGTGGTGGTGCGCGGCCAGCGCGCCATGCCGCCGTTCGGGACCGACCTCAGCGACCCGCAGATCGCCAACGTGCTCAATTACGTGCGCACCCACTTCGGCAACCACTACCGGGACACGATCACGCCCGCTGCCGTGCGCGCCGCGCGGCCCTGACGCGCCGCGATGGTAAACTCGGCGCCGCGATCCCGCGACACGATCTTTGGAGGCCAAGGTGAACGGCAAGGCAACTAGTTTGGATGACGCATTTCTCGACGCCCGGCGTCGGCAGCTGCTGGCGCTGCGCGCGGAATTGAGCGCGACCCGGCAGGCGCAGTCGGCCGAAGAGGCGGACGTCAAGGCGCAGGGCCAGAACGAGGCACGCGAATACGAAGAAGATGCCCAGAAATTGACGACGTTGGAGCTGGACGGCGTCCTGACGGCGCGCAGCGATGCACGGCTGGCCGATGTCGAGCGGGCGTTGCGCAAGATGGAGGAGGGCACGTACGGATTGTCCGACGCCAGCGGCAAGGCGATTCCGTCGGAGCGGCTCGTCGCCAAACCCGAGGCCTTGTACACCGTCGAGGAGCAGGCGGCTCGCGACGCCGGATAGTGCGCGGCACTCATGAGCAGAAAAGACGAAGACCGTATCCTGCACGGCTTGTATTTTTTCCGCGAGCGCATCGACGAGGAATTCGACGTCCGCCGTGATCAGGTGCTCTGGCTGACGGCACACTCCTTTGCGGACGGTGTCCGCTGGTGCCGGGACGGGCTGCTGCAGAACGTGGACTGCGGGGCCATTCCCGACGATCTGTGTCACAAGCTGCTCGCCTCCCAATGCGAGCTGCCGCTGCGCTATCTCGAACATCGCAGGTTGATCAAGCTCGACCGCACGCACCTCGAGACTCTGCGGGTGGCGGTGACGTTTGCCGGAGCGGACCGTGCACTGCGGCTGCATTCGCGTCTCGGCCGCATGGACGTGTGGTACCAGGAGCGCAAGAACGGCTTCGTCGGCCTAATGACCACCGTGGCGGTGTCGCTGGTCACCGCGCTGCTCGTGGTGCTGGTCACCGAACGCCTGTACAAGGTCTTCGCCGAGCAGACCCGGGTAATCTACGAGGCAGAGCCGAAGCCGACCCCGTGAGCGCTCGCATCGACGTCCTGCTGGGCCGCATGACCCTCGCCGAAAAGCTGGGACAGCTCACCATGACGGCCGCGGGCCATGCCGTCACCGGCCCCACCCTCGCGGGGGATTCCACCCAGGCCATCAAGGACGGCACCATCGGCAACCTGCTCAATCTCGTGGGTGCCGGCCCCGTGCGTGAGATGCAGCGGCTCGCGGTGGAAGAGTCGCGCCTGAAGATACCGCTGCTCATCGGTTTTGACGTGATCCACGGGCATCGCACGTTGTTTCCGATTCCGCTGGCCGAGGCGGGCGTGCTCGATCCGGTGCTCTGGACGGCGACGGCGCGCGAGGCGGCGCGGGAGGCGGCCGCCGACGGCCTCGCCATGACGTTCGCCCCCATGCTCGACGTCGCGCGCGATCCGCGCTGGGGCCGCAGCGCCGAGGGGCCGGGCGAGGACGCCTGGCTGGCTGCCCGCATCGCCGAGGCCAAGGTGCGGGGCTTCCAGGGCTCCGCTCTCGCCGCCGCCGATTCGCTGGCAGCGGTGGCCAAGCACTACTGCGCCTACGGGCCGGTCGCGGGCGGCCGCGAGTACGCGTCGGTGGACATCTCCGAACGCACGCTGCGCGAGGTGCATCTGCCGTCGTTCGAAGCTGCGGTGGCCTCGGGCGTCGCCGCCGTGATGCCGGCCTTCACGGACCTTGCCGGCGTGCCGATGACCGCGAACGTGGCGCTGCTGCGCGGCTGGCTGCGCGGCAGGCTCGGCTTCGACGGCGTGATCGTGAGCGATTACAACGCCATCGCCGAATTGATCCACCATGGCGTGGCGGCCGATCTTGCGCAGGCCGCGGCGCTCGCCCTCGTCGCCGGCGTCGACATCGACATGATGAGCGATGCCTACCGGCGCGGTCTGCCCATCGCCCTGCAAAGAGGTCTGGTTTCACCGGCGCTCATCGACGAGGCGGTGCGGCGGGTGCTCGAGCTCAAGGAACGGCTGGGACTGTTCGACGATCCCCACCGGCGTGGTGCCGTACTCGAAACGCCGGAGAGGGTGCAAGCGCGGCGCCGGCTATCGCGAACGGTGGCGGGCCGCGCCGCGGTTCTCTTGAAGAACGAGCGTCATACGCTGCCGCTGCCACCCACCGTCCGCCGTGTCGCGCTGCTCGGACCGTTGGCGGATGCGTCGCCGGAGATGCGCGGTCCGTGGTGGGGTGCCGCGGAACCAGACGGCCAGGTCACGGTGCTCGCCGGGATGCGGGCGAGCTTCGGCGAACACGCCGTCACGTACGCGGCGGGCGTCGACCTCGAGGGCGAGGCGACCGACGGCATCGCCGCGGCGCTGTCGTCGTGCGAGGAGGCCGACGTCGTGGTGCTGTGCCTCGGAGAAGCGGCGGTGATGAGCGGCGAGGCGGCGAGCCGCGCCCACCTCGGGCTGCCGGGCCGGCAGCGCGACCTCGCCGAAGCCGTGTTCGCGCGCGCGGCCGCGCTACGCCGGCCGGTCATCGTGGTGCTGTTCTCGGGCCGGCCGCTGGTGGTGCCGTGGCTGTTCGACGCGGCGGACGCCGTGCTGGCCGCCTGGTTCCTGGGCAGTGAGGCGGGCAACGCCATCGCCGACCTCCTGCGCGGCGACGTCTCGCCGAGCGGTCGCACCGCGGTGAGCTGGCCGCGGGCGGTCGGTCAAATCCCGGTGTTTTTCGGTCAGCGTCCGACCGGCAGGCCGGCCGATCCCCGCGACCATTTCACCAGCAAATATCTGGACGTCCCGAACACGCCGCTGTTCGCGTTCGGTTTCGGGCTCACCTACGGCGAGTTCACCCTGTCGAACCTGCGGGTGCCGCGGGCGCCGGTGCGGGAGCACGAGACCCTCATCGTGCACGTCGACGTCGCCAACGTCGGCGCGCGCACCGCGCAGGAGACGGTATTTCTCTTCACGCACGACGTGCTCGCCAGCGTGTCCCGGCCGCTGCTCGAATTGAAAGGTTTCGCCAAGATCACCCTGCAGCCGGGCGCGACGGGAACGGTGACCCTGTTCCTGCCGGCGGCGGAGCTGCGCTTCCTCGGGCGGGACCTCACGCCCGTGTTCGAGGCGGGCGAAATCGAACTATGGGTGGGTCCGTGTGCCGAGCGCAGCCGGTTGCTGGTCGACCGCATCCGTCTACTTGAGGGTTAGCTTGCCGCCGCTGCAGGCCCAGACGAAATTGTATTCGTCGCGCGTGCCGGGGATGACGGGCACCCACATCGGGGTTTTAGGGTCCGCCTCCACACTGGTTTCGTTGCCCTGGATGTTGTTCTTGGCGTAGTACACCATCAGCAGCGCGCGGGTCTGCTCCTTCTTGCAGTCGTACTCGGATTTTTCGACCGCGCTCAGATACCGCGCCCCGTCGGTGATCTGGGTTTCCGCGTACTCCTGCCGGAGCCATACGGTCACGGTTTTGCCGGACTTCTTCATCTGGTGATCGGTGGTGTAGGCGGCCCACGAACCATCGTTCGCCACCGCCCGAAAGGTCCAGCCGCCGCTGGTCAGGGGGTCCAGGCTGCGCACGAACGACATGGGATCCGCACGGCGCGCCTCGCGGGCATGCGCCAGTTGCGCGGCGTTGGTCTTTTCGATGGCCGCCGACAATTCACGCTGGTCGGACCAGGTCTTCTCCTGTTCGGGCGTCTGCGCCGCGCTGCCGAGGCTGAACGATGCGCCCGCCGTCGCGGCGAGACTCAATGCAATCCATCGGGTGCCTTGGTTCATCTTCACACTTCCTCACGAAACGTCGGATAGACCAAGGCATTGTAGTCAATCCGGCGTCATCAATGCGGATCAGGATTCAAGCAGACGCGGCGGGCGCTCTCGCGAACCGCCGCCCTGTCGAACGGTGTCGAACCACCGACCAACAACTCGCTGACTTCGGCGAGCACGGCCCAAGCCAGCAGGAGAATGCCGCCGCCGACCACGAGCATCGGCAACAAGACGAACCAGGCCAGGGCGCAGCCGAGCGAAAAGGAGAGAGCTTTGAACGACATGTTTAATCACCGTTGAGTGGCGCGATCGATCCTTCACCGTCGACGCCATCTTATCGATGCAAGAACCACCCCCACTAGCTAACGGGTCACATCTTTAAATTTGACTTATTTCCCGACAAATCAAAGCCATTTAGCCTTTTTGAACTGGAAGAAGAGATAGACGTCGATGGCCGCCATGACGGCTAGCGACAAGGCATACCCGTAATGCCACTTCAGTTCCGGCATGTTCTCGAAGTTCATGCCGTAGATGCCCGCGATCATCGTCGGCACCGCGAGCAGCGCCGCATACGCGGCCAGACGTTTCATGGTCTCGCTCTCGTGCAAGGTGACCAGCGCAAGATTCACCGATATCGCCGTGGCGATGGAATCGCGCAACGAATCGCAGGTCTGGTTGAGGCGTTGCAGGTGATCGTAGACATCGCGGAAATACACGCTGATGCCTGCGCAGAGGACCGGGACGCGGGCACCCGATAAATTGGAGATTCCCTCGAGCAGGGGCGAGACGGCGTGCTTCATCACCATGAGCCGCTGTTTCAGGTCGTACACCGATTCGATGATCTCCTGGGGCTGCCCACCCGGCGCGAAGATGCGCTCCTCGATGTGCTCGAGTTCATCCTCGAGCGCGTCCAGGATCGGAAAATACCGGTCGACCACCGCGTCGGTGAGCGCGTACAGCACGTAACCCGGACCATGACGGAGCAGGTCCGACTCGCGCTCACAGCGTTCGCGCACTTCGCGAAAGCCGCGATGCACCCGCGTGCGCACCGAGAGGACATAATTCGTTCCGGCGAAGATGGCGAGTTCGCCGCCGTGAAATTCCGTGCCGTCGGCTTCCACGACGTGCAGCACCGCGAACAGACGGGCGCCGTACTCCTCGATTTTCGGACGCTGCTGCCCGAGACGAGCATCCTCCACGGCGAGAGGGTGCAGATCGAAGATACGCTGCATATCCTCGAATTCCGCGTCCGTCGGGTTTTGCAACGCGACCCATACGAAGCAGTCGCCGCGCTGCAGGGTGGCGGCAATGTCCGCGACCTCGATGTCGGTGAGTTTCTTACCGTCTTTGTAGGCCGCGCAGCCGATGAGCATGGCGTCAGGATAGCCGAGTTTGCGGTACGCTAGGAAACGGGTAGAAACAGTCGGAGAAGCGAATGAATGCAGTGTGCAGGATTGCGATGAGCGTCGTCATGGCCGGTTTTTTTGCTGCGACGTCGGGCTGCATCATCGCCCCGCCGCCGGACCGCGGGCACGATCACGATCACGAGCGGGACGTGCACGAGGAACATCACTGCGACGACCGGGATCGGGACTGCCGCGACCGCTGAACCGCGGCCGCTCAACCGCAGCCGACCGTGAGTGCGCCAACGGGCGCGTCACGGCACGGCGCGTGCGACGAGGAACTCTTCCAGCATGCCGTCGGGATAGCCTCGCTCCGTCACCCGTAGCTGCGCATGGGCGCAGTCGATCCGCCAGTGGCGGGTGATCATGCCGCCCCGTTTCTCGTCGTGCTCCAGCGTCAACGAGCGTACCGCCCCCGTCGAGGCGAGACTGTCCTTGACCTGCGCGAGGACGGCGGCGGTGAAATAAGAGTTGCCCACCGCCGTGAACGCGGCCCGCGTCGAGCGCCCGTCCCGCAGTGCGGCAAGCACACGCAGCGCACGGGCCTGCGCGGGGGACGGCGGCAGGATGACGAAGGCGATGCGCTCCAACAGGTTCGACGGCGAGGTCCAATCGCCGTTGGTGAGGACCACCACGGCGGCACGGGCCGTGGGCCACAGGCGGTTCTCCGCGAGGAAGCCCGAGCCACTTCCCGAATGTCCCAGACGCACACCCCATGGCGTGCTGTCCACATCGAGGCCCAGTCCATAGGGCCTCACGGTGTCATCTTTCAACCGGGTGGGTTCGGTGAGCGCCGCATAGGACTCCTCGCGCAGCAGCGCACGGTCCATGAGGCTCACATCCCAGCGCGCCAGGTCTACAGGCGACATGGCGAGATCGGCGGCTCCCGACAACCATCCCGCGCCTTCGCGCGGCGCGGGGTGCGCCGGCCCCCAGCCATATCGCGTGTAGCCGACCGCGTCCGTGTCCGGATCGGTGTCGAGCGATTCCGTCACCCGTGTCATGCCGAGCGGTTGGAATACCCGCTCACGCAGGAAGCCGAACAAGGATTGGGCCGAGGTCTTCTCGATCAGGGCGCCGGCCAGCACGTAGCCCGTGTTCGAGTACTGCCATTCGGTGCCGGGTTCGAAGTCGAGCGGCCGGCGCACCCATTCGTCGATCAGCGCATCGCTCGTGGTGGGCCGCGACATCTCCGGCGTGATGAAATCCTGCGGCCAGAAATCACGGATGCCGCTGGTGTGATTCAGGAGCTGGCGCACCGTCACCAGGGAGGCGGGCCCGAGCTGTGGGTACCAACGCGCCAGCGCGTCGTCGAGGCGTAGCCGGCCCTGCTCCGCGAGCCACAGCACCCCCGCCGCGGTGAACTCCTTGGTCACCGAGGCGATGGCATAGCGGCTCGACGGGGTGGCGGCGCGCGCCGGGCGCAGACGGGTGAGACCGTACGCCCTGGCATAGACCAGCCGTCCCTGCCGGACCACGGCGATGGACACGGACGGCGCGTGTTCCGAGGACAGCCATTCCACGGCGACCTGGTCGATGCGCCGCATCGTCGCCGCGGCCATCGCCGGGGTCATCGCCGAGAGCGGCGCCGCGGTGGGCGCTGCGGTAGGCGTTGCCGGCGGGAGGGCGGCACCCGCCCCGGACGCGGCGAGCAGTGCGTACCCCGTCATCAGCCACCACGCCGACCGCACGGTCACGGCGGGTTCGGGGCGCGGGGCATCATCAGGCTCGACAGACGCGGCGGCTCGGCGCCGCGCACCGCGGCGAAGGCCACGATGTGTTCGAAGATGTGCTGCACGTAGCCGCGGGTTTCGGTGTACGGAATGTTTTCTATCCATACGTCCGCGGCCACCGGTCGCGGCGGCGTCCAGCGGGCCACCGACAACGGACCCGCGTTGTAGGCGGCCAGGGCTGCATCCAGCCGGCCGTCGTAGCGGTCGAGCAGTTCACGCAGATAAGCGGCACCCACTCC
>CAZZYJ010000138.1:4374-9036 GCA_964658215.1 uncultured Steroidobacteraceae bacterium | reverse complement strand
AGCCGGCGCCGCGTACCGACTACGCGAACCGACCCGAGCCCGGGTCGTCGGGCTCCGGCAGCCCGCCCGCCGAGACCAGGCAGGCACCGCCCGCACCCGCGGACGGTGAAAAATACGTGGTGTGGTCGTCGCCGCCGGCTGCGGCGGTGCCCAGCGCACCGCCCAAGACTCCCGACGAGTCGTAACGTCCGGCTGTCCCGGGGCCTCGCGCCCCGGGACAGTTTCATGCCCGGCGCCCGCTTCTCAACGGTGCGTGCTCATCCTCAGTCTGAGGCCGAGGCCTAGGCCGACCGCCAGCAGCGCGAACAGAAACCCACGCAACACGGCGATGGCCAGCAATTGCAGCGCCAGGCCCGACGAGCGCATCAGGGACGCCGGCGTGTGCCTGAGCAGCAGCACACCCGCGCCGATGGCAAAGGCCGTGACCAGATACGCCAGAACCCACAGTCCACGCTCGCGACGGCTCAAGCGACGGGCGGTGACTGCGTCGCCGGGCGGCATCGTCGGGCGCAGCTGGTAGACGAGCACGGCGGCCACCACCGCGAGGCCGAGCACCGAACTCACGTCCTGCATCAGGTGTACGCCGATCAGGTGATGCCCCGCGATGTCGAGCCCCGACTCGTCCAGGGCCGGGATCATGCGCACTCCCCGCGCACCCTCGTGCGTGAAGGCGTCCCACACCAGGTGGGTGACCGCCCCGGCCAGGATGCCGCCGGCGGCGACCATCCATTGCGTCGGACTGCCGAGGTCGGCCGGGGCCGCGAACGGCGCGCAACGCGCATGCGCCGCGTCGGGCAGAACCTCCACGAGCGGCGTCTTGAGCAGCCGCTGAAACGTCCAGAACACGGCGAGCCCCACCGGCAGGCAAAAGGTGAACAACGCCAGCGCGCCATGGGTGTCGATCCGCTGCGGACGCCACGGCATCAGGAATCCGAAGTCCGGAATCATGCTGCCGATGACGGTGGCGGACAGCACCCGCCAGCGGGCCAGCGGCCGCGAGAAGGGGAGCACCAGGGCGGCGTGCGATAGCGTGAACGGCATCAAAAACCTGCGGTGTCATCCGAACGTCATATTCCCGATCTATAAGTGTGGGCTGAATCACACTTTCTCATGAGATCACCATGGCCAACCTCGATGTCGTCGATCAGTCTCCGCTGGCCTCCCCCGTCGGGCGCAACAAGCCCAGTCCCTGGTTCAACGTGCTGGCGGGGGTGCTCATCGTGGTCGGCATCATATACGCAGGCATGCATCTCGCGGACGACTTGTCGGTGGTGCGCGATACGCGCGCCTTTCCCTTCGTTCTGCTGGGCATCGCCCTGCTGATCGCCCTGGGGTTCGAGTTCGTCAACGGCTTCCACGACACCGCCAACGCGGTCGCCACCGTCATCTATACCAACTCGCTGTCGCCGAACATCGCCGTCATCTGGTCCGGTTGTTTCAACTTCCTCGGCGTGCTGGTCTCGAGCGGCGCGGTCGCCTTCGGCATCGTCTCGTTGCTGCCGGTGGAATTGATCTTGCAGGTGGGCAGCGGCGCCGGGTTCGCCATGGTGTTCGCCTTGTTGATCGCGGCCATCCTCTGGAACCTCGGCACCTGGTACTTCGGCCTGCCCTCGTCCAGCTCGCACACCCTGATCGGCTCCATCATGGGCGTCGGGCTCATGAACCAGCTCATGGCGGCGAGCGGCAGCGGGGTCAGCGGCGTCGACTGGGGGCAGGCCGGCAAGATCGGCCAGTCCCTGCTGTTCTCGCCCCTGATCGGCTTCAGCGCCGCCGCCCTGTTGATGTTGATCGCGAAGTCGCTGATCCCGATCCCCGACCTGTTCAAGGAGCCCAAAGGCAGCCAGGCGCCGCCCCTGCTCATCCGCGGTTTGTTGATCCTGACCTGTACCGGCGTGAGCTTCGCGCATGGTTCGAACGACGGCCAGAAGGGCATGGGCCTCATCATGCTGATCCTCATCGGCACGGTGCCCACGGCCTACGCCTTGAACCGCACCATGCACGAGCAGGATGTCGCCCGCTTCGTCGCGGTCTCGACGCAGGCGCAGAGCGTGCTCGGCCGCTATGGCACGGGCGCCGCGCCGGCCGATGCGCACGCGGCCGCCATCGACATCGTCCGCAAGCGGGCGGTGACGGCCGCCTCGCTGCCGGCGCTCGACGCGCTGTCCAAGTCCATCGCCGTGCAGGTGGGCGAGTACCACTCGCTCGCCAAGGTGCCGGCGGATGCCATGCTGAACATTCGCAACGACATGTATCTCGTCAGCGAAGGACTGCGTTTCGTGTCGAAGTCGGCCGCTCTGGGCATCTCCGCCACCGATCAAAAGACCCTGGGCGACTACAAGAAGGAACTCGACGGCGCGACCAAGTTCATCCCCACCTGGGTGAAGGTGGCGGTCGCCATCGCGCTGGGGCTCGGCACCATGATCGGCTGGAAGCGCATCGTCGTCACCGTGGGCGAGCGCATCGGCAAGACCCACCTGACCTACGCGCAGGGCGCCTCGGCCGAGCTCGTGGCGATGATCACCATCGGTGCCGCCGACCTGTACGGTCTGCCGGTGAGCACCACGCACGTCCTGTCCTCGGGCGTCGCGGGCACCATGGTCGCCAACCGCTCCGGCCTGCAATGGGCCACCGTGCGTAATCTTCTGATGGCGTGGGTGCTCACGTTGCCCGTGTCCATCGCCCTCGCCGGCTCCTTGTACTGGTTGCTGCGCCACGTCCTGTAAGACCGCGCCGCCGGGCACCTCGGGCGCCGCCCCTATGTAATACTCCGCCGCCACCGCCGAATATTTCGAATGGCGTTCATGGGCGGCGGAGGCACAGCGTGGTTGGAGTCGGCGTAGATTTCGGGACGTCGAATTCCACGGTCGCGTGGTTCGACGGCCGTCGGGTGCACTTCGTGCGGATGGAGAGCGACGGGCCGATACTGCCCACGGCGGTTCACCTCGACCGGGAGTATGCGGGCCTCACCGGCAGCGACGCCATCGACCGCTACGTGCAGGAGAACAGCGCGAGACTGGTCGCGCTGGTGCCGGAGATCCTCGGCCACGCCGGCGGCGAGATCGGCGAGGCCGGCTCGGATTTCGACATCGGCGAACTCGAGTCGGCCCGCAACACGGTCTTCGGGCCGCTGGTCGATCACGGGCTTCCCGGACGGCTGTTTCTCGGCCTCAAGCGCCTGCTGGGTGATCCCGCGATGGAACGCGTCTCGGTGTTCGAGCGCTTCTTCCGCCTCGTGGCGCTGCTCACGCCCGTGCTGCTGCGCATGCGGGAAGGCGTGCAGCGGGAGCTGCGCGGCCCCGTCGAGCGTGTGCACATCGGCCGGCCGATAGAATTCGAGGGCAAGGACGGCGGACGTGACGGTCTGGCGCTCAACCGGTTGCGGGAGGCGTGCGCGCACGCGGGGTTCCAGGGCATCGAGTTCTACCCGGAACCCCTCGCCGCCACCTTGAGCTTCCTGTGGAAACAACGGCTGATGCCGGAGGGCACGGTGCTGACCGTCGACTTCGGCGGCGGCACGCTGGACTTGAGCGTGGTGCGTTTCTCCGGCGTCGATTTCCGCGTGCTCGCCACCGCCGGCGCGAGCCTCGGCGGCGACCGCATCGATCAGCTGATTTTCAGGAAGATCCTGTTTCCGTTGCTGGGTGAGGGGGAGACGTGGTCGCGGTCCGTCGACGGCCGGTCGGTGGCGACGCTGTTCCCCTTCCGCGAATACGAGGAGGGGCTCTTGAACTGGGCGATCACCTACACGCTGAACCAGAACCGGTACAAGACCCGCCTCACCGAACTCATCGCCCGCGGCGGTCCCGCCGCCGTCAAGTTCGAGCGCCTGAAGGATCTCATCAACTACAATTACAGCTACGTGATCTTCGCCGCGATCAAGCGGGCCAAGGCGGCGCTGTCGAGCGTCGAAACCACCTCGATCGACATCCCCGAACTGAACCTGCGCGTGCCCTTCACGCGCGTCGAGTTCAACGCCATGCTGGGCGAGATGATGCACACCCTGGGCGAGCTCCTCCGTCAGGTCCTGCAGCGGGCCGAGCGCACGTCCGACGAGATCGATCTCGTGGTGCGTACCGGCGGCTCCTCGCAGATCGTCGCGGTCAAGGAGTTGTTGGAGGCGACTTTCCCCGGCAAGGTGACGGAACACGATCCGTTCACCAGCGTCGCAGCAGGACTGGCCATCGCCGACTACCAGCGCTTGTCGTTTTACTGAGCGCGGTTCAGGGTCGCCCGCAGCCGCGCGAGGTCCGCGGGCGTGTCGACGCCGGCGGGCGGAGCCTGCGCGAGCGTGAGCAGGTGGATGTACATGCCGTGCTCGAGCGCGCGCAGCTGCTCGAGCTTTTCGGCGTTTTCGAGCGGCGTCGGCGTGCAGGCGGCAAAGGCGAGCAGACTGCGCACCCGATAGGCGTAGATGCCGATGTGCCGCCACGCGCCCGCATAGGCGGTCGGTGCTCCGTCGGTGACGGCGTCGCGGGGCCAGGGGACCGGCGCGCGGCTGAAGTACAGAGCGCGGCCCGACAACGCACGCAGCGCCTTCACGCAGTTGGGATCCAGGAATTGCGCCCGGTCGGCAATGGGCGCCACGGCGGTGGCGATGTCGACCTGCGGCCGCTGCGCGAGGGCGGCGGCGAGGTCGGCGATGAGCGCGGCCGGCATCAGGGG
>CAZZYJ010000138.1:0-4364 GCA_964658215.1 uncultured Steroidobacteraceae bacterium | reverse complement strand
CCACGATGTCCTCGGCGTCGAGCCGCGCGTCGCGCACGACCTCGGCGATACGGTCGGTGCCCGACGCATGCTGCGGCGAGGTCATCGCGCAGCGCGCCCCGAAACCGGCCGCCGCCGCACGGATGCGTTCATCGTCGGTCGCCACCGTCACCGACGCGGCGCCGCTCGCGCACGCGCTCTCCCAGGTCCACTGCAGCAGCGGCTTGCCGGCGAGCGCGAGCAGCGGCTTGCCCGGCAGCCGCGCCGCGCCGAAGCGCGCCGGGATCACGACGTGGAACACCGCCGGCGTACCGTCAGCGATGCAGCAACGGGTCGTCCGCGCCGAGCACGCGCGCCTCCTCGGGCAGCATCACGGGGATGCCGTCCTGCACCGCGTACGCCAGCCGGTCGGGGCGGCAGACCAGTTCGAGCGCGGCACCGCTGCCGGAATGACGCAGGGGACCCTTGCACAGGGGACAGACCAGCAATTCGAGCAAGCGCTTATCCATCGACCACTCCCGGCGGTACGTGCCCGCGTTGCGAAATCTTCGCCATCACGATGTTGAACAGTTGCGCCGCCTCGGCGCCGTCGAAACAGGCGTTCACCGGCACGAACCAGTGCCGCTCGTCGGCGAACGAGGCGCATTTTACGGCATCTTTCTCGGTCATGAGCACCGGTCTGCCGTCGCCGAAGTCGAGGTCGCCGGGGGCTAAGGGCGCATGATCGTCGAGCGGATGGCCCACCACCTCGATGCCGTGCGAGCGCAGCAGGTTGAAGAACCGCTCGGGATGGCCGATACCGGCCACCGCATGCACGGAGGCGCCCGCCAGCGCCTGCAGGGGCCGCGAGCCGCCGCCGCGCAGGGCGACCGCGTTCTTCGCCTCCAGGCGCATGCTGAACGCCCCCGGCAGCAAGGCCCTGCCGCCGTTGACGACGGTGGCGTCGGCCGCACGCAGTCGCGACGGCGTCTCGCGCAGCGGCCCCGCGGGCAACAGCCAGCCGTTGCCGAAGCGGCGGTCGCCGTCGATCACCACCACCTCGCAATCGCGCGCCAGCGCGTAATGCTGCAGACCGTCGTCGCTGACGATGACGTCGCAACCGGCCTCGACCAGGAGTTTCGCCGCCGCCGGACGATCGCGCCCCACCGCCACCGGGGCGGCGGTGCGCCGCGCCAGCAGCACGGCCTCGTCGCCCACGACCCGCGGATCGTCCGCGGTGGTCGCGCGCCGGGGGTGGCGCGCCGAACCGCCGTAGCCGCGCGTGACGACTCCCGGCCGGTAGCCGCGCTGCGTCAGGTGCGCCACCAGCCAGCACACCAACGGCGTCTTGCCGGTGCCCCCCACGCTCAGGTTGCCGACCACCACCACCGGACAGACCATACGGGTCGCGCGCCGCAGGCGTTTGGCGTAGAGCAGACGGCGCGAACCGGCGGCGGCACCATAGACGAACGACAGCGGCAGCAGCCACCAGGGCGGCATGACGTTGCCGTACCAGATGCGGTTGAACCAGGACTGAACCGACATGCCGGGCGCTTCGGCTAGGCGTTGAACTGCATGCCGTGCAGCGCGGCGTACAGGCCGCCGAGCGACAACAGGTCGCGGTGCCGGCCCATCTCGACGATCCGGCCTTGGTCGAGCACGATGATGCGGTCCGCGCCCTCGACGGTGGAGAGGCGGTGTGCGATCACGAGCGTCGTGCGTCCCTGCATGAGCACGCCGAGTTCGGCCTGCACGCGTCGTTCGGATTCGTTGTCGAGCGCGGCGGTCGCCTCGTCCAGGATGAGAACCGGCGAATCCTTGAGGAGCGCGCGCGCGATGGACAGGCGCTGGCGCTGGCCGCCGGAGAGATTCGCGCCGCGGTCGTTCAGCAGGGTGTCGAAGCCCTGCGGCTGCAGCGCCACGAACTCCATGACGTTGGCGGACTGCGCCGCGGCCTCCACCTGCGCCTGGGATTTGCCGACGGCATTGAAGGCGATGTTGTTGCGGATGGTGTCGTTGAACAGCACGACGTCCTGGCTCACGAGGCTCACCTGCGAACGCAGGTCGGTCAGCCGGTATTCGCGCACGTCCACGCCGTCGAGCAGCACCGCGCCGTGCTGCACGTCGTAGAAGCGCGGCAGCAGATTGGCCAGGGTGGTCTTGCCGCTGCCGGAACGGCCGACCAGGGCCACCGTCTCGCCCGGCGCCACGTGGAAGCTCACGTCGTGCAGCACCGCCCCGGGCTCGCTGCCATAGCCGAACGAGACGTTACGGAATTCGATCTCGCCGCGCGCCCGCGCGAGGCCCCGCGGTCCGCCGGCGCCCTCGGTGGGATGGTCCATGAGCTCGAACACGCTGTGGCCCGCGGCGATGCCCTGCTGCAGGGGACCGCTGATGTTCACCAGGCTGCGCAACGGCGAGGGGATCAGCATCAGCGCCGTGAGAAAACCCAGGAATTCGTCGACCTGCATGTGATGGTCGAACACCTGGCGGATGGCCACGTACAAGACGCTCGCGAGCGCCATCGAGGCGATGACCTGCACCACCGGATTGCTGATCGCCTTGGCGCGCACCAGCTTCATGTTGGAGGCGCGGTTCAGTTCGTTGACCTGCTCGAAGCGGTCGGTCTGATGCTCCTCGGCATTGAAGATCTTGATGAGGCGATGGGCGTCGATGGCCTCCTTGGCGACGCGCGTGATGTCGCCCATCGAACTCTGGATGCGGGTGCTGTAGCGGCGGAAGCTGCGGTTGGCCACCTGCATCAACAGAGCGATCACCGGCGCGGCGACGATGCAGAACACCGCCAGGCGCCAGTTCATGTAGAACAGCGTCACGACCAGGCCGACGATGGTGAGGCTGTCGCCGATCAGCGAGATCGAGGCGCCCGTCGCGGCGTCCGCGACGAGCTCGATGTTGTAGGTCAGCTTGGACAGCAGATGGCCGGATTGCTGCGTGTCCAGGTAGGCGGTGGGCAGCCGCAGATAATGCGCGAACACGTCGCGGCGCAGCCCCTTGATCACCTGCCTGCCCACCCAGCTCGGATAATAGTTCGCGACGTAGTCGCCGATGCCGCGCAGGCTGAACAGCACCACCACCCCGATCGGAATCTTCCACAGCACGTCCGGATTGCTCTTGACGAAGGTGCCGTTGAGGAACTGCTTGACGAGGTAGGCCAGGGCGGACTCGGTGCCCGCAAACAACAACATGCCGAGCACGCCGACCAGGAAGACGCCCAGGTGCGGCCGCGCATAGCGGATCAGACGGCGGTAGATCGACCAGGAGCTGACCACGGCGGGGGACGGCGCAGCCTCGACGGGCGGCGGGCTCACCGTGCGGCGCCCTCGTGCACGGTCGCGATGTTCAGCTGGGCGAATCCCATCCGCCCGGCCACGTCCATCGCCGTCACCACGGCCTGATGGGTGCTGCGCGCATCCGCGCGGATGGTGAGCGGACCACGCTCGCCGCCCGCCTCCTTGAGGAGCGCGGCACGCAGCGTGTCCGGGCTCGTGTTGATCAGGGGACGTTCGTTGACGCGGTAACCGCCGTCGGCCGTGACGGTGATCACCAGCGGCTCGTGCGCCGCCTTCGGCACGGGCACGTCGCTCGCCTGCGGCAGCTGCACGCGGACGCGGCCCTCCTGCTGGAAGGTGGTCGACACCATGAAGAAGATCAGCAGCACCAGCAGCACGTCGATGAGAGAGATGAGGTTGATCTCCGGATCCTCGCGATGCCGCGGCCGCAGGTTCATGGCCGCTCGTCCAGCGCGTCGACCAGTTTCATGGCTTCCTTCTCCATGCGCACCACCAGACGTTCCACCTTGCCGCGCAGGAAGCGGTAGGCGATCAGGGACGGTATCGCCACGGTGAGGCCGGCGGCGGTGGTGATGAGCGCCTCGCCGATGCCGCCCGACAAGGTGCGCGGATCGCCGATGCCGTTCGCCGTGATGGCGTTGAAGGCATGGATGATGCCCGCCACCGTGCCCAGCAAGCCGAGCAGGGGCGCCACGGAGGCGATGGTGCCGAGCGTGTTGAGGAAGCGCTCCAGGTCGTGCGCGACGTGCCGCCCGCCGTCCTCGAGGCGCTCGACCATCAACGCGCGGGATTTATTTCGGTTCGCGAGTCCGATCGCCAGCAGCCTGCCGAGCGGGGAGTTTTGCTCGAGGGCGGTGACCAGCTTGTCGTTGAGCTGGTCGGCCTGTATCCAGTTCCACACCTTTTGCGACAGATCGCGCGGCAGCACCCGGCTGGTCTGCAGGGTCCACGAGCGTTCCAGGATGATGGCGACGGCGGCGACCGAGCACAGGATGATCGGCCACATGAAGCCGCCGCCCGCGCGAATGATCTCCCACATTATGTCCTCGCTGATCGGGAAAAACTGCCGGCATGATACTTGACAGGAGCCCTTTG
>CAZZYJ010000137.1:0-9066 GCA_964658215.1 uncultured Steroidobacteraceae bacterium | reverse complement strand
ACTAGGCCCTAGGCCCTAGGCCGGGCTCGCCGCGTCAGAGCAGATCGCGCAGGCGGTAATACAGCATGGCGAGCATCAACGACGGCCGCCTGAGCAGCGGGCCGCCCGGAAAGTCGCGGTGCGGGATGCGGCCGAACACGTCGAAGCGTTCGGCGGTGCCGGCGACGGCCTCGGCGACGAGCTTGCCGGCGAGGCCGGTCAGCGTCATGCCGTGGCCGGAGAAGCCCTGCAGATAGTACACGTTGGGCGCCAGCCGCCCGAAGTCCGGCGCGCGGCTCAGGGTGATGTCGAGATAGCCGCCCCAGGCATAATCGACCTTGAGGTCGGCGAGCTGCGGGAACACCTGCACCATGCGCCGGCGCATGGATTCGGCGAGTCGCGGGGGTTCGACCGCGCTGTAACTCACGCGGCCGCCGAACAGGAGCCGATGATCGGCCGACAGGCGGAAGTAATCCAGGATCCAGTTGAGGTCGGCGACGGCGGCATTGCTCGGCAGGAGGGCGTGCGCGCGGGCTGAGTCCAACGGCTGCGAGGCGATGATGTAGGTGCCGACGCCGAGGATGCGTTTGGCGAGGGACGGCGCGAGTGTTCCCAGATAGGCATTGCCGCACAGCACGAGATGCCGGCACCGCACGGTGCCGTGTGGCGTGCGAACCTGCACCCCGTCGCCGTGCGCCGCGTAGCCGAGCACGGGGGTGTCCTCGAAGAGCGTGGCGCCTTCCGCCTGCGCGGCGCGCGCGAGGCCCAGGGTGTATTTCAACGGATGCAGGTGGCCGCTGCGCGAGTCGACGAGCCCGGCGAGATAGCGTTCGCTGCGCACGTGCTCCGCGAGTTCGGCCCGCTCGAGCAGCCGCGCGGAGCCGTAGCCGTGTTCGTGCAGTTCTTGGGTCCAGGCGCGCAGTTCCGCGACGTGGCGCGGCTTGGTGGCGACGTGCACGTGTCCGGGACGGTAGTCGCAATCGATCCCGTAGTCGCGGATCAGGGCCTGCGTGAGGTCGAGGGCCTCCACCGACATCTCGAACAGCCGGCGCGCGGTGTCCGCGCCCACCTGCGCGACGAGCGCCTGCTGCGCGACCGCGAGCCCGAAGATGGTCTGCCCGCCGCTGCGCCCCGAGGCGCCGTAACCGGCGCCGTGCGCCTCGAGCAGGGCGACTTTGTAGCCGCGGCGGGCGAGGTGCAGGGCGGCCGAACAGCCGGCGATGCCGGCGCCCACCACCGCGACGTCGGCCTGCAGATCGCCCTCGAGGCGCGCGCGCCGGGTGCGCGGCCCGGCGACGGAGGCTTCGTAGTAGGAGGCGGCAGGGGCATGGGACAGTCGCATTCATCGGCACCGGGTGTTTAAGATTCTAGGGCTCTTGACAGCAATTCGAGGCTGTGAATTCGC
Source organism: uncultured Steroidobacteraceae bacterium (assembly GCA_964658215.1). Taxonomy (GTDB): domain Bacteria; phylum Pseudomonadota; class Gammaproteobacteria; order Steroidobacterales; family Steroidobacteraceae; genus Bog-1198. The sequence continues at coordinate 7,682 of CAZZYJ010000137.1, read as the reverse complement.
GGACCCATGGTATCGCAAAGCTTATTTGACGCATTGCAGCAATACGCCGTAAGTGATGGAAATGCTTAATTCTTAGTCTATTTCGCAGCGGCCCCCGGGACGGCGGCGCCGCGGTGTGGTGTAATAGGCCAGTTGTGAAAGCCTAGTCATGTCGCTAGGCGTTTAATATATTAAACATGTCTCGCTTGCCGCTCATCGGAATCTCAGCCGACCGCCGGCTCTGTGGAAAGCACGTTTTCCACATGGCCGGCGAGAAATACATCGAAGCCCTCGCCGTCGGCGCGAACGCGGTTCCGGTGCTCGTCCCCGCTCTGGGGTCCGGGATAGATCTGCCATCCTTGTTGGATGCCTGCGACGGATTGCTGCTGACCGGCAGTGCATCCAATGTCGAACCTCACCATTACGGAGGACCGGCGAGCGCGCCGGGAACACTGCATGACTCAAATCGGGATGCTACGACGCTTCCGCTGATTCCGCGCGCCATCGCCGCCGGGATGCCGGTACTGGCGATATGCCGCGGATTTCAGGAGATGAACGTGGCCTTCGGCGGCACGTTGCACCAACGACTGCACGAAGTTCACGGGCTGCTCGATCATCGCGAGGATGAATCGACGGCGCTGGAGGTTCAATACGGTCCGGCCCACGAAGTACGGCTGGAGCCCGGAGGACTGTTGCAGCGCCTCGCCGGGCGCGAGCGTCTCGAGGTCAATTCCCTGCACTGGCAGGGCGTGCAGACCCTGGGCGAGGGCCTGCGCATCGAGGCGCGCGCACCGGACGGCGTCATCGAAGCGTTCCGGGCCGCGGACTCGCCGGCCTTCGCCGTCGGCGTGCAGTGGCACCCGGAATGGCAGTTTGCGCAAAATCCTTTTTCCCGCGCGTTGTTCGCCGCCTTCGGTGAGGCCTGCCGCGCGCGCACACGTTCGAAGGTGATTCATGGCCAGCACGATTAAACAGTTCCTGAAAGATCACGGCATTTCCGAGGTGGAGGCCATCATTCCCGACATGGCGGGCGTCGCGCGCGGCAAGCTCATGCCCGCGCAGAAGTTCGCCGAGGAAGAGGGCATGCGGCTGCCCGAGGCCATCTTCCTGCAGACGGTCACGGGCGACTACCCGGACGATCAGAGCGCGATGAACCCCTCCGACATCGACATCGTGCTCAAGGCCGATCCCACCACGGTGCGCGTGGTGCCCTGGGCCGCGGAGCCCACCGCGCAGGTGATCCACGACTGTTTCTACGGCGACGGACGGCCCGTCACCATGGCGCCTCGCTACGTGCTGCGGCGGGTGCTCGATCTGTACGAGGCGCACGGCTGGGAGCCGGTGGTGGCCCCGGAGCTCGAGTTCTTCCTGGTGGAGCCCAACATCGATTCGGACTATCCCCTGAAGCCGCCCGTGGGCCGCTCCGGACGTCCGGAAATCGGCCGGCAGGCGTACAGCATCGCCGCGGTCAACGAATTCGACCCGCTGTTCGACGACATGTACTCGTTCTGCGAGGCGCAGGACATCGAGATCGACACGCTGATCCACGAGTCGGGCGCCGCGCAGATGGAGATCAACCTGCTGCACGGCTATCCCATGAGCCTCGCCGACCAGGCCTTCTTGTTCAAGCGCACGGCGCGCGAGGCGGCGCTGCGGCACAAGATGTACGCCACGTTCATGGCGAAACCCATGGCCAAGGAGCCGGGCAGCGCCATGCACCTGCACCAGAGCATCGTCGACACGCGCACGCGCAAGAACATCTTCAGCAATCCCGACGGCTCGCCCTCGTCCCTGTTCTTCGGCCACATCGCCGGGCTGCAGAAGTACCTGCCGGGGGCGATGTCGCTGTTCGCGCCGAACGTCAACAGCTACCGGCGCATCAGCCGCTACTCCTCGGCGCCCATCAACGTGCACTGGGGCTACGACAACCGCACCGCCGGCCTGCGCGTGCCCATGTCCGGTCCCGAGGCGCGGCGCGTGGAGAACCGGGTGGGCGGCGCGGATGCCAACCCCTACCTCGCCATCGCCGCGTCGCTGGCCTGCGGCTTCCTGGGGATGGTCGAGGCCTTGAAGCCCTCCGAACCGATCTCGGGAAGCGCCTACGACCTCGCCATCGCGCTGCCCCGCACGCTCGCCGAATCGCTGCGGCTGCTGCGCGAGTCGAAGCCCCTGGTGGATCTGTTCGGCGACCGCTTCGTGCTCGCGTATACGGCGGTGAAGGACGCCGAGTACGAAACGTTCGCGCAGGTGATCAGTTCCTGGGAGCGCGAACATCTGCTGCTCAACGTCTGACACTGGGCACGGGGCGCCGGCTGCGCTATAACTGAGGGACATCATTCGAGGGGCGGGGTTTAATGTTCAAGCTGCGGCGGACGGCGCTACTGGCGTTGGGGTGCTCGTTGTTTCTGGGCGCCTGCGGCGGCAAGCCGAACGCGACCTCCGCACCCGCTGCGGGCGGCAAGGTGCTGAACCTGTACATCTGGTCCGATTACCTCGCGCCGAACACCCTGGCCGATTTCGAGAAGCAGACCGGCATCAAGGTCCACGCGGCCTACTTCGACGCCAACGAGACGCTGGAGACGAAGCTGCTGGCGGGCAGCAGCGGCTTCGACGTCGTGGTACCCACGGCCTCGTACTTCGAGCGCCAGATCAAGGCCGGCGTGTACGCCGCCCTCGACAAATCGAAGCTGCCGAACCTCAAGAACATGGACCCGCAGCTGATGGCGCGCGTGGCCCAGCACGATCCGGACAACGCCCACGGCGTGATCTACCTGTGGGGCACCAACGGCATCGGCTACAACGAGAAGATGGTCCGCGCACTGCTGCCGGACGCACCGCTCGACAGCTGGCGGCTGGTGTTCGACCCGGCGGTGGCATCCAAGATCGCGAAATGCGGGATCAGCGTACTCGACTCGCCGGCGGAGATGATGCGCGCCGTGCTCAACTACCTCGGCCGCGACCCGAACTCGCAGAAGGCCGAGGACCTCGCCGCCGCGGACGCGACCCTCACCAAGATCCGGCCGTACATCCGCAACATCAACTCGTCCGAATACATCGAGGCGCTGGCGAACGGCGACCTGTGCGTCGCCATCGGCTACAACGGCGACGTGCTGCAGGCCCGCGACCGGGCACGCGATGCCAACAAGGGGATCACGATCAAGTACGTGGTGCCGGTGGAAGGCTCCATCCTCTGGTTCGACATGCTGGCGATTCCGAAGGACGCCCCGGACCCCGATAGTGCCTACGCCTTCCTCGATTACATGATGACGCCGCAGGTGATCGCCGACGTGTCCAATTTCAAGCGCTACGCGAACGGCAATCTCGCCTCGCAGGCGAGCGTGAGCGCCGAGGTGCGCGACGATCCGGGCATCTATCCGAGCGCCGATCAGCGCCAGAAGCTCGCGGTGCAGTTGATGGACTCCGCCGAGCAGACGCGCGCCATCACACGCGTCTGGCAAAAATTCAAGACGGGCCAGTAGCCGGTGGCGACCTCGGGCGGCGCCGTCAAAGCAGCTCCCTGGAACGATCCGGCCGCGCGCGCCTACGTGCAGGTCGAGCGGGTCAGCAAGTCGTTCGGCGAGTTCAAGGCGGTCGACGACGTCAGCCTGAAGATCTACAAGGGCGAGATCTTCTGCCTGCTCGGCGCCTCGGGCTGCGGCAAGACCACGCTGCTGCGCATGCTCGGCGGGTTCGAGACGCCCACCTCGGGGCGGATCTTCATCGACGGCGAGGACATGACGGGGGTGCCGCCCTACGAGCGGCCGGTGAACATGATGTTCCAGTCGTACGCGCTGTTCCCGCACATGAACGTGGAGCAGAACGTCGCCTTCGGCCTGAAACAGGACCGCGTGCCCAGGGCGCAGATCGCCGAGCGGGTGGCGACCATGCTCGACCTCGTGAAGCTCGGCGGCTTCGCGAAACGCAAGCCGCACCAGTTGTCCGGGGGGCAGCGGCAGCGCGTCGCGCTCGCCCGCTCGCTGGTCAAGCGCCCCAAACTCCTGCTCCTCGATGAACCGCTGGGGGCACTCGACAAGAAGCTGCGCGAGCATACGCAGTTCGAGCTGATCAGCCTGCAGGACACGCTCGGGGTCACCTTCGTGGTGGTCACGCACGACCAGGAGGAGGCCATGACGCTCGCGAGCCGCATCGGCGTCATGAACCACGGCGAAATCGTCCAGGCCGGAACGCCGGCCGAGATCTATGAATTCCCGGGTTCGAAGTTCGTCGCCGACTTCGTGGGCTCGGTGAACATCTTCGAGGGCACGCTGCTCGACGACGAGCCCGAGTACGTGCGCATCGGCTCGGCCGAGCTGGGCGGCACCTTATACATCAGCCACGGCATCAGCGCGCCGCCCGGCGCCGTCGTCTGGGCGGCCGTGCGGCCCGAGAAAATCTTCATGTCGACCGCCGTCCCGCAGGGCACCGACAACGTGGCGCGCGGGGCCGTCCAGGACATCGCCTATCTCGGCGACCTGTCGATCTATCTCGTGAAGCTGCCCACCGGCAAGGTGGTGCGGGTGACCCAGCCGAACACCTCCCGTCACGCCGAGGCCATCACCTGGGACCAGCAGGTCTACCTGTCGTGGGACGCCTCGAGCCCGGTGGTCGTGACCCGCTAGTGAGCAAGCGTTCCGCGTACCTCCTCGACAAAGTGGGCATCACAGGACGCGGCCTGGTGGTGGTGCTGCCCTACCTGTGGCTCGTGCTGTTCTTCGTGGTGCCCTTCGTCATCGTCCTCAAGATCTCCTTCTCCGACGTCGAGCTCGCCATTCCGCCCTACAAGCCGTTGTTCGAGTGGACGGCCAAGAACTCCCTCGCCATCAGGGTGAATTTGAACAACTACGTCTTTCTGTTCACGGATTCGCTCTACCTCAACGCGTTCCTGAATTCGGTCAAGGTGGCCTTCTTCTCGACGCTGCTGTGCCTCGTCATCGGCTATCCCATGGCCTACGGCATCGCGCGTGCCAAGCCCGCCACCCGCACTCTGCTGCTGTTGCTGGTGATACTGCCGTTCTGGACGTCGCTGCTGCTGCGCGTGTATGCCTGGATCGGTCTGCTCAAGGCGAACGGCGTCATCAACAACATCCTGCTGTCGCTCGGACTGATCCACGAACCGTTGACCCTGCTCTACACGCCGTTCGCGATGTACGTGGGCATCGTGTATTCGTATCTGCCGTTCCTGATCCTGCCGCTGTACGCCAATCTCGAGAAAATGGACTGGCAGCTGCTCGAGGCGGCGCAGGACTTGGGCTGCCGCCCCTGGCAGGCGTTCTACAAGATCACGCTGCCCCTGTCGCGCAACGGCATCCTGGCCGGGTCCATGCTGGTGTTCATCCCGGCGGTGGGCGAGTTCGTGATTCCCGCCCTGCTGGGCGGTCCCAACGCGCTGATGATCGGCCGCGTGTTGTGGGACGAGTTCTTCTCGAACCGCGCGTGGCCGGTGGCGAGCGCGGTGGCCATGCTGATGCTCGTCCTGCTGGTGCCGTTCATGATGTGGTATCAAAGCGTGCAGGCACGCGAGTCGGCGGGTACCCCATGAACGCGCGGCGGTCCTATTTCCTGCTCACCTGCATGGCGTTCGGCTTCGCGTTCCTGTACGTGCCGATTCTGTCGATGGTGGTGTTCTCCTTCAACGCGTCGAAGCTGGTGACGGTGTGGGACACGGCCCATTCACCGACGTTGAAATGGTATTATTCGCTGTTGCACAACGACGAGATCCTCGACGCCGCGTGGGTGTCGCTCAAGGTCGCGCTGATCAACGCCTCGGGGTCCGTCATCCTGGGCACGCTCGCGGGATTCGGCCTCGCGCGCTTCCATCGGTTTCGCGGCCGCTTCACGCTCAATGCCATGACGACCGCGCCGCTGGTCATGCCCGAGGTCATCACCGGCCTCTCGCTGCTGCTGCTGTTCGTCGCCCTAGAACAGCTGATCGGCTGGCCGGCCGGGCGCGGCATCACCACCATGACCATCGGCCACATGACGTTCTCGATGGCCTACGTCACGGTGGTGGTGCAATCGCGGCTCGCGAGCTTCGACACTTCGCTGGAGGAGGCGGCCATGGACCTGGGCGCGCGACCGTTCAAGGTGTTCTTCGTGATCACGCTGCCGATCATCTTTCCGGCGATCCTGTCCGGCTGGCTGCTGGCCTTCACGCTGTCGTGGGACGACCTGGTGATCTCGAGTTTCACGTCCGGGCCCGGCAGCAGCACGCTGCCCATGGTGGTGTTCTCCAAGGTCCGGCTCGGCGTGAGCCCCGAGATCAACGTGCTCGCCACGCTCACCCTGGGCGTGGTCTCGCTGATGATCGTCGCGGCGAGCCTGTGGATGGCGCGCGCGCGCAGGCTCGAGATGAGCCAGGCCGCCTAGAGGCCCTGCGAGCGGAGAGTGGCCAACCTCAAATGTTTGCGATATAAATAATGCGAGCAGCAAGTCTATAGCTTCTAGATGCTTTGACCCGAATAAGCCTTGGCGTTATCGCGTCCAGCACCGACAGGTTCCCCGACCGACGAGCACGGCGACTCAGCGGGCGCTCGTGTAGGCTCCTTGCACCTCTTGTCGGAGCGCAAGCGATTGAGATCCATCCTCGGCACGAGTAATGCGCCTTATGTGAAGTATCTGGAAAACTCAGTGTTGCCGCTCGCGCGACGCCTCACCAAGCTGGTTCATTGATGACCACGATCAATAAATTTTTGATGGCTGCGCGGCAGGATGATGCACGGACGTGTCCGATGTGGCCGCCGGATGCTTTTGCGATCTGCGGCAGCCTGCTGAAAGCCAGCGGCGCCTATCTCGAAATCTTCGAGAAGTCGGGGCCTTCCTCCAAGCTGTCGAAATCCCTCGGGCGCGGAGATGCCTGGCGGGCGGCGATTGACCAGCTGACTTTGGTCGCCCCCGCCTCGCTTGGCCGCCTGGTCCCGGCCGACGTGCGCGCGGCGTGGAATCGCCTCCTGCGCCATTCGGATTTGCCATTAGGCGCCATCCCCTCGAAAAAATTGCTGATAAGGGACCTCCTTGCGATAACGCTAATCGCCGATGAGGCGAGTGGTGGAATCGGCGTCGACAAGGAAGATACGCCGTTTCTGATGGCCGCCCGGCTTTGCCTTGAGGATAACGATTTGGCGAGCTTTTGCTGGCAGGTTGACCGGGACTTTGCCGGGGTCCTCGGAAAGCAGCACACCCTCAGCGGGGCGCGACTTTTCGTTCGCTGACCCACCATCTCGCTCTATATGCGTCTAATGAAATCACGGCCCGCTGGATCGGGCCGTATTCGCGCGATCCGGAGCGGTCGGCGAATTCCGTCAACCTGCTATTGCTCCCATGGCCGCTGCGGGTTGACAGTGACGATTTCAGGCTGTCGGGTAGGAAAAGCAGTCGAGGCGCCCGCGGTCGATATTTTGAATATGCGCCGGCGAAGGAGGAGCCGCTGGACCGCTTCCGCCGCCGACTCGCTCGCACGCTACGCGTGGCTCAGCGTCACACGCGCCACATCGACGCGATTGTGTTTCCTGAGATGTCGCTAACTCTGGAGCAATATTTTGCGGCTGAAAAGCTGGCCATTGGCAGGCGCAGCATGCTGATCGCCGGTGTGCGGATTCCGGGCCAGCGAAGTCCGGGAAACAATTTCTGTCTGATGCAGCCGGCAGGTCTCATTTTTTGGGATCGACTGAACGGTGGCTCAGCGCGGGGATCGCAAGGGCTGCTAG
>CAZZYJ010000136.1:0-9113 GCA_964658215.1 uncultured Steroidobacteraceae bacterium | reverse complement strand
CCCGGTAGCCCGTCACCGTCAAGGCCAGCGTGGCTGCCCACAGAACCACGAGGAGCAGCGTCGACGGACGCGACTCCGCGGCGTTGCCCGCGCCACGCCACACGCTCGCGAGCAACACCAGCAGGGTGGTGACCACCGCGGCCTTCACGTGCAGCGAAAGCGCCGCGCGCGCGGCGGTGCCCGCCTGCAGACCCACCGTGGCGGCAAGCCCGGTGCCGAGCGCCACGAACACGAGCACGCCGCCGATGCACAGGTTCCACGTCCCCACGGTCGCCAGGGTCTGCGACAGCCGCGCGCCCGGCCACGTCCGGGCCAGACTCAGGCATAGCGTCGCCACGACGATCAAGGCCAGGGGAAAGTGGACCACGAGGGGATGCCACCCCGGCAGCAGGTGCATCAGCGTGACACCGCGGCCGGACCGCGGTCCTGCGCCGGCACGCCGCCGCCCTCGGCCCCGCGCTCAGCCCGCCACCAGGCGATGGTATCGGCCAGTCCCGCATCCAGCGTGAAGCCCGGCCGCCAACCGACTTCGTCGCGCAGACGGCCGACGTCGGGCAGCAGGATGGCAGGCTCGGCTGGCGACGCCTCGCGTGCGCCGAGTTGCAGCAGGTCCGCTCGGCCGATCTGCCGTGCGATGAGTTCGAGCAGTTCGTGAATGGCGATGGGGTCGCCGGACCCGATGTTCACCGTGCCTTCGACGTCGCCGTCGAGCAGCGCCGCAAAGGCGGCGGCGACGTCCGCCACGTGCAGGAAGCTGCGGATCTGCCGGCCGTGCGTTGCGGGTGCCGGCCGGCCCGCCAGCAACCGGATGATCACCGAAGCGACCAGCCGCTCGGCGTGTTCACCGGGTCCGTACTGGAAAAAGATACGGCCCCAGGCGCTGGAGAGCCCGTGCGCCGACGCGAACGCCGCGAGGCTCGCCCGCAGCGCAAGCTTGCATTCTGCGTACGGCAGCACGCTCGCGCCCGATGCGCCGGCCGTCGCGCCGCGGCGTTCTTCGAAGACGCCGGTCCCACCGGCCGACCAGTCGTATTCCGCGCAGCTGCCGGCCAACACGGCCCGCCTGCCGCCGTGGGCGGCGAACGATGCCAGCAGTCGGCGGCTGGCATCGAGCCAGAGCTGGTTGTCGGGGCTGCGCCAATAGACGCCCGGCGTGGCGATCCAGGCGAAGTGCAGCAGCTGGCGCGGCCGCACCGTGCCGACCACGCTCTCGAGCGCCACGGGGTCGAGCAGGTCCACGGCATGCAGCTGTGCGCCGTGCAGCGAGGACGGCAGCCTGCGACCCTGCACCCGGGTCAGCACGGCATGCACTTCGTAGCCCCGCCGCAGCAGCGCGGGGACGCTCCAGCGGCCGATGAACCCCCCGGCTCCCGTCACCAGGACGCGCTTGGGCTGAGTCACGGAGCGCCCGCCGCGTCGAGCAGGGGATACGCAGCATCGCGCGCCGAGACCGTCGACGGCGTCAACGGCCACTGCACGCCCAGGGCAGGATCGTCCCAGCGCAGGCCCCGGCCGTAGCCGGCCGCGTAAGGCACGGAGATCATGTAGGAAACCTCGCTGTCGTCCGCCAGCGTGATGAAGCCGTGCGCGAATCCCTTCGGCACGTACAGGGCGCGATGGTTGCGCACGGTCAATTCGGTACCGAACCAACCCCGGCGGGTGGGCGAGGTGGCGCGCAGATCGACGATGACGTCGAAGATCGCGCCCGCCGTGCAGCGGACCAGCTTGTCCTCCTCGTGGGGGGCCGCCTGGAAGTGCATCCCACGCAGGGTTCCGCGCCGCAGGTTGAAGGACACGCTGCACTGGCTCCACTGCGCAGCCAGACCCTGCGCGGCGAACTCCTCGGTGCAATAGGTACGGGCGAAAAAGCCGCGTTCGTCCGGCAGCCGCGTCACGTCGAGGACGTAGGCGCCGGCCAACGGCGTTTCGGTGAACGTCACGGAGCCGCCTTCAGTGTCCGTCGCCGCCGGCCGTCGATGCGTCTGCATCGATCCGCACCAGCGGCACCGGTGTGACGAACCTGCCGCCCCAGTCGGCGATGCCGGCGAGCTGCCGGCGGATCTCGCCCTGCAGATTCCACGGCAGGATGAGCACGTAATCGGGCCGTCGGCGTATGAGTTCTTCGGGCGACACCACCGGGATGTGCGTGCCCGGCAGCAGTTTGCCCTGCTTGTGCGGGTTGCGATCCGCCACCACGGCGAGTTCGGCGCCGGTCACCCCGCAGAAATTCAGCAGGGTGTTCCCCTTGGCCGCGGCGCCGTACGCGGCAACGGTGTGACCGGCTGCGCGGGCCCGTGCGAAAAAATCCTGCAGCGAGCGCCGGCACGCCTCCACACGCGCGGCGAATCTGGCGTACGTCCGCAGATCTGCAAGCCCGGCCTCCGCCTCGGCATCGCGCACGCCACGCAGCGCTTCGCTGTCCTGCGCGATGCGGGCGCCGGAATGCGCGGCGAATATCCGCAGCGAGCCGCCGTGCGTCGGCAGCTTCTCCACGTCGTAGATGCGCAGGCCATGGCGCGCGAAGACCTGCTCGATCGCATACAGCGAAAAGTACGAATAATGCTCGTGATAGATCGTATCGAACTCGACGTGCTCGATCAGTTCGAGCACGTGGGGAAATTCAATGGTCGCAGTCCCTTGCGCCTTGAGCAACACGGCGATCCCCGCGATGAAATCGTTCAACCGGGGGACGTGGGCGAGGACGTTGTTGCCGATGACCAGGTCGGCCTGGCGGCCGTCGGCGCGCAGCTCCCGCGCAACGGCCGCGCCGAAGAACGACACCCGGGTGGGCACGCCGAGCGCCGCCGCGGCCTGCGCCACGGTCGCGGACGGATCGATGCCGAGCACGGGAATGCCCGTCTCCAGGAAGTTCTTCAAGAGATAGCCGTCGTTGCTCGCGAGCTCCACGACCAGGCTGTGCGCGTCGAGCGCGAACCGCCGGCGTGCCATCTCGCAGTAGCGCCGCGCATGCGCCAGCCACTCGTCGGAATAAGACGAGAAATACACGTAGTTGCCGAACAGTTCTTCGGGCGGCACGTCGTAGTCGAGCTGTACCAGCTTGCACGATCCACACACCTTGGCACACAACGGATACCGTCTTTCACCCGCGACGTCCGCGCCCGGGGCCAGGAAGGCGTTGGACGGGGGCTGCAGGCCGAGGTCGGCCATGGTCACGCCGAGCCGGCCGCCGCAGGCACGGCATGCGACCACCTGGCCGGCCGCGCCCGGCCCGGCCGCGTCCAGCTCTGCCCCGCCTAGCTCTGCCAATTTTTCCACGGTGCGGCGCCGCCTTCCCACAACGCGTTCAGATGCATCTTGTCGCGCAGGGTATCCATGGGTTGCCAGAAGCCCCGGTGTATCCAGGCCGCAAGCTGGCCGTCCATCGCCAGCCGCTGCAGCGGCTGATTCTCCCACACCGTGTCGTGACCCTCGATCAGTTCCAACACGGACGGCTCGAGCACGAAGAAGCCGCCGTTGATGAGCCCCCCCTCCGTCTGTGGCTTTTCCTCGAAAGAAATGGCCTGTGTGCCCTCGACCACGATGCGCCCGAAACGGGCCGGCGGCCGCACGCAGGCCACGGTGGCCCGGCACCCGCGTTCGGCGTGGAAGGCGATCTCCGCGCCGATGTCGATGTCCGCCAGGCCGTCGCCGTACGTCATGCAGAACGGCTCGTGCGCGTTCAAGTACCGGCCGACCTGCAGAAGGCGGCCGCCCGTCATGGCGTCCTCGCCGGTATCCACCAGCGTCACCTTCCACGGCTCGCTGCGGCTGTCGTGATACTCCAGCCGGTTGCCGACCATGTCGAACGTGACGTCGGCCTGATGCAGGAAGTAATTGGCGAAATATTCCTTCACCATGTATCCCTTGTAGCCCAGGCACACGACGAATTCCCGCACGCCGTGCGAAGCGTACAGTTTCATGATGTGCCACAGAATCGGCCGCCCGCCGATTTCCACCATGGGCTTCGGCCGGGTGTTCGATTCCTCGGCGATGCGCGTGCCCTTGCCGCCGGCCAGGATCACGCACTTCATGGTGCGCAGTGCCTGCCCGAGCCGGCGGCGGCGGCGGCGTAGCGTGCGATCTGCGCCTGCGAATAATCCAGCATGTTTTCTCCTGCAGCATGGGAGCGGTACCAATCCGCCGTCCACGACAAAGAATCGGCGAGTTCGAGCCGGGGTCGCCAGCCGAGCGCAGTACCGGCGAGCGCCGAGGACAAGGTGAGTGCGCGCGCTTCGACGGGATGATCGGCGCCGTCCGCGCGCCAGCCGGGCTTGCCCGCGAAACGCGCGCTGAATGTTTCGACCACTTCTCGGACGGAACAGAACGAGGCAGGATCGGGACCGAAGTTCAGCGCCCGTGGCGCGGTGAGCGGCGTGTCGACCAGCGCCCGGGCGAGCGCCAGGTAGCCGGCGAGGGGTTCGAGCACGTGCTGCCACGGGCGGATCGCCCCGGGATAACGCAGCATCACCGGCACGCCGTCGCGCAGGGCGCGTACGCAATCCGGTATGAGCCGGTCGTTCGACCAATCGCCGCCGCCGATGACGTTGCCGGCGCGCACGGTTGCGACGGGTGCGCCCGTGCGAAAGAAGCTGTCGCGAAAACTCGCGGTCAGCAACTCGGCGCAGGCCTTGCTGTTGCTGTAGGGGTCGTGGCCGCCGAGGCGGTCGCCTTCGACGAAGGGCCGTCCGGCATCGTCGTTTTCATACACCTTGTCGCTGGTCACGACGATCACCGCCTGCAAACCCTCGGCCGCGCGGCAGGCCTGCAGCACGTGGCCCGTCCCCATCACGTTGGTGGCATAGTTGGTCACCGGCTCGCGGTAGGATTCCCGCACCAGCGCCTGGGCCGCCATGTGGATCACTATCTGCGGCGCGGCACGCGCGACGGCATCGCGAACCGCGCGCTCGTCGCGAAGGTCGCCGATCACGGAACGCACCGAACCGACGCCGAGCAGGCTCCACAGATTGGGCTCGGTATGCGGCGGCAGGGCGAAGCCGGTCACGTCGGCGCCGAGCTCGCGCAGCCAAAGGCTCAGCCACGCGCCCTTGAAGCCGGTGTGGCCCGTCAGCAGCACCCGCCGGCCCTTCCAGAACTGCGCCATGGCAGGCCTATTCATGGCCGCCCGGGAGCCAGTAGGATTGCAGCCGTTGCAGTCCGGGACGGACCTGTCGCCACCCCGCGAAGCCGCCGAGCCGCACCAGACCGTTCAGGAATTTGCGCAGATTACGCACCATCAAGAACACGTCCTTGTACTGCCCCCGGCCCTGCGCGGCATAGGCCATCTTCAACGCATCGCAGACGATGGCGAGCGGCAGCTTGTAGAGGCGCGTTCGTGCAGCGAACGGATCGCGCACGCGGGCGGTGAAGCTGCGGTCGGTGACGAGGATCCAGGTGGCGATGCGTTCCATGATGAATATCTTCATCTGCACGTCGGTGCGGCCGCGGTAGGCGGTCGGCGCCGTCAACGCCGCGCCAAGTTCGTCGCCCGCCGTCTCCGCGATGGCGAACATCCGTTCGGTGATGTCGAGCCAGGCACGCCAGAAGCGCGGCTTCGCGAGGAAATAGTTCGAATGCACGGTGTTGGTGGAGTCCGACATGAAACACGCCCAGTCGACGGGACGGCCGAGGCGCTCGAACAGCCGCGCGGCGACCCGCGCGAGGCCGGGATGTTCGGCGTCGCCGTGTTCGAACACGCTGAGATAGTAGGCGCTGTTGTGGATGCTGGGACTCAACAGGATCACGTCCGCGGCGCCCGCGCCGTCGACGACCTTGCGCACCTGCGCCGCGCCCAAATTGGTCTTGTGCTTGAACTTCGGTGAAAGAAATCCATAGAAGGCTTCCTCGTCCAGCGGCCGGGTGGACAGAAACTTCCTGATCGGCCAGTACTCGAACCAATCAGGCCGCTCGTTCGCCGAATTGTCCAGCACGCCGAAGCCCGGATCCAGCTCGCCCGGCGGCGTGTAGTGATTGAGGATTTGATAGACGTGCATGGCGAGCATGCGCGGAAGCATAGCTGATTTCGCTCACGCGCCGGCGAGCCGCGTGAGCAGCGCGGCGTAGCGGGAACGGTAGAGGTGCATGGCGTAGCGCTGGGTCACATGAGCGTGCCCGTTCACGCCGAAACGCGCCCGCAGTTCGGGCGATTCGATGAGCTGCGCCAGGCAGCGCTCCCAGTCGTCGATGCTCGACGCATGCAGCCCATTGAACCCGTCGATCACCGCTTCGGTGTTCGCGCCGATGGGCGAGGCCACGCAGGGCAGACCCGCCGCCATGTACTGCAGCAGCTTGAAGGCGCACTTGCCGCGCGCCCATTCATCGTCGCTCAGCGGCATCACGCCGACGTGCGCTCCGGCGAGCGCCTCCGCCTCGGTGGCCGTGCTCCACGGCACGCATTCCACGTTCACCTCCGGCCAGCGCGGGAAGCGGGAGCAGATCACCCGCAGCGTGAAGCGCGGATAACGCTGCGCAAGACGGGCGAAGGCAGGGCGGATCATCTCCAGATACACGAGATTTTCCGGGCTGCCGATCCAGGCCACGGTGGGTGGCGCGTCGGCTGCGAGCGTGGAACACAGATACCTCGCCACATCGACCGAGGTCGGCAGCACGGCCACCTCACGGGCATCGCTGCGGGCGACTTCCGCGATCACGTCGTTGCCCGCGGCGACGGCATCCACCCAACGGCAGGTCGCCGAGAATTTTCTGCGCCGCCAGGGTGAATCATCGGCCGGCTCGCCCAGCCGGCGCGGCTTGCGCACGTAGATCGCATCGTCGACGTCGAACACCCGACGCCGGCTCAGCGCCGCGAACAGACGTGCCTCGAGCCCGCTCAGTTTGATCTGATGGAGGACCACGACGTCGGCCCAGCCCAGCAGCGCCCGCCGCTCCCAGGTGCGTATCCCGTAGCGGCCGCTCGGAAATCGTTCGGTGCGCACCGCCCAGCCCGCTGCCTGCAGGGGCGACACGAGACTCTGCATGCGGTGGCGGAAGGAAGGCTGCGCCGGATCGTAGCCGAGGAGCAGGACGTTCGGCACGGGTGCCTCAGACCAGCCCGGCGAGCGCGCGCACGGCCACGTCGATGCCGTCGGCGAGTTCGAGCGCCGCCGCGCGGGCCGCCAGCGCCCGGCGATACTCGTCGTTTTGCCAGAGCGGAGCGGCGATCCGCACGATGGAGGCGGCATCGAGCCGTGCCGCGAGCGCGACGCGCGCATCGACGCAGCGTCGGATGCGCTCCCGCTGATCGCCGGCGACCGGCACGGCCACGCAGGCCCTGCCGCAGGCGATGGCCTGCAGCAGTGTGGAACCGCCGTTCGCGACGACGACGCGGGCGCCGAGCATCAGTTCGGCGAGCGCCGGCTGCGGCAGCGGCCCCATCCGCCGCAGCGGCGTGGCACCGTCGCGGGCGGCCACCGTAGCGGTGGGCGGCGGCGGCGCACCCTGCACGCCCGGCGGGCCGACGAACAGCGTCGGAATGCCCCAGTCCGCCAGGCGCTGCGCGGCGCTCAGGAATTGCTGGACGGCATCGGTGGCGCCCGGGTGACCCGTGCCGCCGCCCGGCACCACGAGCACGAAACCGTCCGGCGCCCAGCCCGTTTGCGCGAGCACGGAATGGCCCGGCGCGGGCGCCGGGCGCGACAGGATGACGTCGAGATAGCGCACGCGCGGGCGGCGCACGACGGCCAGTTTCAGCCGTTCGGTCATGCGCAGGGCACCGGCGATGAAGCGGGGATAGGCAATCCAGTGTTCATCGATCAGCCGCATCCAACGCAGACGGAACGCCTTGCCGCGCTGGCGCCGACGGGCGCTGATGTAGACCACGCGCGCGCCCAGTCGCTTCGCCGCGCGCAGCTGGGCGGTGCGCCCCGCGTTGTCGAAGACCACCACGTCGGGCCGGAAACTCGTGAGCAGGTCGATGACGGCGGCGGAATGAAACGTCGGCGAAGAATCGAGCAGGGTGGACTGGAACGGCGCGGCCGCCGCGTAAGGTGCCTGCCGGCTGAGGACGAAGCGCAGATCCGCGGCCGGCCAGTGCGCCTGCACCGCCTGCGCGATCGCTACGGAACGCGCATATTCGCCCATTCCGAAGGCGCCGGACACGGGCACGAACAGGATCCTCGGTGCAGGCTCAATCAAACGCGGTGAACCAGCGGTCGAGCACCAGCAGATACCACGCGCGGCGAAATTCCGTGGTCACCGCACGCCCGAGCACGCCGCGCGCCATGAGCCGCGCGACGGCATCGGCCAGCAGTTGCGGATTGCGGCGCAGCCAGCGATGGACGGGCAGACCGAAGCCCGATTTCGGCCGGTCGAGATGGCGCGGCGGCAGCCGCGGCTCCATGAGGCGACGCACCAGCAGTTTCCCGCGACGCCGTGCCGGGTCCACCAACCGCGCCGGGTCGACGCCGAGCATGAACTCGACCAGCCGGTGATCGAGCAATGGCGGGCGCACCTCCAACGAGTGCGCCATGCTGGTGCGGTCCACCTTGGTGAGCAATCCCTCGGCGAGATCAGTGTTCACGTCCAGCCAGCGCAGGCGGGCCAGCGGGTCGAGTTCGGCACGCCAGAAACGGCGGTAGAACCAAAGATAATCGTATTGCGGTTCCCGCCATCCCGGTGCGAGCAGGGCGTCGACCTGGTCCGCCGCGAGTCCGCCGAGCGCGACCGCGTAGGCCGGCAGGCCCACATAGGCACGCCGGCGCAGCGAGGAGCCGAGCCGCGACAGGGGCGGCACCACGGCCGCGAGCGCCCGGTTGAAGAGGTTGGAACGCGCGCCGACGCGCGACCAATAGCGGGGATAACCACAGAAAATCTCATCGCCGCCCTCGCCGCTCAGGGCCACGGTCACCTCGCGGCGGGCGAACTGCGCGATGAGATAGTTCGACCATGCGGCACTGTCACCGAAGGGTTCGTCGAACACCTGCGGCAGGGTGTCGAGCGCCGCCGCGAAATCTGCGGACGGCGCGTTCATCTCGGTATGCCGGGTCGCCAGATGCCGCGCCGCGCTCTGCGCGGCCTCGAGTTCGGAGCGGTCGCGGCCATCGAAGCCCAGCGAGTAGGTGCGAGGCGCATCGAGGTAATAGGTGGTCAGGGCGGAATCGAGGCCGCCGCTCAGGAAC
>CAZZYJ010000135.1:0-9134 GCA_964658215.1 uncultured Steroidobacteraceae bacterium | reverse complement strand
GCCTCCTCGTCGGCGGCCGCCGACGAGGAGGCGGCCACGTAGCCGAGCGAATGCAGCCCCACCTGCAACCGCTGCGGGGGATGTCCCGCCCGCCTTCCCGCGTCGCGGTACAAGTCGATCAAAGGACGGAAACGGTGGGTCTCGCCGCCGATGATGGCCACCATGAGCGGCAGCCCCAGGGTGCCGGCGCGGACGAAAGACTGCGGCGTGCCGCCGACACCCAGCCAGATGGGCAGCGGGTCCTGCAGGGGCCGCGGGTAGATACCCTGCCCGCGCAGGGCGGCACGGTGCTTGCCCGACCACTGCACGGGGTTGTGGTCGCGAATGGCCAGCAGCAGGCCGAGTTTCTCCGCGAACAGGGCGTCGTAGTCATCGAGCGAATACCCGAACAACGGGAACGCCTCGGTGGACGAGCCGCGCCCGACCACCAGCTCCGCCCGGCCGTGCGAGATCAGGTCGAGCGTCGCGAAACTTTGAAACACCCGCACGGGGTCCGCGGCGCTGAGCACCGTCACTGCGCTGGTCAGGCGAATACGCCCGGTGCGTGCGGCCGCCGCGGCCAGGATCACGGCGGGCGAGGAGTCGAGGAACTCCCGGCGGTGATGTTCACCGATACCGAACACATCGAGCCCGGCCCGGTCCGCGACCTCGATCCTCTCCAGCACCAGCTCCATGGCCCGAACGGGCGCGATGGCATCGTTGCCGATGCGCGCGAAACTATCGATGCCGACTTCCATTTGCCTTCTCACCCCCGAGTTTTCAGCTCGCGGCATTGTAGGCACTCTCGGTGGCAGGGATCGAGGATTGGCGCAGAATGACCGTCCGCGGGCGAGGTTGCATATCGGTGGACAACGTAACGCATTCCTTGATCGGCTTGATCGTGGGCGAGGGTCTGGCTCGTACCGTGCCGGTGAGCCGCGCCGGCCTCGCGCCGGCGTTGCGCCGGAATGCGTTCGTGGCCGTCGCCGTGATCGGCAACAATCTGCCGGATATCGACCTGCTGTATTCGTACCGCGGGCCTGCGCACGACAAGCTGGGCTACCTGCTCGAGCATCGCGGCTACACCCACACCGTGGTGGGCTGCGCCGTGCTCGGGTTGCTGCTGTACGCAGGGATGGCGGCGTGGCTGCGCCGCGCGCGGGCCGTGGTGACCCGGGCGGACCACTTCGCGCTCGCGGGGGTCGCGCTGCTCAGCACCTATCTTCATCTGTTCATGGATGCCCTCAACAGCTATGGCGTGCATCCTTTCTGGCCCTTCCAGAACCGCTGGCTCTACGGCGATGCGGTGTACATCGTCGAGCCGCTCTACTGGGTCGCGGCGGCGCCGTTGATTTTTCTGCTGCGCTCGACTCCAGCGCGCGTGCTGCTCGGGCTGACGCTGGCGTCGGCGGTGGCCCTCAGCATCGCCAGCGGCCTGGTGGCGCCGCCGGCGTATGGCGTCCTCGCCACGCTGCTGGTGGTGCTCTTGTGGATCGGCCGGCGGCTCGATGCACGCGGTGCGGCGCTCGCGAGCGTCGCGACGTTCCTCGCCGTGACGGGCGTCTTCGTGCTCGCCGGGCGGGTCGCCGCCGGTCGCATCGAGGCGCTCGCTGGCAGGGATTTTCCGGCCGATCGTCTCCTGGATCATATCCTCACGCCGATGCCGGCAAACCCCTTGTGCTGGGACGCGTGGGTGTTGCAAACCCGGGGTGAGCACTATACGGCGCGGCACGCGGTGCTCGCGCTCGCGCCGCGCTGGCTGCCGGCCGGCGCATGCCGGGGATCGCTCGAGCGGCCAACCCGGGTACCGCAGACCGCGGCTCGAGAGCAGGACGCGAACGCGATCCGCTGGCGCGAGTTTTCGATGAGCCGCAGCACGCTCACGGCGTTGGTGACCACGCGGTGCGACGCGGCGGCATTGATGCGTTTCGCGCGGGCGCCGTTCGCCCTGCGTACGCGCGAGGGGTGGCTGCTGGGGGACCTGCGCTTCGCCGGCCAGTCCGCCGGCGGCTTCTCCGAACTACGCCTGACCGGAAGCCGCACCGAGGTTCGCTGCGCGGGCACGCCGCCCTGGATTCCTCCGCGCGAGGATCTGCTGGGTGGCGGCGCCGGGTGACGAAGCGGTAGGATCGGCGACATGAATACCGTTCTTGCCCATGCTGCCTGCATCGTCGCGGGCCTGACCGGCGTGACGGCGCTCGCCGCGGCGCCGAACGCTCCCCCCGCAGCCGCAGCCGGCACCGCCGCGCCCGCGCCGGAGCGGGAGAGATTCGAGCCTTTCAAGCCGGAAGCGACCACCTCCACCGGCACCGTGTCGAGCGGCGGCCAGTCGATTGCCTACAGGGCCATCGCAGGCACGCTCGTCATTCACCCGAAGGGCTGGGACGACGTGCCGCGCGATCCAAAGCCCGAGAGGGACGCGGCGGCGGGTGAGGAGGGCGGCGATGCGAAGAATCCCACCGCCGAAGCCTCGATGTTCTACGTGGCGTACTTCAAGAACGGCACGAGTCCCCGGCCGATCACTTTTCTCTACAACGGCGGACCGGGATCGGCGTCGGTCTGGCTGCACATGGGCGCGTTCGGGCCGCGCCGCGTCGTCACCTCGACCGATGCGCACACCCCGGCGGCGCCCTACGCCCTGGTCAACAACGACTCGACGTTGCTCGACGTGAGCGATCTGGTCTTCATCGATGCGCCGGGCACCGGCTTCAGTCGCATCGCGGGGAAGGACAAGGAGAAGGCGTTCTACGGGGTCGATCAGGATGCCCATGCGTTCGCAGAGTTCATCGCGCAGTTCCTGGAGAAATACGGCCGCTGGAACTCGCCGAAATATCTGTTCGGCGAAAGCTACGGCACGCCGCGCTCCGCCGTGCTGGTCAACGAACTGGAGAGGGACCGCTCCGTCGACTTCAACGGCGTCATCCTGCTGTCGCAGATCCTGAGTTTCGATTTGAGCGCGGACCGTCCGACGCAAAATCCGGGCGTGGACCTGCCTTATGAAATGGTGCTGCCGACCTACGCGGCGACTGCGTGGTATCACCACAAGCTGCCTGGCGAGCACCCGGACCTCGCCCGTCTGCTCGCCGACGTGGAGGAGTTCGCGCTGGGCGATTACGCGCATGCGCTGGCCGCGGGCTCGGAGCTGACGGCGGTGCAGCGCGCAACCGTCGCCGAGAGGCTGCATCAGTACACCGGCCTGCCCGTCGACTACATCTTGAAGGCGGATCTGCGCATCGACGGCGGCGAGTTTCGCCAGACGTTGCAGGGGGATACGGGTGCCGCCACGGGCCGTCTCGACTCACGCTTTTCCGGACCGCTCCTGGACCCCTTGAGCCAGCGCGCCGACTATGACCCGCAGTCCACCGCCCTGAGCTCCGCCTACGTGTCCGCCTTCAACGACTACGTACGCAAGGAGCTGCATTACGGTGAAGGCAGGCAGTTCAAGCCCAGCATTCCCATCTTCAGGACGTGGAACGCGGAGCATCAACTACCGGGGCAGGAGCGGGCGTATCCGCCGGAACAGGGCCTGAACGTCATGCCGGATCTCGCCAATGCGATGAAGCTCAACCCCACGTTGAAAATTCAACTGCATGCCGGCTATTTCGACCTCGCCACCCCGTTCTTCCAGGGCGTGTACGAAATGCACCATCTGCCCATTCCCGCCGCGCTGCAGGCGAACATCGACTACAATTTCTACGATTCGGGCCACATGGTGTACGCCAAGGAATCTTCGCTGAAAGCCTTGCACGACAACGTCGCGGCGTTCATCCGTCGCACCGACAATCTCGGCCGTTGACCCGCTATGCCTTGACGCGCGGCGCGCCGATGAAGTCGCGTTTGCCCAGCGGCATGCCTTTCCAACGCAGGATGTCGTACGCCGTGGTGGCGTGGAAATAGAAATTCGGCTGGGCGAAGGAGAGTAGAAAGTTCTCTGCCGTGAAAGCCATGTTCACCCGGCCGGTGAACTGCACCTCGCGCCCGACGAAGGCATCGATCTCGGCCGGATCCAAGGCGTCGAGAGCGACGAGGGTGGCGTCGAGCTTCGACCTCAGCGCTGCGAACTCCGTGGGGAACGGCGTCCTGTCGGCGCTGAACGTGCCGCTGCGTACGCCCTCGAGAGCACCCAACGAGTGTACGACGGTGGATTTCACCTGGTATCCGAAGGGATGCATGTCCTCGGCCAGCCGGGTTTGAATCAGGTCCTCCGGCGCGATGCCCCGTTCGGCGCAAAAGGCCTCGGCCTTGACGAGGATGGCGCCCAGGGCGGCGAGGATCTGACGAGAGGAAGGCACGGTCGCGGAATAGAGGGAGAAGGCCATGGGGGTGTCTCGTGGTGGCGAAAGCGCGGAGTCTAGCGAGGTCGGCCGACGGGCGCCATGGTCGCGGCAGCCGTGACGGGGCACCGGGCCGGCGGGCACTCTTCGCTCAGAACTTGATGCCGACCCGCGCGTAATAGAACCCGCCGTTGAGTCCGAACGGCGAGTTCGTGCCGTAGATGTCCGCGCCGGACGTGGGCGTTCCATACGCCGTCGGATCGGCCTTGTAGCCGGGCGCGGAGGTCAGCGTCGTATCCGTCGCCAGCGCGCGGATGAATGCGCCGGACTGCCGCTGCGGATAGGCATTGAAGAGATTGTTGGCGCCGACGGACAGACTCAGCGCGCGACTGACCGCGAAGGTGACGTCCAGATCGGTGAGCCATCTCGGACCGAAATGTCCGTCCAGCGTATTGGTGACGGGCTCGAGATAGCTGCCGTAGCGCGTTTCGACCGCATGCACCTGCCATTGACGCCGCGTCCAATCCGCCGCGAGGGCGAGCCGGTCCTTCGGCGTCGACTCGGTGAGCTGCCGCTGGGCCAGCGGCCCGAACAGCTGGAAACCGGCGCCGAAGCCGCTCAACACGGCGGGATTGGCATTGATGTGCGTGATGACGGTCCGGTTCGCGGCATAGGTCGCGCTCCACCGCACCGAACCTGCGCCGTCGAATCCTTGCGCGTAGTCCAGCACGAAATCGACGCCGTCGGTCCGGGTATCGACGGCGTTGGTGAAATACTGCGCGGAACTCAGGTTCGAGAATCCGAGCGGCGCGAGTATCGCTGCGACGGGTGCCCCGGTGAGCGTCGAGGACTTGACGATCCGGTCGGAAATGTCGATCTGGTAGGCATCGAGCGTCACGAGGAATTTCGATGTGGGCTGAAAGGTCACGCCGGCCGAGTAGTTCAGCGATTTCTCCGGCTTCAGGGGTTTGGCGCCCAGGGCGGCCGCGAGGGCGCTGTTCGCCGGCAGGAACTTCACCTGCTCGGTGGTGACGACGCCATTGACGATGTCGCTGGTGTTCTGCGTGGTCGAGAAATACTCCTCGGCCAAAGAAGGCGCGCGGAAACTATTGTTCACGGCGGCCCGCACGGCCAGCCCGGGCAGGATTTCGTAGCGCGTGATGAACTTGCCGTTCAGCGTATTGCCGGAACTGTCGTCGTAGTGCTCGGCGCGCACCGCAACCCCTACGTACCAGGGCTCGACGATGTTGCTGCCGGTGTCGAGGTACACGGCATAGTTGTTGCGATGATGCGTGCCGGCATCGGCGGGCGTCGTGCCCGTGAATGACTGCAGCCCGGCCGTGGGCGATAGTCCCTGGTAGAGATCGTCGAACGGCGTGCCGTCGTTCGGTACCACGTAGCCGCCGTTGATGTAGGAATTCGGCTCGCCGGCCTTCTGGGAAAACTGTTCCCACCGATGCTCCAGCCCCCACGACACATCCAGCGGTTTGGCCCAGCCGATATCGAAGGCGCGACCGACGTCGAGGTTGTTGGTCCATTGCTGAAAGATCTGTGCCCCCAGGTAGAAGCTGCTCTGGGTCACGGCAGGTCCGAGCGAGGCATTGAGCGTATGGTCCGCGCCGAGCCACGCGTAATCGCGGCCGAAGTTCGAACTGGCATCCCAGTGCCAGCCGGCGAGTTCGCCCTTGACACCGGCGCCGGCTTGGAAATCGGTCTCGCGGATCAGCCGGTAGGCTTGAAAGCCGTTGGGATACAGCTCCGGCAGCGAGGAGAGATCGTCCGGTCGATAGGCACCGCGGGCGTCCCTGATGTCGCGATGGCTGACGGTGGCGGTACTGTAAAAATCCAAGCCGTCGCCGAGCGGGGCAGCCAGGTTGTACGACGCGTTGACCGTGTTGTCCCGCGTCGACCGCCCGTAGGCACTGCCGTAGCGATCGTTGCCGGAACTCTCTCTCGCATCCGGCTGGCCGTCGACCAGGGGATACAGAAGTCCCGTGGACCGATCGTTGGCCGGCGCCGGCTGGTGATGATCGGCGGTCAGGGCGAGATGGAGGAACCCGTCCGCGAAAATCGGCAGGCCGTAGTCCGCATCGATCTGTCCCAGCGCGCCCGTGGTCTTGTACGTCCTTCCCGCCGTGACATCGGCCTGCCCGCCGTCCCTGCCCTGTTTGAGGATGATGTTGATCACGCCGGCGATGGCGTCCGAGCCGTACTGGGCGGCCGCACCGTCGCGCAGCACTTCGATGTGGTCGATCGCGGCAACCGGGATCAGATCGAGATCCACCGGCGTCGAACCGCCGCCGATGGTTGCCAGATTGTTGATCAGCGCCGTGCCGTGGCGACGTTTGCCGTCGACCAACACCAGGACGTAGTCGCCGGTGAGGCCGCGGACGGTGTAGGGCTGCACGCTGGCCGACGTACCGCCGCCGTTCTGCGCCGGCAGCGTGAGGGAGGGAATCACGCTCGACAGGATCTCCTTCAGGCCCGTCTTGCCGGTGGCGGTCAGCTGCTCGGCGCTGATGAGGTCGATGGGCACGGGACTGTTGGCGACGGTGCGCGGCTGGCTGCCGCGAACACCGGTGACCACCATCTCGTTGATCTGATCTCCCGCGGTGGCGGAGCCGTCGTTGACGGCTGCGAGGTCCGACGTCGCCGCCGCGTCGTTCGTGACTGCGGCAAGCGCCTCTTCGTTCGCCGCGCCCGCCGGGCTCGCGAGGACGATGCCGACCATCGTCGCGAGCAGGGCGCTGCGGGAATCAGTCTTTGTGCGCCTTGCGGCGGCGTTGTCGCGGTCCATTCTTTGTCGTTCTCCGGCGAGGTGGGGCGCATCGGGCCTACCGCCCGATCCACCGATGTCCGACAACGCTATAGAGAACCACGCTCTGCTTGAACGACCTTGTTCGTCTTTGCTTATGCGAATACCGCGCAATAACGAGGCCGCATAACGCCATGTCTTTTTGAATGCACGGCGGGCTTCGTCAGCGGCTATCGTGTCCTCGTAGCACTTCATCCAGGAGCATCCGCATGTCTGCCGTCGCCGTCGAACGCCTTCCCGAATCGAACACCGAGCTAGTCGTAAAACAGCTCGAGCCCACCATCGGCGCCGAGATCAGCGGCGTCGATCTGCGCCGGCCTCTCAGCCCGCCGCAACGTGATCACCTCAAGGCCTTGCTGCTGAAGCATCGCGTGCTGTTCTTCCGCAACCAGCCCATCGACGGCGAGCAACAAGTGGCTCTGGCCCGGCAGTTCGGCAAGATCTACGAGCATCCGACCACCCGTCAGACCGACCATCGCGTCAAGGCGGATTCGGCGCAGTCGCATCGGATCTCGGCCACCATCACCCGGCAGGAATACAAGGTCACCCGCGGTACGTGGCACAGCGACACCAGCTGGTTGGTGCGACCGACCTGGGGTGCGATTTTGCGCGCCGTCGACATCCCGCCGCTCGGCGGCGATACGATCTGGGCGAACGGCAATGCCGTGTACGAGACGCTTCCCGACGCGGTGAAGGAAAAAATCGACGACCTGTATGTCGTGCACGATTTCCAGAGTGCGCTCGCGCGGGTCGGCCTCGACTATCCGATCGTCGCGCACCGGCTGGTGCGCATTCACCCCGAGACCGGTGAGAAGATCGTCTGGGTCAACTTCTCCCAGCATCCCTCCATCGTCGGCTGGGACCGCGCCGAGAGCGCTGCGTTGCTCGAGCAGATTCTCGCCGGGTATTCCAGGCCCGAGGTGCAGGTGCGCTTCAAGTGGACCCCGAACACGGTGGCCTTCTGGGACAACCGTGCGGGCCTGCATTACGCGGTGGTCAATTACGGCGACTACCCACGGGAACTCGAGCGCGTGCTCATCGAAGACTTCGACGCCCTGCCGCATTACTGAGCATGAAACACCCGTCCCGGCACTGGCTGTGCATCGTGGCTTTGTTGACGGTGGCGTACGCGCACGCTGCGGAACCGTCTTTGCGCATCGGCGACTCGAAGGGCGTGTACAAGGCCTTGTTGAACGCCTCAGGAGAGTTGAAGGGCATCTCCTACGGCGTCGAATGGGCGGAATTTCCGGCGACGGCGCCCGCCCTGGAGGCGCTGGCAGCCGGTGCCATCGATCTGCGAGCCTCGGCGGGTGCACCGTTGATCTTTGCGGTGGCGTCGGGCGCCCCCCTCAAGGCGGTGGCCGCCCTGCGTCTCGAAGGTCCGCGAGAGCTCCTGGCGATACTGGTGCCACCGAATTCGTCGATCCGTGCGGTCGGCGACCTGCGCGGCAAGCGCATCGGTACCAACAAGGGCTCGGTGGGTCACCACCTGATACTGGCGGCGTTGCAACGTGCCGACATTCCGCTGGATCAAGTGGCGATTCAATACCTGCTGCCGGCGGATGCGAGGGCGGCGTTGTTGGGCGGTTCCATCGATGCGTGGTCCACCTGGGATCCCTATGTGGCCATCGCCGAGGTGCAGGATCATCTGCGACCCGTCGTCGATGGCACCGGGCTCGCGATTTCGGATGGCGACGTGGTCACGAGCAACGCCGCCATCGCCTCGAAACGGGCGCTGCTCGAGGACTTCCTGGCGCGTCTGCGCCGCGCTCAGGATTGGGCAAACCAACATCGGGAGGAATACGCCAAGCTCTATGCGGTTCAAACCGGTCTGCAGCTCGACGTGGCACGCTTGGTGATCAAGCACATGAATTACCAGTATGTCGCCATCGACGATGCGGTGGTTCGCGATCATCAGGACACGGCAGACCTTTATCTCAAGGCGGGCGTCATCAAGCAGGCGGTGAATGTGGCGACGGCCTTCGATCGCTCGGTGTTCAAGTGAGCGCCTCGCTTCGTTCGAGGGGAGGGCGTCATGGAACTGGGGCGGCGCCTGCTCGTCCGCG
>CAZZYJ010000134.1:6647-9269 GCA_964658215.1 uncultured Steroidobacteraceae bacterium | reverse complement strand
GCCGCATGCCACGGCCAGCGCGGGTCGTACAGCATCCCCCGTGCGAGCGCGACGGCATCGGCCTCGCCGTTCTCGAGAATGCGCTCGGCCTGGTCCGGCTCGTCGATCAGACCCACGGCGATGACGGGCATGCGCAATTCCGCCTTGAGACGCTTCGCGAACGGCACCTGGTATCCCGGGGTCAGCGGTATCTTCTGTGCGTTGGAGAGGCCCCCGGAACTCACGTGCAGCGCTGCGCAGCCGCGCGCTTGCAGGGCACGGGCGAACGCCACGGAACTCTCGATGTCCCACCCGCCGGGCAGCCAGTCGGACGCCGAGATGCGTACCCACACCGGCCGCTCTGCCGGGAAGGCGTGACGCACGGCGTCGAAGACCTCGAGCGGAAACCGCAGCCGGTTCTCGAGGGAGCCGCCATGCTCGTCGTCACGGCGGTTAGCGAGCGGCGACAGGAACTCGTGCAGCAGGTAGCCGTGGGCGGCGTGGATCTCGATGGCCTCGATGCCGAGCAGCGCGGCGCGGCGGGCGGCCTGGGCGAAGTGTTCGCGCACCAGATCCATGCCGTGCCGGTCGAGAGCGGTGGGCGGGTGGTCGCCTGGACTATGCGGCAGCGACGACGGTGCCACGCTCTGCCAGCCGCCGGGCGCCGTCGGCGCGATCTGCAGGCCGCCCTCCCACGGCGCATGGCAGGAGGCTTTGCGTCCGGCATGCGCGAGCTGAAGTGCGACCGGAATGCGCGAATGGGCGCGCACGGTGGCGAGCACGCCCGCGAGCGCCGCAGCGTTGTTCTCGTCGTAGAGGCCAAGATCCGTGGCGGTGATGCGTCCTTCGGGCACGACGGCGGTGGCCTCGATGATCAAGAGCCCGGCACCCGACAGAGCGAGTTGACCGAGGTGGACCGTATGCCAGTCGGTGGCCGAGCCCTCCACCGCAGAGTACTGGCACATGG
Organism: uncultured Steroidobacteraceae bacterium; assembly: GCA_964658215.1. GTDB lineage: Bacteria > Pseudomonadota > Gammaproteobacteria > Steroidobacterales > Steroidobacteraceae > Bog-1198. The sequence continues at coordinate 8,323 of CAZZYJ010000134.1, read as the reverse complement.
GTGCGATGACGATGCGGTTGGGAAGCGTGAGGGGGCCGATGGCGAGGGGGCTGAACAAAAGACTCATGGCGGATTCCGTCTCTTCGGGCGGCCGTAGTGTAGAGGATGACGATGCCGCGCGAGAGGGGCCATTTCATTAGGTGGACGTCGACGACGAACCCAGGTATGCTCCGCGCAGTTAAGTCAGGTCGGTACTCGGTCAGTGCCACCTTTAGCTCGCGGTCCGTCTTCGACGCACTCCGTTCATTTACCCTCCTCGCTCCTGACCGCTGCAGCGCCTCGTCGGCCTGTCGTGCGAGTCCAAATCTTTCAAGGATATTCATGTCATTTTCCGATCTCGGGCTGTCGCCCGAACTGCTGCGTGCCGTCGCCGATAAGGGCTACGACGCCCCCTCGCCCATCCAGGCGCAGGCGATTCCCGCCGTGCTCTCCGGACGCGACGTCTTGGCCGGCGCCCAAACCGGCACGGGCAAGACCGCCGGATTCGTGCTGCCCGTGTTGCAGCGCCTGTTGAACGACACGGCTCACGGCACCAACCGCCAGCCGCGCGCGCTGGTGCTCACCCCCACGCGTGAACTCGCCGCCCAGGTGGCGCAGAGCGCCCGCGACTACGGCAAGTATCTGCAGCTGCGCACCTACCAGGTCTTCGGCGGCGTGAGCATCAACCCGCAGATCACGGCGCTGCGCGCCGGCTGCGACATCCTGGTGGCGACCCCCGGCCGCCTGCTCGATCTGGCGCAACAACGCGCGGTCGATCTGTCCAAGGTCCAGGTGCTCGTGCTCGACGAAGCGGATCGCATGCTCGACATGGGCTTCATCAACGACATCCGCAAGATCATCAAGCTGCTGCCGCAGAAGCGCCAGAACCTGTTGTTCTCGGCCACCTACTCGGACGACATCCGGGGCCTGGCGGAACGCCTGCTGCACGACCCGCTCTCGATCCAGGTCGCGCCGCGCAATGCGCCCATCGAACTCGTCGAGCAGCGTGCCTACCGCGTTCAGAAGGAGCACAAGCGGCATTTGTTGGTGCATCTCATCCAGGAAGGAAACTGGCACCAGGTGCTGATCTTCAGCAGGACCAAGCATGGCGCCAACCGCCTCGCACAGCAGCTGGAGGGTGCCGGCATCAAGTCGGCGGCCATTCACGGCAACAAGAGCCAGGCGGCTCGCGTCAAGGCGCTCGACATGTTCAAGCGCGGCCAGGTGACGGCGCTGGTCGCCACCGAAGTCGCGGCACGCGGCCTAGACATCAAGGAGCTGCCCCAGGTGGTGAACTACGAACTGCCCAACGTGCCGGAAGACTACGTGCATCGCATCGGCCGCACGGGACGGGCGGGCGCCGCCGGTGAAGCCATATCGTTGGTGTCCTCCGACGAAACGGGCTATCTGAGGGACATCGAGCGCCTCCTCCGGCGCAGCATTCCCGTCGTCCCGACGCCGGTGTTCAAGATGGTCGAGTCGGCGCCGCATGCAGGCTCCCAGGGCGAGCGCTCGGCGGGAGACCGGCCGCAGGGCCAGGGCCGGCCGGCGCATCATGCCGGCAACTCGCACGGCAACCGCGGCTCGGACCGGCGCGACTCGCGCCGGGGTTCGGGGTCGGGCGCATCGGGCGTCCGACAGCAGGGCGGTCAGTCCCAGCGCGGCCGTTCCCACTGACCCACGCCGGGTGGCGGGGG
>CAZZYJ010000134.1:0-6637 GCA_964658215.1 uncultured Steroidobacteraceae bacterium | reverse complement strand
CGGCACTCCCGGTGCCGCGTCCGCTGCGCTACAGCTTCGCCACGTAGTCCTTGAGGTAGGCGGCAAAATCCCTGCCCAGGCTGGGATGTTTCAGGCCATATTCCACGTTGGCCTGCAGGTAACCGAGCTTGCTGCCACAGTCGTAGCGCTTGCCCTCGAATTCGAACGCATAGACAGGCTCGCGTCCCATGAGCTGGGCGATGCCGTCCGTGAGCTGAATCTCGCCCCCCGCCCCCTTGCCGATCTTGGCCAGGTCTTCGAATATCGACCCCGACAGCACGTAACGGCCCACCACGGCCAGCGTCGAAGGCGCCTTGTCCGGCTTCGGCTTCTCGACGATGTGCGACATCAGACTGACCCCGGGCGCCACCTGCTTTTCGACGGAAACGATGCCGTACTTGTCGGTGTCCTGCTTGGGCACGCTCTGCACGCCCAACAGACTGCCGCCATGACGGGCGTGGGCGTCGACCATCTGCTTGAGGCACGGCACCCGCGCGTCGATGAGATCGTCGGCCAGATGCACCATGAACGGGGCGTTGCCGATCACCGGCCGCGCGCAGAGCACGGCGTGACCGAGACCGAGCGGTGCCGGCTGGCGGATGTAGACGCAGGACGCCCAGCTCGGCAGGATGCCCCGCAACGCATCGAGCAGCTCTTGCTTCCCCTGGGCCTGCAGGCTTGCCTCGAGTTCCGTGTCGCTGTCGAAATGATCCTCGATGGCGCGCTTCGCCTTGCCGGTGACGAACACCAGGGTCTCGGCGCCCGCCGACAAGGCCTCGTCCACCGCGTATTGGATCAATGGCTTGTCGACGATTGGCAACATTTCCTTCGCCGACGCCTTGGTCAGTGGCAGGAACCGGGTGCCGCGTCCCGCGACCGGGAAGACGGCGTTTTTGACGATTTGGTTTGGCATGACCGAAATAGTAACGGATTTCAACGTAATTTAACGATCGCGTAAGTCTCGAAACTATCCCAGCCGTGACACGCCGGACAATGCCAGTAGAACGAGCGTCCGGCGAAGCCGCACTCGTTGCAGCGGTAGGTATCGGCGTGGGCGAGCAGGACGCCGATCGCGCGCGCGACGGGATCACCGCCGCCCCGCTCCGCCTCGCGCCCCGCGCCCGTCGTCCACACCGCGCGCAAGGTGGCATCCTCCTCGAAAACCCGCGCGATGCAGGCCTGCAAGGGTGGCGCATCGGCCAGCCCCGAGGCGATGGCGGCGAACACGAGCCGCTTGAGATCGCCCGCCCCGCGCGACTTCGCCTCGGTCACCAGTTCGTCGAGCACGCGGTCCCGGCCGGCCTCGCCCACCAGCCGCAGCAGATGCGGCAGCTCGGCCTGCAGCAGCCGCGGCGATTCGCGCAGGGCGTCGCGCAGCAGACCCGCCGCCAGGGCTCGTTGGCCCCGGTCCTCGGCAATCTGTGCGCCGAGCAGCGTGGCGCGCGCGAAGGGCGCGACTTCGCGGGCCGCCTCCCGCAGCAGCTGTCCCGCCCGGGCGGCATCGCCGCCGTCGATGGCGACGGTGGCCAGTTCGCACAGATAGTGCGCGGCGACCCCCCGCGGCGGAGCTGCCTTGATCCGCGCCAGCAGTCGATACATGTCCAGGGCCTGCTGCCATTCGTGCTGCAGTTCGTAGACGCCGCGCAGCGCATCGAGAGCGATGGCGCGCAGCCGTGCCACCTCGCTGACCTGCTGAAACAAGCTTTCGGCGCGGTCGAGCACGCCGGCGCGCAGGTAATCCTGCGCCAGGGCGAGCAGCGCCTGTTCGCGATGTTCGGGCGCCAGCGCTTCGCGCGCGAGTACGTTCTGATGGATTCGAATGGCCCGCTCGACCTCTCCACGTCGACGGTACAGCGACCCCAGGGCGAAATGCGTTTCCAGGGTGTCGCTGTTGGCGTCCATCAGCCGCAGGAACATGTCGAGCGCGCGATCGGGCTGCTCGGTCACGAGATAATCGAGGCCGGTGAGATAGTCCGGATGCAATTTGTCGGAGGCCTGCCCGAACACGCCGAACCAGCGTTTTCCCCAGCCGAAATGGCCGACGAAAATTCCGAGAATGAGGGCGGCGACGCCGACGGTCCAGGTGAGCAGCGGCAGGTCGGTCACGGCAGGAGCCGATATGCATGCGGGAAGACGCGCGTCGGGACGACGCACGCCGGGAGGAAGCCTTCTTCAGTCGCGGATCGGTTGATCCGCACCGTCGTTGACACGCTCGCGAAGATCCTTGCCCGGCTTGAAATGCGGGACGTGCTTGCCGGCCAGGGCCACGGCCTCGCCGGTCTTGGGATTGCGCCCCTGTCGGGGAGGTCGAAAGTGCAGGGAGAAACTCCCGAATCCGCGGATCTCGATACGCTCTCCGGTCGCCAGCGCATCGCTCATGATCTCCAACAACTGCTTCACTGCAAGTTCGACATCTTTCGCCGGCAGGTGCTTTTGTTTGGCCGAAATGATCTCTATGAGTTCGGATTTCGTCATTATCGATCCGGTGGAATCAATAGTCATACGTAGCAGCGCGCACGCGACGGCCCCGCAGAGCCGCCGCGTGTGCCTTCACTCCCTCAATCCTGGCCGGAGATCTGTTCTTTGAGCAAGTCCCCGAGACTGGTGCCGGTGGGCGAATCGGTCCGATAGTTCTGCATCGCTTCCTGTTCTTCGTGGATGTCCTTCGCCTTGATCGACAGCGAGATGCTGCGTCCCTTGCGATCCACGCCCGTGAAGCGAGCTTCGACTTCCTGACCCACCTTCAGCAGCAGACGCGCGTCTTCAACGCGATCCCGCGACAGCTCCGAGGCCCGCAGCTGACCATCGACGCCGTTGCCGAGATCGATGATGGCGCCCTTGGCGTCGACTTCGCGGACCGTGCCGATGACGATGCTGCCCTTCGGATGGTCGGCGATGTAGGCCGAGAAGGGATCCTTGGCGAGCTGCTTGACCCCTAGGCTGATGCGCTCACGCTCCGGATCGATGGACAACACCATGGCATCGACCTGCTGCGCCTTCTGATAGCTGCGCACGGCCTCCTCGCCCGGCATGTCCCAGGAAATGTCCGACAAATGCACCAGACCGTCGATGCCGCCGGCCAGTCCGATGAATATGCCGAAATCGGTGATGGACTTGATCTGGCCGCTGACCTTGTCGCCACGGTTGTAGTTCTCGGCGAAATCCTTCCAGGGATTGGCCTTGCACTGCTTCACGCCGAGGCTGATGCGACGCCGCTCCTCGTCGATGTCGAGCACCATGACTTCGACTTCCTGGCCGACGTGGACGACCTTGGCGGGATTGACGTTCTTGTTGGTCCAATCCATTTCCGAGACGTGCACGAGACCTTCGACACCCTCTTCGATTTCCACGAAACAGCCATAGTCGGCGATGTTGGTGACCTTGCCGAACAGACGCGTGTTGGCCGGATAGCGCCGCGCGATGTTCTGCCAGGGATCGGCGCCCAGCTGCTTGAGGCCGAGCGACACGCGCTGCCGTTCGCGGTCGAACTTCAGGATGCGCACGTCGATCTCCTCGCCCACCTTCACGACCTCGGAAGGATGCTTGACGCGCTTCCAGGCCATGTCCGTGATGTGCAGCAAACCGTCGATGCCGCCCAGGTCGACGAACGCGCCGTAATCGGTGAGGTTCTTGACCACGCCCTTGACGGCCGCACCCTCCTGCAGATTGTCGAGCAACGCGGAGCGTTCGGCGCTGTACTCCTGTTCCACCACCGCACGTCGCGACACGACCACGTTGTTGCGCTTCTGGTCGAGCTTGATGACCTTGAATTCGAGGGGCTTGTTCTCGAGGTACGACGGATCGCGGACCGGCCGCACGTCGACCAGCGAACCGGGCAGGAAGGCGCGGACGTTGTCGATCTCGACGGTGAAGCCGCCCTTGACGCGCCCCGTGATGATGCCGATGACGACTTCCTGCTTTTCGAACGCTGCTTCGAGCCGGGTCCAGGTTCTGGCGCGCTTGGCTTTCTCGCGGGAGAGGCGGGTTTCGCCCGAGCCATCCTCCACGCTGTCCAAGGCCACTTCGACGGTTTCGCCGACGACGACCTCGATTTCACCCTTCTCGTTCTTGAATTGATCGGAAGGAATCACGGCCTCGGATTTCAGTCCGACATTGACGATGACGTAATCCTGGCCGACTTCGACGATCAATCCGTTGAGGATGGTGCCAGGACGGATGCGCTGGCTCGCAATGCTTTGTTCGAACAGTTCCGCGAAACTTTCTGTCATGTTTACTCTTGACTATGCCCTAGCACCTATCCCACGTGCATCCGGGGTTAACACAAAATAACGGCACTCGATCCCTGAGGCCGCGGTGGATTCAAATTTTCCGCGCCAGGCGCCTGCCTGCGATCTCCAATACGCGAGTGATCACCGCCTCGACGGACATCCCCGTGGTGTCCAGGACCACGGCATCGTCGCTTGCGACGAGAGGCGAGGCTGCACGCGTGACGTCGCGCCGGTCGCGCTCGGCGATCTCACGCGAAAGGTCAGCAAGGTTAGCAGCAACCCCCTTTTCTTTCAACTGCTTATGACGTCTCAACGCCCGTTCGTCGGCACTGGCGGTAAGAAAGATCTTGACCTCGGCAGCGGGAAATACCACGGTGCCCATGTCGCGTCCGTCCGCGACCAGACCCGGCGGCACGGCGAAGCGGCGTTGTCGTGCCAACAGCGCCGCCCGGACCGCAGGCAGTGCCGCCACCTTGGAGGCGTCGTTGCCGGCCTCCTCGGTACGAATGTGACGGGTTACCTCCTCACCGGCGAACTGGATCGTCTCCTCGCCCGCCGCATCCGCGCCGAAGCGGATGTCCAGCGCCAGCGCGGCCTGCGCCAGGGCCGGCGCGTCGTCGAGGGGGATGCCTGCCCGCCGGCCGGCCAGCGCGACCAGGCGATACAGAGCGCCGCTGTCGAGCAGCGACCAGCCGAGTTGCTGCGCCGTGGCACGGCTGACGGTCCCCTTGCCGGACCCGGACGGGCCGTCGATGGTCAGCACGGGCACGCCGCTCATGCGAGATCGAAGCCGATGGAACGCGCCAGGGCTACGAAGCCCGGGAACGACGTCGCCACATTGGCGACATCGTGGATTTGCACGGGTCCGGCGCTGCGCAGACTGGCGATCGCGAAGGCCATGGCGACCCGATGGTCGCCCTGGCTCTGCACGGCCCCGCCGCCGAACGCCGGACCTTGGGCGCGCCCCGCGATGCGCATTCCGTCCGGCAGCACCGCATGCTCCACCCCGAGCACCGCGAGGCCGGCGCTCATCGCCGCAATCCGGTCGCTTTCCTTCACCCGCAGCTCTTCCGCGCCGGTGATCGAGGTCTCGCCGTCGGCACACGCCGCCGCGATGAACAACACCGGAAACTCGTCGATGGCGAGCGGCACCAGCGCGGGCGGAACGTCGATCCCCCGCAACGCGGACCGCTTCACGAGCAGGTCACCCACCGGCTCGGCGCCGCTCTCGCGGAACTCGTGAATGTCGATGTCGCCGCCCATGGCGCGCAGGATGTCGAGCAGGCCCGTGCGTGTCGGATTCAGGCCGACGTTGCGCAACAGCAGTCCGTCGGGGCCCGCGCCGAGCAGACCCGCGACGATGAAGAACGCCGCGGACGAGAAATCCCCGGGCACGGTCAGCCGTTGTGCCGACAGGGCCCGCGGCGGATACAGCGTCGTCGTCGAGCCCTGCGTCTCGATGCGCACGCCGCAGCTCGACAGCATGCGTTCGCTGTGGTCGCGGCACACCGCGGGCGAACTCACCGTGGTGATGCCGTTGGCATACAGCCCGGCGAGCAACACTGCCGATTTGACCTGTGCACTGGCCACGGGCATCGAGTAATCGATGCCGTGCAACGGCCGCCCGCCGCCGATGTCGACCGGCGGTACGCCCCCCTGCGTGCGAACGTCGGCGCCCATCTGGCGCAGCGGCCTGGCCACCCGTTCCATGGGGCGTTTCATGAGCGATGCATCGCCGATCAGCCGCGACGAGAAGGCCTGCGCCGCCAGCAAGCCGGTGAACAGCCGCATCGCGGTGCCCGCATTGCCCATGTCGAGGGCCGTGCCGACGCCGACGAGACCGTGCAGTCCGACGCCGTGGATCACCACCTGAGTGGGTGCGGGTCGCTCGATGCGCACGCCGAGGGCGCGCATGGCGGCGAGAGTCGCCAGGCAGTCCTCACTGGCCAGGAACCCGCTCACGTCGCTGACGCCCGAAGCCACCCCCGCCAGCATCAGCGCACGGTGCGAAATCGATTTGTCGCCGGGAACGCTCATCGCGCCGGACACGGCACGGGTCGGGCGCGCCACGAAATCCTGCATCACAGAACGGCACGCGGATAGGAGCCGAGCACCTTGAAGAGCGATGCGCGCTGCTCCAGCGCCGCGAGCGCCTCGGCCACCGGTGCGTCGCTCACGTGCCCTTCCACGTCGATGAAGAAGACATAGTCCCACTTACGTTTCTGCGAGGGCCGCGACTCGATGCGCGTCATGTTGACGCGATGCTTAGCCAAGGGTTCGAGCAGCCGGAACAACGCGCCCGCATCGTCGGTGCCGGTGCCCGACACCAGCAGCGTGGTGCGGTCCGCCCCGCTGGCACTGAACAGATTGCGCCCCACCACGAGGAAGCGCGTGGTGTTGTCCGAACG
>CAZZYJ010000133.1:0-9273 GCA_964658215.1 uncultured Steroidobacteraceae bacterium | reverse complement strand
CTGATCGAGGCCGCCCGCGGTCGAGCCGCCTAGTGACCGGCGCCGCTGCGCACGCCGAGATAGTGCAGTATGCCCTGGCCTGCTTCGCGGCCCTCGAACACGGCCGTCACCACGAGGTCTGACCCGCGCACCATGTCGCCGCCCGCGAAGACCTTGGGATTGGTGGTCTGGAAGCGCGACTGGGCGGCGGCGGACACGCGCACCCGGCCGTTGGCATGCTGCGCGATCTCGTGCTGGGTGAACCAGTCCGGAGGACTGGGCAGAAAGCCGAAGGCGATGATCACCGCGTCGGCCTCGATGGTTTCCTCGGTACCCGGCACCACTTCGGGCACCCGGCGGCCGCGCGGGCCCGGCGGCCCCAGGCGCGTCTCGACGAGTTTCACGCCCTGGACACGGTCCGACCCCACGATCTCAACCGGCTGTTTGTTGAACAGAAAGGTCACGCCCTCTTCCTTGCTGTTCTTGTAGTCGCGGCGCGAACCGGGCATGTTGTCCTCGTCGCGGCGGTAGGTGCACGTCACGCTGGTAGCACCCTGACGGATCGCGGTTCTGTTGCAGTCCATGCCGGTGTCGCCGCCGCCGAGGACGACCACCCGCTTGCCGCGCATGTCGACGAAACCATTCGCATCCGGAAGGCCGAGCTCGCGGTTGATGTTCGAAATGAGGTACGGCAACGCCTCGTGGACGCCGGGGAGATCCTCGCCGGCGAAACCGCCCTTGACGTAGCTGTAGGTGCCCATGCCCAGGAAGACGGCGTCGAATTCACGCGTCAGTTCCTCGAAGGCGAGATCCCGGCCGATCTCCACGTTCAGACGAAACTCGACGCCCATGCCTTCCATGACCTCGCGGCGCTTCTCCACCACGGTCTTCTCGAGTTTGAAGGGCGGGATGCCGAAGGTCAGCAGTCCGCCGATCTTGGCGTGGCGGTCGAAAACCACCGGGGTCACCCCGTTGCGGACCAGAATGTCGGCGCAGCCGAGACCGGCCGGGCCCGCCCCGATGACGGCGACGCGCTTGCCGGTTCGTACCACGTTCGACATGTCGGGCGTCCAGCCCTGCTTGAAAGCCTCGTCCGTGATGTACTTTTCGATGGAGCCGATGCTGACCGCGCCGAGTCCGTCGTTCAGCGTGCAGGCCCCCTCGCACAGCCGGTCCTGCGGGCAGATGCGTCCACACATCTCCGGCAGAGAATTCGTCTGATGCGACAGTTCCGCCGCCTCGAACAGCTTGCCTTCGTTGACCAGCGCGAGCCAGTTGGGAATGTAGTTGTGCACCGGGCATTTCCATTCGCAGAACGGGTTGCCGCACGACAGGCAGCGACCCGCCTGCTGGCCCGCGGTCTCCGCGCTGTACGGGGCGTAGATCTCGGTGAACTGCCGGGTGCGCAGCTCCACGGGGAGCTTGTCGGGGTCCTTGCGGGAGATATCGAGGAACTGCAGATGCTTGTCGGCCATGGTGGTTCGCTAAAATCCTTTCAGGCGGCACGCCGCAGATTGACGAGCAGGGAGTCGATGGCGGCCGCCTTCGGCTTGACCACCCAGAACTTGCCGATGTAGGTACGAAAATCGTTGAGCAACTGGATGCCCCAGGCGCTGCCCGTGGCGTCGACGTGCTGGGCGATGAGGCCGCGCAGATGCTGCACGTGGATGCCCATGCCCTCGGGCGACACCCGGTGGATGTCGATGAGCTGATGATTGTAGCGGTCGACGAAGTCGCGCTCCGTGTCGAGCACATAGGCGAAGCCGCCGGTGAAGCCCGCGCCGAAATTCACGCCCGTCCGTCCGAGCACGCACACCACGCCGCCCGTCATGTACTCGCAGCAGTGGTCGCCGGCGCCCTCGAGCACCGCGAGCGCGCCCGAGTTGCGCACGGCGAACCGCTCGCCCGCGGTCCCCGCCGCGAACAGCTCTCCGCCCGTCGCGCCGTACAGGCAGGTATTGCCCATGATGACGGTGTCGCGCGCCACGAACGTGGACCGCGCGGGCGGCTTGAGCACGATCTTGCCGGAGGCCATCCCCTTGCCCACGTAGTCGTTGGCCTCCCCCTCGAGATGCAGATGCAGTCCTCCCGCGTTCCACACGCCGAAGCTCTGTCCGACCGAACCCTTGAGGTTCACCACGATGGGCGCGTCGCTCATGCCGGTGTTGCCCCAGCGCTTGGCGATGGCCCCCGAGATGCGGGCACCGATGGAGCGGTGATAGTTGCTCACGGCATAGGAAAATTCGCCACCCGACCCGGCGTCGATGGCGGCCTGCATGTCGCGCAGCATGCTCTCGGCGAGCACTCCCTTGTCGAAGGGCTCGTTGCGCGGATCGACGCAGTATTGCGGCTTGTCCGAGACGAGCTGGGAATTCGCGAGCAGCGGCTGCAGGTCGAGCTTGCGCTGCTTCGAGGTTTCGCCGGCCTGCGCTTCCAGAAGTTCGGTGTGTCCGATCAGTTCGGCGATGGTCCGGACGCCGAGCGCGGCCATGATTTCACGGCATTCCTGCGCCACGAACTTGAAGTAGTTCATCACCATCTCGGGCAGACCGACGAAGAACTTCGCGCGCAGCACGTTGTGCTGGGTGGCGATGCCGGTCGCGCAGTTGTTGAGATGGCAGATCCGCAGATACTTGCAGCCAAGCGCCACCATGGGCGCGGTGCCGAAACCGAAGCTTTCCGCGCCGATCAGCGCCGCCTTGATGACGTCGAGCCCGGTCTTCAGCCCGCCGTCGGTCTGCAGGCGGACGCGGTGCCGCAGCTCGTTGGCACGCAGCGTCTGATGTGTTTCCGCGAGTCCGAGCTCCCAGGGCGTGCCGGCGTACTTGACCGACGACAGCGGACTCGCGCCCGTGCCGCCGTCGTAGCCGCTGATGGTGATGAGATCGGCATAGGCCTTGGCGACGCCGGCCGCGACCGTGCCGACGCCCGGCTCTGCCACCAGTTTCACCGAGACCAGGGCCTGCGGATTCACCTGTTTCAGATCGAAGATGAGCTGCGCTAGATCCTCGATCGAATAGATGTCGTGATGCGGAGGCGGCGATATCAAGCCCACCCCGGGCCGCGCGAAGCGCAGCCGCGCGATCATTTCGTTGACCTTGTGGCCCGGCAGCTGACCGCCCTCGCCGGGTTTCGCGCCCTGCGCCACCTTGATCTGCAACACCTCGGCGTTGATCAGGTACTCAGGGGTCACCCCGAAGCGGCCGGAGGCCACCTGCTTGATCTTGGAGTTCTTCTCCGTGCCGTAACGCACCGGATCTTCGCCGCCCTCGCCCGAATTCGAGCGCGCGCCCAGGCGGTTCATGGCGATGGCGAGCGCCTCGTGCGCCTCCGGAGACAGCGCGCCCAGGGACATGCCCGCACTGTCGAAGCGCGCCAGGATCGCCGTCATGGACTCGACCTCGTCGAGCGGGATGGGGCCGGCATTGGGTTTCAGTTTCAGCAGGTCGCGGATGCACGAGACCGGGCGCTCGTTGACGAGTTCGGCAAAGCGCTTGTACTGCTGGTAGTCGCCCGACATCACCGCGGATTGCAGCGTCGCGATCACGTCCGGGTTGTACATGTGGTACTCGCCGTTGTGCATGTACTTGAGCAGCCCGCCCTGCTCCACGCTCACCGCCGGATCCCACGCACGCGCCGCGAGGTACTGTGAATCGGCCTTGAGATCCGTGAAATCCGCGCCCCGTATCCGGCTGTCCGTGCCCTCGAAACACAGCGACACCACATCCGGTCCCAGACCCACGATCTCGAAGAGTTGCGCCGCACGGTAGCTCGCCACGGTGCAGATACCCATCTTGGACATGATCTTGAACAGCCCCTTGCGGATGCCGCGCCGATAGCTGCGACCGAGTTCCTGACGGGTGTCGGCATCCATCTTGACGACGCCCTTGTGCATCAGGTCGAACAGCGTCTGATAGGCGAGAAACGGGTACACGGCGGTCGCCCCGTAACCGATCAGGCAGGCGAAGTGATGAGAATCGCGCGCGGTGCCGGTCTCGACCAGGATGTTGCACTGGCAGCGCAGGCCCGTCTTGACCAGGCGGTGATGCACCGCGCCCGTCGCCAGCAGGGCATGGATGGGCAGCCTGCCCTTCACCGGATAGCGGTCGGAGAGCAGCAGCACCAGCTTGCCCGCGCGCACCGCGGCTTCCGCCCGGTCGCAGACGGCGAGGATGGCCGCCTCGAGGTCCAGGTGTTCGTCGTATTGCAGATCGATGAATTCGTTCGGTACGCCGGCGTCCTCCAGTCCCATGATCTGCCGCAGTTTGCGCTGCGAGAGGACGGGCGAACTGAGCACGATCTGTTCGGCATGCTGCTGCGCCGGCACGAAGATGTTGGCCTCCGGGCCTATCTGCGTCTGCAGCGACATGACGATGCTTTCGCGCAGTGAGTCGATGGGCGGATTGGTGACCTGCGCGAATTGCTGGCGGAAATAGTCGTACAACGAGCGGACTTTCTTCGACAGCACCGGCATGGGGGTGTCGTCGCCCATGGAGCCGACGGCCTCGCTCTCGTCCTCGGCCAGCACCCGGATGATGTCGTCGCGTTCCTCGGCCGACACGTTGTAGAGTTTCTGGAATTGCGCGAGCGTGCCCCGGTCGAACGGCTCCGCGGCGAGCCGCGGATCGATCAGATCGGTCTGCAGGTACCGCACGCCCTTCTTGAGCCACACCTTGTACGGGTGTCGCGTCTTCAACAAATCGTCGACCTCCCGGGTGTCCAGGAGCTCCGCGGTCTGCAGGTCGAGCGCCAGGATCTCGCCGGGCCCCAGCTTGCCCTTGCGCACCACGTCTTCCGGCAGATAATCCCAGACGCCCGCCTCCGAGGCGATGGTGATGTGCCGGTTCTTGGTGATGACCCAGCGGGCCGGGCGCAAGCCATTACGGTCGAGCGTACAGCAAGCGTACCGACCGTCGGTGACGACGATGCCCGCCGGGCCGTCCCAGGGCTCCATGTGGGTGGCGTAGTACTCGTAGAAGGCCTTGAGGTCGGGGTCGATCATGTCCACCGACTGCCAGGCCGGCGGCACCAGGAGGCGCAGCGCGTGCATGGGATCGAGACCGCCCACCAGCAGCAGTTCGAGCATGTTGTCGAGGGACTGCGAATCCGACCCGGTCAGCGACACCACCGGTAGCACGTCGCTCAGATCTGGCAACACCGGCGAGCGGAACAAGGGACCCCGCGCCACCGCCCAGCTGCGGTTGCCCTGCACCGTGTTGATCTCGCCGTTGTGGGCCAGATAGCGGTAGGGGTGCGCGAGGCGCCACTGCGGCAGGGTGTTGGTGGAGAAGCGCTGGTGAAAGACCACCACCGAGGCTTCCATGCGCGGATCCTTGAGATCCGGATAGAACTGCGCCAGGAACTCGGGCATCACCATGCCCTTGTAGACGATGGTGCTCGCGGACAACGAGGGCATGTAGAACACCGGATCGACGCTCTCCAACGCCTTCTCGGCGCGCCGCCGTGCCATGTACAGCTTGCGGTTCAGCGTCGGTTCGTCCATGCCCGGACCTGCGTTCACGAACAGCTGTTCGATGACGGGCAGCGTCTTCAGCGCTTCCACGCCGCAGGCGGAAACATCCACGGGAAGCTGCCGGAAGCCGGCCACGCGCAATTTCTCCCCCTCGATGTGCGCGGTGAGCACCCGACGGGCGTGGTCGGCGACGGCGGGGTCACGATCCAGGAACACCAGCCCGGCCGCGAACAGGGGCGTCAGCTTGAAGCCGGCCTCGAGCGCGGCCGCGCGCAGGAATCGCGTCGGCTTCTTGATCAACAAACCACAGCCGTCGCCGGTCTTGCCGTCCGCGGCGATCGCTCCGCGATGCGTCAGGCGGTTCAACGAGCTGATCGCCGTCTCCACCACCCAATGACTGGCAGTGTCGTCCAGGCTCGCGATCAGCCCGAAGCCGCACGAATCGCGTTCGTACGCAGATCGGTACAGGCCCCAATCGCCCACCCTGGGGTCGATACCGTCTCGGCTGGTAGACAGTGGGGAAACTTGCTCGCTAGACATATCAGAAGCCCACGACTTGTCGTACCCTGCGGCCAACCCGCAGAGCTTTGAAAAACAACAACTTAAATCTGTCGGGGCGCTAAATAAATTAGGCGCCAGGTTGGGGCAGGCGAGTACGCATGCCGGTGTATGGCCCCATGATACCTAGGTAACAAGCATCGTCAACCGCGCGCCGCGCGTACGCGGCCCGGTCGCAGGCTCAGCCGGCGATATAGCGTTCCAGGTGTTCGATCTGCGCGCTCTGCTCGGCGATGACCTCCTTGACGAGATCACCGATGGACAACATTCCCACCACACGACCGGATTCGACCACGGGCAGATGCCGAAAGCGGCCGTGGGTCATCAACTCCATGCAATGGTGCACGGTGTCCGTCGGGGCCACCGTCGTGGCGGGCGAGGTCATGATGTCGCCCACCGGAGTATCATGCGAAGACCGGTTTTTCAGGATGACCTTGCGTGCGTAATCCCTCTCCGAAACGATGCCGAGCAAGACACCCTGACTCATGACCAGCAGGGCGCCCACGTGGCGTGTGGCCATCACTTCGATGGCCCGCAACACCGAATCGGTCGGGGCGACGGAGAAGATCTGACCCCCCTTGTCACGCAGCACCTGATTGACCGTTTTCATCCGACCCCCCTTTGAATGCCTTAGTTGTCCGCTATTTTTGACATTTGCCCGACCCGACTATACTCCGGCGTCGCCCAAGGACAAGATCGATCGCAATGCCAGAATCCGACGCCAAGCCCCCCGTGGCCGATATACGACCGCACACCGTCGCGTCGCCGTTCGGCCGGCGTGAAGACCCCTATTACTGGCTGCGCGACGACGAACGCAGCGACCCGGACGTGCTGGCGTACCTCACCGCCGAAAATGCCTATCAGGCGGGCAAGCTGGCTCCGGTCAAACCCCTGGAAGATGCCCTGTACGCGGAAATCGTCGGCCGCCTTAAACAGGACGATTCCACGGTGCCGTACCGCAAGGGAGACTACTGGTACTACACGCGCTACGAACCCGGGCAGGAACATCCCCTCTTTGCGCGCCGACGCGGCTCGCTGGACGCGCCGGAACAGATCATCCTGGACACGAACCTGCTCGCCGGCGGCCACGATTATTACCAGGTCGGCGAGCTCGAAGTGTCGCCGGACGCCGAGTGGCTCGCCTACTGCGAGGACAAGGTGGGCAGGCGCCAGTACGACCTGCGCTTCAAGAATCTGCGCACCGGGGAAACGCTGGCCGACATGATCCCGGACGTCGAAGCGGACGTGGCCTGGGCCAGCGACAACCGCAGCATCCTGTACGTCGAGAAGGATCCCGAGACGCTGCTCAGCTTGTACGTCAAGAAACACGTGCTCGGCGCCGATCCGGCGGCTGACAGCATCGTCTTCGAGCAGACGGACAAGAGCTTCTACACGAGCGTGGCCCGCTCGCGCTCCGACCGTTTCCTGTTCATCCACATGGAGAGCACCCTGTCCTCGGAATGGCA
Source organism: uncultured Steroidobacteraceae bacterium (assembly GCA_964658215.1). Taxonomy (GTDB): domain Bacteria; phylum Pseudomonadota; class Gammaproteobacteria; order Steroidobacterales; family Steroidobacteraceae; genus Bog-1198. The sequence goes on along the minus strand of CAZZYJ010000133.1, from coordinate 1,797 downwards.
TTACGCCGAGGCCGACGATCCGACGCTGACGTTCCAGGTGTTCCTCCCGCAGGAGCGTGGGCACGAGTACGAAATCGACCACCGCGAGGAGTCCTTCGTCATCCGTACCAACTGGCAGGCCCGAAATTTTCGCCTCATGCAGGTGCCCATCGGCGCGCAGGCTTCGCGCGACGCGTGGGTGGACGTGGTTGCGCATCGCGAGGACACCTTCATCGAGGATTTCGAGGTGTTTTCGCGCTTCATCGCCCTGTCGGTGCGCAGCGGCGGGCTGCACAGGATCAGCATTCAACCCCTGGTGCCCGCCGGCAGGGAGGAGTTCTTCCTCGCGAGCGACGAGTCGGCCTATACCACCGCCATTTCGGTGAACCCGGCGCTCGACACGGACCTCGTGCGCTACGCGTACTCGTCGCTCGCCACGCCGGGCACCGTCTATGACTACAACGTCGTCACCGGCGAAAAGACGCTGCTGAAACGCGATCCCGTACTCGGCGACTTCGATCCCGCGGACTATGCGACGGAGTTCTTGTTCGCCCCCGCCCGCGACGGGCGGCGCATCCCCATCTCCCTGCTGTACAGGAAGAACTTCGTCCGCGACGGCACCGCACCGCTGCTGCAATATGCCTACGGCGCCTACGGTTTCTCCACGGATCCCGGCTTCTCATCGTCCCGCTTCAGCCTGATCGACCGCGGTTTCGTCTATGCCATCGCGCACGTCCGCGGCGGTCAGGAAATGGGCCGTGCCTGGTACGACGAGGGGCGCCTGTTGTACAAGAAGAATTCGTTCGCGGATTTCATCGACGTCACGCACTTCCTGGTCGCGGAGGGCTACGCGGCGCCGGGCAAGGTATTCGCCATGGGGGGCAGCGCCGGCGGACTGCTGATGGGCGCCATCGCCAATCTGAGCCCGCAGGATTACCGCGGCATCGTCGCCCAGGTGCCGTTCGTCGATGTCGTCACCACCATGCTCGATGACAGTATTCCCCTGACCACCAACGAGTACGACGAGTGGGGCAATCCGGCGGACAGGGTGTTCTACGATTACATGCTGTCGTATTCGCCCTATGACAACGTCCGCGCCCAGGACTACCCCGCCATGCTGATCACGACCGGTCTATGGGACAGCCAGGTCCAATACTACGAGCCGGCGAAGTGGGTGGCCCGCTTGCGCGCCCTCAAGACCGACGAGAATCTCCTCTTGCTGCACGTCGACATGGAGGCCGGCCATGGCGGCAAGGCCGGCCGCTTCCAGCACTATCGCGAGACCGCCCGGGAATACGCGTTCGTGCTGCAACAGCTGGGCTGCTAACCGCGGACGGGCGGCACCACCAGGCAGGCCTGTGCGGCCGCCTTCAACGCCGTGCAGATCCCGCGCGCGCGTTTTTCGCTGAGCCCGGTCGCCTGCAAGCGATGCAACGTCTCCACGTCGCCCGACTTCGACAGCACATGGGGCGACAGGCCCGTCAGCAGACTGGGATAGTGGCTCTTGAGGTCGGCCCAGTGCCGGCTCGCGGCGCCGGCACCCGATTTGAAAGCGCCCAGCTGGACCGCATACGTGGCCGGGCCGGCGGCCGTATGCGCAGTCGCCCGTGCGCTCACCGCGTGCGGGCGTGCAGACCGGGTCGCGACCCCAGCCGGCGCGGCAACAACCGGTGGTTCTGATTTTACCGTCCTCGCGGGAACCGGCGGCGTGGTGTCCACGGCGCGTTCGCGGGGACCTGCGGAAGACGACGTTCCCGCCCCCGCGACACCGGCGGGACCGGCCGAACCTCCGGGACCGGCGGCAGCGTGCGCACCGGC
>CAZZYJ010000132.1:0-9301 GCA_964658215.1 uncultured Steroidobacteraceae bacterium | reverse complement strand
CGGCGCCGCTGCTGGCGCCGTTCCCGGCCACCGACGGGGTCGCGGCACGCAGCGCCGACCGCATCTATCTCATCGACCCGCTGGGGAATCTGATGATGTCCTACGCACCCGGCGCGAAACCCAAGGGCATGCTCGAAGACATCAAACGGCTCCTCGGACTGTCGAGCGTCGGCTGATGACACCCGAGCTTCGTCTGCTGTGGTTCCGACGTCTCGCTCTGGCGGGTGCCGTGCTCGCGGCGGCCGTGATCGTGCTGGGCGCCTGGGTGCGTCTCACCGATGCGGGCCTCGGTTGTCCCGACTGGCCCGGCTGTTACGGACATCTGTATCCCCACTCCGATCATCCCCTCGCCAAGGCGCTGCACGAGATGGTCCATCGCTACGTCGCGACCACCCTCGGCCTCATCATCACCGCATTGCTCGGCTGGGCCATCGTCGGGCGCAGGAACCCGGGGCAGCCGTTGCTTCCCGTGGCGTTGCTGTTCGTCGTGGTCTGTCTGCAGGGCACCCTGGGCGCGCTCACCGTGACGCTGCTGCTGAAGCCGTTGATCGTGACCGGGCACCTGTTCGGCGGCCTGTCCACACTGGCGCTGCTGTGGTGGTTGTCGCTCACTCCCGCCGGGGCAGACGGCACGGGACGGGACGCGCGACTGCGACCGTTCGCCCTGCTGGGGCTGGCGGCGCTCATCGTGCAGATATTCCTCGGCGGCTGGACGAGCACGAATTATGCCGCCGTCGCCTGTCCGGACCTGCCCACCTGTCAACGCGCCTGGTGGCCCACCATGGATTTCCGCGATGCCTTCGTGCTCTGGCGGGGCCTGGACATCGACTACGAGGGAGGCGTGCTCGCGAATTCCGCGCGCATGGCCATCCAGGTTACGCACCGGCTGGGTGCGGTGGTGGTCGGTTCCCTGCTGATCGCACTGGGTACGACCTGCTGGCGGATCGGCAGCGGCCCGCGCGTGCGAACCGCCGGCGTCATGATCCTGTGTGCGGTGTTGCTGCAGATTTCGCTGGGCCTCGCCACCGTGCACTGGGGCGTGCCGCTGCCGGTGGCGACGTTGCACAACGCGGGCGCGGCGTTCCTCGTGGTGAGCATGGTCACGCTGCTGCGCGGACTGTGGCCGGCCGGGGCCGCGCTGCGGGCGGACACGGCGGTCCCGGCCGGCCGGGCGGCCGTGGTACCCTTGCGCCGTGCCGACCCTGCCTGACAACCCGCCCCTGGCCGCTGCGCCGCTGGCCGTCGGCGCCACGGCGCGCTGGCAGGACTTCCTCGAACTGACCAAGCCCAAGGTCAGCCTGTTGATCGTCTTCACCGCCGTGGTCGGCATGGTGCTGGCGTCGCCCGGCATGGTGCCTCTGCCCGCGCTGCTGTTCGGTACGCTCGGCATCGCCATGGCCTCGGGCTCGGCGGCGGCCTTCAATCACGTGCTGGACCGCGGCATCGACGAGAAAATGGCCCGCACGCGGCGCCGGCCGCTGCCCACCGGCCATCTGCTCAGATGGCAGGCGGTGTTGTTCGCGAGCGGCCTCGGCGTGGGCTCGATGCTGGTGCTGTGGCCGACGGTGGGCGCGCTGACGGCGGCGCTCACGTTCTGTTCGCTGATCGGCTACGCGATGGTCTATACCCTGTGGTTGAAGCGGGCGACCCCGCAGAACATCGTGATCGGCGGGGCGGCGGGCGCGGCGCCGCCGGTGCTCGGCTGGGCGGCCGTGACCCACACCATCGATCCGCACGCACTGCTGCTGTTCCTGATCATCTTCACGTGGACGCCGCCGCATTTCTGGGCGCTGGCCATCGCGCGCCGGGACGACTATGCCAAGGTGGGCATACCGATGCTGCCGGTGACCCACGGCATTCCCTACACGCGTCTGCAGATCGTGCTGTACACCATACTGCTGGTGCTCGCGACGCTGCTGCCGGTGCTGACCGGCATGAGCGGCCTGCTGTACCTCGTCGCCGTGCTCGGCCTCAACGGCCGGTTCCTGTACTTCGTGTTCGCACTGCATCGGGCGCGGCGGCCGGATCTGCCCATGCGCACCTTCAAGTTTTCGATCACGTATCTCATGCTGCTGTTCGGCGCGCTCATCGTGGACCATTATTTCCGTCTGGCCCTTTAGGATTTCTGCATGCGCGCATCGTCCGCCGTCTATCCGCGCGTGTTTGCGCTCGTGGTCGCCGCAGCCCTGGGCTACGCGCTCGTGCTCCTGGTCGAACCGTTCCTGGGCGCACTGACCTGGGCCGCGTTCCTCGCCTTCTTGCTGTTTCCGCTCAATGTTCGCTGGCGCCGTTCCTTGCAGGGCAGGGGTCGCTCGGCCGGTCTGCTGACCGTGCTCGCGCCCATCGTCATCCTGCTGCCCCTGAGCGCGCTGTCGCTCGATTTCGTGGCGCAGATCTCCGGGCTGCTGCAGACGCTGCAGCGGGCGGCGAAACAATGGGACATCAAGACCTTCTCGGATCTGCAGCAGTTTCCCACCATCGCGCGGGCGAACGACTGGCTGCAGACACACACGGGCGTATCGGCCAGCCAGGTGCAGTCTTACGTCGTCTCCGGCACGCAGGACGTCCTGCAACGCGCGGCGAGCATGAGCGGGTCCTTTTTCCTCGGCGCCCTGGGCTCGCTGTTCAGTTTTCTCGTGATGCTGGCGTTGTTGTTCTTCTTTCTGCGGGACGGCGATGAAATCATGGCGCGCGGGCGCGGTCTCATCCCGCTGGACGACGAGCGCAAGCAGCGCTTGTTCACGCAGCTGGGCGCGGTGACGCGCGCCATCATGTTCGGCACCAGCATCACGGCGGTGCTGCAGGGCGTGCTGGTGGGCGTCGGCTTCGCGATCGCGAGCCTGCCGTCGCCCGTGGTTTTCGGCGTGGCCGCGGCGCTCTTGTCCATGCTGCCGGTGGGCGGCACGGCCTTCGTCTGGGGGCCGGCGGCGGTCTGGCTGTTCCTGGACGGGCGCTGGGGCTACGGCATTTTCATGCTGGCGTGGGGATTCGTGCTGGGTGCGCTCGACAACGTGCTGCGACCGGTGTTGATCTCCGGGCGGGCCCGCATCTCCGCGCTGGCGGTGTTCGCCGGCGTGCTCGGCGGCATCCCGGCGTTCGGCGCCATCGGCGTCATCGCGGGCCCGGTGCTGCTCTCGCTGGTCATCGCACTGATCGAATTCGCGGAAGAAACGCGCAGGCAGTCGGTCGCCGCGTGAGCCGCGCGGCGCCCTCGGCGGTGCCGCGGCCCGTAGTACAATCGCCGCCCTGATGGACGTATCTCATCTTCTCGCGGGTTTGAACGACGCGCAGCGCGAGGCGGTCGGCTCGCCCTTGAACGCCGCGCTGGTACTGGCGGGCGCGGGCAGCGGAAAGACGCGCGTGCTGGTGCACCGGGTCGCCTGGCTGATCCAGGTCGAGGGCGCCTCCCCCAACAGCATTCTGGCGGTGACCTTTACCAACAAGGCTGCGGGCGAGATGCGTGCCCGTATCGAAACCCTGCTGGGGCTGCCAGGCGGCGGGCTGTGGATCGGCACCTTCCACGGGCTGACGCATCGACTGCTGCGCCTGCACTGGCGCGACGCCGGTCTGCCGCAAAACTTCCAGATCCTGGATTCGGAGGATCAGGCCCGGCTGTTGCGCAAGGTGCTCAAGGCGCTGGAACTGGACGAGACGCGCTGGGTGCCGCGCGAAGTGCAGTGGTTCATCAACGCCCAGAAGGACGAGGGCCTGCGGGCCCGGCACATCAAGGACGACGGCGACCCGACGCGGCGCCAGTTGATCAAGATCTATGCGGCGTACGAGGACGCCTGTCAGCGCGCCGGCGTGGTCGACTTCGCGGAGCTGCTGCTGCGCGCCTACGAATTGTGGCACGACAACGCCGGGCTGCTGGCGCATTACCGTGCGCGTTTCCGGCACGTGCTGGTGGACGAGTTCCAGGACACCAACGCCATCCAGTACAAGTGGCTGATGCTGCTCGGCGGTCCGCAGGGCCTGCCGTTCGTGGTGGGCGACGACGATCAGTCCATCTATCGCTGGCGCGGCGCGCGGGTCGAGAACCTGAACCAGTTCCGCCGCGATTATCCCGCGGCCATGCTGTACAAGCTGGAGCAGAACTACCGGTCCACCGGCACCATACTGAAGGCGGCCAACGCCCTCATCGCCAACAACGGCGGCCGTCTCGGCAAGACGCTGTGGACCAGCGGCGAGGATGGCGAACGGGTCAAACTGTACGCGGCCTTCAACGAACGGGACGAGGCGGATTTCGTGGTCAACCGCATCCGCGAATGGGTGGAACGCGGCGGCGCGCGCCGGGAAATCGCCGTGCTGTACCGCTCCAACGCGCAGTCGCGGGTGTTCGAGGAGGCGTTTCTCAACGCGCGCATGCCGTATCGGGTGTACGGCGGTCTGCGCTTCTTCGAGCGGGCGGAAATCAAGGATGCGCTGGCCTATCTGCGGCTGGTGTCGAGCCGTGCGGACGACGGCTCTTTCGAGCGGGTCGTGAATCTGCCGACTCGCGGCATCGGCGCCAAGACCTTGGACCTGCTGCGCGAGACGGCGCGGGCGCACGGCACCTCGTTGTGGATGGCCGCCGGCGCCTGCGTGCAGGCCGGTCTCGCGCAGCGCGCTGCGCAGGCGCTGCAGGTTTTCCTGACGCTCATCGAACGGCTCGCCCGGGAGACGCAGGGCCTGGAACTGCACGAACAGGTGGACCACGTCATCCAGCTGAGCGGCCTGGTGGAGCATTTCAAAAAGGAGCGCGGCGAACGCGGCGAGGCGCGGGTGGAGAACCTGCTCGAACTCGTCAGCGCCGCCCGCGGTTTCTCCCCGGAGGGCGAGACCGACATGCAGCCGCTGGAATCCTTTCTGGCGCACGCCGTGCTCGAGTCCGGCGAAGGGCAGGCCGATCCCTACGACGACTGCGTGCAGATGATGACCCTGCACACGGCCAAGGGGCTGGAATTCCCGGTTGTGTTCATGACGGGGATGGAGGATGGCTTGTTTCCCCACCAGCGTTCGGTGGCGGACCTCGCGAGCCTCGAGGAGGAGCGCCGCCTGTGCTACGTGGGCGCCACGCGCGCCATGCGCCAGCTCTACGTCACCTATGCCGAACAGCGCCGGCTGTATGGAGTGGACCAGTATGGCCAGCCCTCGCGCTTCATCAACGAGCTGCCGGCGGACCTCGTGGAGGAAATCCGCCCGCGCCTGCAGGTCTCGCGCCCGGTGTTCGTCAGGCGCAGCACCGGCCTCGAGGAAAGCGGACCTTCGAACATGCGCATGGGCAGCCGGGTGCGGCATTCCAAGTTCGGCGACGGCGTGGTGCTCAACTTCGAGGGCAGCGGTCCGCAGGCCCGCATCCAGGTGAATTTCGAAGCGCAGGGCACGAAATGGCTGATGCTCTCCTATGCCAATCTCGAGGTCGTGTAGAGTGACGCGGCCTTGAAAATCATCATCCTTGGCGCCGGGCAGGTCGGCCGAACGGCGGCCTACCACCTCTCCCGCGAGGAGGCCAACGACGTCACCGTCGTCGACACCAACGAGGAGATACTGCGCGATCTGCAGGACCGGCTCGACATACGCACCGTGAACGGCAACGCGGCGAGTCCACGCATCCTCGAGGCCGCCGGCATCGCCGGCACCGACATCCTGGTGGCGCTCACCAACAGCGACGAGGTGAACATGCTGGCGTGCCAGATCGCCTGGACGCTGTACCGCACGCCGAAAAAGATCGCCCGCGTGCGCTCCGCCGACTACACGGACCGGGACCGTCTGTTCGGCGAGAACGCTGTCGCCGTCGACGTGTGGATCAGTCCGGAACAGCTCGTCACCGAGTACGTGGCACGGCTGATCCGCTACCCCGGCGCGCTGCAGGTGCTCGATTTCGCCGACGGCCGCGTGCGGCTGGTCGGCATCCGTGCACGCCAGGGCGGTCCGCTGGTCGGGCAGGCGCTGAAAACCCTGCGCGAGCACATTCCCTCCGCGGACGCTCGCGTCGCGGCCATCTACCGCGCCGGCAAGAGCATCAAGCCCAGCGGCGAGACCGTCATCGAGGACGGCGACGAGGTGTTTTTTCTGGCCGCCCGCGACGACATCCGCGTGGTGATGAAGGAACTGCGCCGCGAGGAGAAGCCCGCCAAGCGCGTCGTCATCGCCGGCGGCGGCAACATCGGCTTCCGCCTCGCGAGCGAGCTCGAGGGCAAGAACCAGGTCAAGCTCATAGAACGGGACCAGCGCCGCGCGCGGCGCGTCTCGGAGAAGTTGAACCGCACCATCGTCCTGCACGGCGACGCCGCCGACGAGGAGCTGTTGCTCGAGGAGAACATCGACAGCGCGGACGTGTTCGCCGCGCTCACGAACTCCGAGGAAGCCAACATCTTGTCGGCCATGCTGGCGAAACGGCTGGGCGCGCACAAGGTCATGGCGTTGATCAACAAACCCTCCTATGCGGAACTGATCGAAAGCGGTTCGATCGATGTCGCCATTTCGCCGCAGACGGTGACCATCGGCTCCCTGCTCGCGCACGTGCGGCGCGGCGACGTAGTGCGCGTGCATTCGTTGCGGCGGGGTGCGGCCGAGGCGCTCGAGGTGGTGGTGCACGGCGACGCCGACAGCTCCAAGGTCATCGGCCGGCGTATCGAGGACATCGTCCTGCCCGAGGGAACCACGCTGGGCGCCGTGGTGCGGGGGGACGACGTGATCATCGCGCACCATGACACCACCGTACAGCCGGACGACCATCTGATCCTGTTCCTGACGGATCGGCGCCACATCGAGGCCGTCGAGAAGTTGTTCCAGGGCTCCGCCTCCTTCCTGTGAAGGACATCCTGCTGCCGGTCGCGCACGTGTTCGCCATGGTCATGATGGTGTTCGCGGCGACGATGTTCGCGCCGCTGGTGATGGCGGTGTGGGAACTCGACCCGGCGCTGTGGTCCTTCGTCATCTCTGCGGTCGCCACCTTCGTGCTGGGCGCGCTGCTGTGGCTCGGCACGCGACGCTTCCGCCGCGAACTGAAGACGCGCGACGGTCTGTTGCTGGTGGCCCTGACCTGGGTGGCGCTGCCGGCGGTCGCCGGCTTTCCGTTGTGGCACTACCTGCCCATCAATTTCACCGATGCGTATTTCGAGGCCGCCTCGGGGCTCAGCACCACCGGCGGCACCGTGCTGTCCGGTCTCGAGTACCTGCCGCGCTCGATCAACCTCTGGCGGCATCTCTTAAGCTGGCTCGGCGGCATGGGCATCATCGTCCTGGCGGTGGCCATCCTGCCCATGCTCGGCGTGGGCGGCATGCAAATCTATCGCGCCGAGATGCCGGGGCCCATGAAGGACAGCAAGTTGACGCCGCGCATCGGACAGACCGCCAAGCTGTTGTGGGCCGTATACGCCGGCCTCACGGTGGCCTGCGTGGTGTGTCTCAAGTTCGCGGGCATGTCCTGGTTCGACGCGGTATGTCACGGCTTCTCGGCGCTGAGCCTCGGCGGCTTCTCCACGTACGACGCCAGCATCGGGCATTTCAATTCGCTGCCCATCGAGATGGTGCTGACGGTGTTCCAGGTGCTCGCCGCGCTCAACTTCGCGACGCATTTCCTGGCCTGGAGCCAGCGCGGCGTGGCCGCCTACTTCCGCGATGCCGAGGCCAAGGCGGTGTTCGGCGTGCTCGCCGCGAGCTGCGTCGGCATCGCCCTGTTCCTGCTGTTCAAGGGCAGCTACCCGGACTTCCCCACCGCGCTGCGCCACACCACGTTCAACCTCGTGTCGATCGCGGTCGACAGCGGTTTGCACACCCAGGATTACTCACGCTGGCCGATCTTCGCGCCCATGTGGATGATGTTCCTGAGCTGCATCGTCGCGAGCTCCGGGTCGACCGGCGGCGGCATCAAGATGATACGCACGCTGGTGCTCGCCAAGCAGGCGAACCGCGAGCTGAACATGCTGGTGCACCCGAACATGGTGCGGCCGCTCAAGGTGGGCGGCAACGTCATCGCCAACCGGGTGGTGTTCGCCGTGCTCGCCTTCGTGTTCCTGTACTTCATGAGCATCGTCACGCTGGTGTTTTTGCAGCTGGCGAGCGGGTTGGATTTCCTGACGTCGCTTTCCTCCATCCTGGCGTGCATCAACAACGCCGGCCCCGGCCTGGGACTGGTCGGGCCGGGCAGCAATTACGGCATCCTGAACGACTTCCAGACCTGGGTGTGTTCGGCCGCGATGTTGCTGGGCCGCCTCGAGGTGTTCACCATCCTGGTGCTCTTCACCCCCACGTTGTGGAGAAAATAGCGGCCCGGCCCGCGACCTCGATGATCGCTCTGCTCCAACGCGTCGGCGAAGCACAGGTCCGCATCGACGGTGCCGTCGTCGCCCACATCGGCCGCGGCCTCCTCGCGCTCATCGGCATCCGCCCCCACGACGCTGCACCAAGCGCGCTCAAGCTGCTGGATAGAATATTGGGATACCGTATTTTCAACGATGTTGACGGCAGGATGAACCTCGATCTTCGCATGATCGACGGGGATCTTCTGCTGGTGCCGCAGTTCACGCTGGCCGCCGACACCTCGCGCGGGCTGCGGCCCGGCTTCTCTACGGCGGCGCACCCAGACGTGGCCCGGCCGCTGTTCGAGGCCCTGGTACTCGCGGCCCGGGCGCGCCATGCGCGCCTGGCCAGTGGGGTGTTCGGTGCCGACATGCAGGTCAGCCTCGTCAACGACGGTCCCGCCACCTTTTGGTTGGAGAGCGGTTGACGGACCATGCACGGCTCAACCGCGTGCTCTTTGGCGTATCATCGGATTGTTCCCAGGGACAATGCCGCATCGGAGAAGCGAGATGTTCGATTCAAAAATGTTACTGGTCATCCTGATGATCGCCTTGGTGATCTTCGGCACCAAGCGTCTGCGCTCCATCGGCACCGACCTCGGTGCCGCCGTGAAGGGCTTCAAGCAGGCCATGAACGAGGGCGAGTCCGAGGAGAAGTCGAAGCAGCTGCGCCAGGACGCGGATTTCGACGCGGGCGTCGCCACGCCCGGTGCCGCGGCGCGCGACGCGGAAGTCAAGGCACCCCCCAAATCCCAGGTTTGACGGACCGCTGATCGCCCATGCTCGATTTCGGGTTTTCGGAGATTTTGTTGACGTCCGCCATCGCCCTGGTGGTGCTCGGGCCGGAACGGCTGCCAAAAGTCGCGCGCCAGGTGGGTAACTGGATGGGACGCGCCCGCCTCATGGCACGGCAGCTCACCGAGCAACTCGAGCGCGAGGTGAACGCCGAAGAGCTGCTGCGCGAACACACCAAGACCATCGCGCCGCCGCGGCCCGTGCTGCCCACGCAGGTCGCGCTG
>CAZZYJ010000131.1:0-9332 GCA_964658215.1 uncultured Steroidobacteraceae bacterium | reverse complement strand
CCCACGGCGGCGATGTTCCTGAGCATGGTGCGTAGATTACCGGCGATGGTGATCTCGGCGACCGGGTATTGCAGCGCGCCGTTCTCCACCCAGAAACCGGCCGCGCCGCGCGAGTAGTCGCCCGTGACGGTGTTCACTCCCTGCCCCATGAGCTCGGTGACCAGAAGGCCGGTGCCGAGCCGTTTCAGCATGCCGTCGAGGCCGCCGTCGGCGTTCGAGGCCACCAGCAGATTGTGCGCACCGCCCGCGTTGCCGGTGGTCTGCAAATTGAGCTTGCGCGCCGAGTAGCTCGACAGGATGTATCCCGTCAGCACGCCGTCGGCGATCAATTCGCGGTCCCGCGTCGCCACCCCCTCGTCGTCGAAGGGGGCGCTGCCCATGCCCTTGCGCAGATGCGGTCGTTCGGCGATGGAGAACCCTGCCGGGAACACCTGTTCGCCCGCGCAGTTCAGCAGGAACGAGGCCTGGCGATACTGACTGCTGCCGCGGATGGCCGCCGTGAAATGGCCGATGAGACCGCGGGCGATTTCAGGCACGAACAGCACCGGCGCGCGCCGGGTCGAGAGCTTGCGCGGGTCCAGCCGCGCGATGGTGCGCCGCGCGCTCTCGCGGCCGATCGTTCCCGCATCTTCCAGCTCCCGCCAGTCGCGCGAACTGCTGTACCAATAATCGCGTTGCATGTCCTCGCCCGTGCCCGCGAGCACCACACAGCTCAACGTATGCGCCGTCGTCGGGTAGCCGCCGACGAAGCCGTGCGTGTTGCCGTAGACGTGCAGCCCCTGGTGGGTGCTGACGGAGGCGCCTTCCGAGTTGTTGATGCGCGCATCGAACGCGAGCGCCGCCGCTTCGCACGAGCGGGCGAGCTCGATGGCCTGATCCGCCGTCACGGACCAGGGAAAGGCGAGATCGAGGTCGGGCGGCGATCCGGCCATGAGAGCGGCATCGGCCAGACCCGAACAGGCGTCCTCGGCCGTGAATCTGGCGATGCTGCAGGCCTTGGCCACGGTGTCGCGTACCGTATCCAGGGAAAAGTCCGCCGTGCTGGCCGACCCCTTGCGCTGGCCGAAATACACCGTGATTCCCATGCTGCGGTCGCGCTGGTGTTCCAGGGTTTCGACTTCGCCGAGTCGCACGCCGACCGAAAGACCAGTATCCTGACTGACCGCAGCTTCTGCCTGGGACGCGCCTCGCGCGCGGGCATCCTCCAGAGCGCGCTCGATGATGGACTCCATGTCTCCCTGGGCAAGGCGTAAAGGGTTGCTTTGGCCGGCGGCCATCGTCTACTCCATCTGTCTTCGAGGATTCCGACCCCTGATTCTACCGGCCTGGGTGATAGCATGCGCAATATGACGACCGAGATCGAGCCCGATGATTCCGGGGAAACCGAGGAGCAGCGGCTCAGCAAGAGCGCCCGCAAGCGCGAGGCGGCCTCCCTGCAGGAGCTGGGGGTGCAGCTTTCCGCGCTTCCCGACCAGGAAATCAAGGCCTTGGACCTGCCGGACACGCTTTTCATCGCGCTGCGCGACCTGCGCCGGCTCCCCTCCCACGGCGCCCAGGTCCGGCAGCGACAGTACATCGGCAAGTTGATGCGCAACATCGACCCGACGCCGGTGCTCGCCAAGCTGGCGGAGCGCAAGCAGCGCCATGACCTGGAGATCCGCCATTTTCAGCAGATCGAGCGGTGGCGTGACCGGCTGCTCTCGGAGCCGACGACGGGTGTCGACGAGCTGCTGCACGAGTATCCGCAGGCCGACCGTGACTCGCTGACCAAGCTTCTCGACAAGGCCGAACGCGAACGCGCCGAGCAGCGCTCGCCGGTGGGCGCCCGCGAACTATTCGCCTTCCTGCGGCAGCTGCTCGCCTAGGGCTTTGGTAAGCTTCGACGCCATGAACGCATTGGTTGGCATCATCATGGGCTCGACGTCCGATTGGCAGACCATGCAGGACGCCGTCGACACGCTGACCGCCTTGAACATCGCGCACGAAGTGCGGGTGATATCGGCACATCGCACCCCCGACCTGTTGTTCGAATACGCGGCGTCCGCCCGCGGTCGCGGCCTCAAGGCGATCATCGCGGGGGCGGGCGGCGCCGCCCACCTTCCCGGCATGACCGCCGCGAAGACCTCGCTGCCCGTGCTGGGCGTGCCGGTGCAGTCCAAGGCGCTCAACGGCATGGACTCCCTGCTTTCCATCGCGCAGATGCCGGGCGGCATTCCCGTGGCGACATTCGCCATCGGCGCCTCCGGGGCGAAGAACGCGGCGCTGTTCGCGGCGGCCATCCTCGCCAACGAGAACGCCGAGGTGCGCGTGGCGCTCGACGCCTTCCGTGCGGCACAGACCGCGGCGGTGCTCGCCAAACCGGATCCGCGCCAGCCTTGAGGCTCGTTGACGTCGGGATAGTCGGCGCAGGCCAGTTGGGCCGCATGCTGGCTCTGGCCGGTCATGCACTCGGCCTGCGCTGTTTGTTCCTCGACCGCAGCGCCGACTCACCGGGGGGCCAGGTCGCCCCCATATTGGTGGGCGAACTCGAGGATCCCGCGCTGCTCGCCGAACTCGCGCAGCGAAGCCAGGTCGTCACGTTTGACTGGGAAAATATTTCCGGCAACGCCCTCGCACCGCTCGAATCGCTCACCACGCTGCGGCCGCCGCGCAGGGCACTCGACGTGTCGCAGGATCGGCTGCAGGAAAAGGCGCTGTTTACGCGCCTGAAAATTCCGGTCGCCGCACACCGCGCCGTCGACGGCCGCCAGGATCTTCTCGCCGCCGTCGCGCAACTGGGGCTGCCCGGCATCTTGAAGACGCGACGCCTGGGGTACGACGGCAAGGGACAACGCGTGCTGCGCAGCGCGGCCGACGTCGACACGGCCTGGGCGAGCCTCGGCGGCGCCGGCCTGATCTACGAAAAATTCCAGGATTTTTCGCGCGAACTCTCCATTATCGGCGTGCGCTCGACCCGCGGTGACATCGCCTACTATCCGCTGTCCGCGAACAGCCACGAAGCGGGGATCCTGCGCTACAGCGTGGCGCCCTATCGTAACGAGGCATTGGAACGCGTGGCACGGCGCTACCTGCGCAGGGTCATGGAAGCGCTCGCCTACGTGGGAGTCCTCACCATCGAGTTTTTCGTGGTCGGGGGGCGTCTGGTCGCCAACGAGATGGCGCCGCGCGTGCACAACTCCGGGCACTGGACCATCGAGGGCTGCGTCACCAGCCAGTTCGAGAATCATCTGCGCGCCATCTGCGACTTGCCGCTCGGCAGCACGCGGCCCCTGGGACACACGGCGATGATCAATTTTCTGGGCTCGGTGCCCGACCGCCGGCAGCTTCTGCAGGTCGAGGGGCTGGCCTTCCACGACTACGGCAAGGAGGCACGCCCGGGCCGCAAACTCGGGCACTGCACCATCCTGCGAAGCCTCGTCGCCGGACGTAACCGCGCCCTGGCCGATACGCTAAAATTGGTCAAATGGACTTGATCCCGTAAACTGCCGGCGATGTATCTAGATCTTTTCAAGCTCACCGAGCTGCCGTTCAGGCTGAGCCCGGATCCGCAGTTTTTGTATCTGAGCAAGCAGCATGCACGCGCCAAGGCGTACATGGAATCGACCATCTGGTTCACCGACGGCTTCGTCGTGATCACGGGTGAAATCGGTGCCGGCAAGACCACGCTCATCGAAACGTTCCTGCGCGAGTTGCAAACCGACGTGGTCGTCGCGCAGATCAACCAGACGCAGCTTTCGCCGACCGCTTTTCTGCAAACCGTGCTGGTGCAGTTCGGTTTCTCGCCGTTCAACATGAAAAAACCGGAGGTGCTGGCGACGTTGAACGAGTTTCTGATGGAACAGCACGAAAGCGGCCGCAAGGTGCTGCTCATCGTCGATGAAGCGCAGAACCTGAGCGCCCGCGTGCTGGAGGAAGTCCGCATGCTGTCGGGCATCGAGACCACCAAGGACAAGGCGCTGCGCATCATTCTCGCCGGACAACCGGAGCTCAACGAGAAGCTCAATTCCCGCGAACTGATACAGCTCGCGCAACGGGTGCGTCTGCGCTTCCATCTGTCGGCGCTCAGCCGGACGGAAACCGTCGCCTACATCGAGCACCGACTCGAGGTGGCCGGCTCGCAGGGCCGGCGCATTTTCGCCGAGGCACTGCATCCGGCGATCTATAAATACACCGGCGGTGTGCCGCGCCTCATCAACACGCTCTGCGACACGTGCATGATGGCGGCGTTCGGCCGGGATCGCGACACGGTCACGGCGGACGACTTCAATTCGGCCATCGGCGAGTTGCAATGGTCGGAGTTCGACGCCGGCACCAATCGCATGCCGAAGCCGCCCGAGATGGCCCTGCCCGGTGCGGCGGGCACGGGCCAGGTGGTCGGCAGGGTGTTGCTCGCGAGCGAGGGCAAGACGGTGGCAGAACGGCTGCTCAAACCCGGTCGGCTGGTCATCGGCCGGACACCCGACAACGACGTGCAGATCGACAGCAAATTCATCAGCCGTCATCACTGTCAGATCGTCACGCAGCCCGATTCATGCCTGATCGAGGATCTGAACAGCACGAACGGCATCTACGTCCAGTCGAAGCGCGTGCGCCGGCACAATCTCAACGACGGCGACGTGGTGCAGATCGGGCAGCACGAGATCATGTACATCGACGAACGTCCGCCGCGTGCGCGGGCCCCCTTCGAAGGCACCGACACCGAAGTGCTCGACAAGCTCTGACCGTCAGCGGCTGTGCAGTCGCGCCTTTTCGAACTCGTCGCCCGGCTTCCAGCTCACCGTGGTCGGTGCGAGAAGTGCCTGCCAGCCGAGCGCGAAACCGTAACGTGCCAGCACTGCGTTGCTCGAGAAGTCCATGTCCGGCAGGTACTCATCGCTCGGCTGGTGATAATGCCTGGCAGTGTACTCGTCGCGCTGTGCCTTGCCCCACGCCGCGGGGTGACCGGCGAACTTGAGCGCGGTGTTGATGGAAAATGCAGGAACGCCGGCGCGCGCCAGACTGAAGTGGTCGGAGCGGTAAAAATGCCCCGCGCCCGGTTCCGCATCGGGCTGTATCTCGAAGCCGAACGCCTGCGACGTCTGCTCGACCACGGGATAGAACGAGGTCCGCTCCGCGCCGGTGACGTTGACGGATTCCGGCACGCCGATGGGCGGCACGGCATCGTAGTTCAGATCGAGCGCGATGCGGGCCGCCGGGATCGGCAGATGCTTGCCCAGATAGTTCGACCCCAGCAGACCCTTCTCCTCCGCCGTGACCGACGCGAACAAGACGGGATGCGGCGGCCGCTCGCCCGCCGTGGCGAACGCATGCGCGAGTTCCAGCAGGATGCCGCAGCCCGTGGCGTTATCCACCGCGCCGTTGTAGATGTTGTCCCCGGCGAGCGCGGGATCGATGCCCAGATGGTCGTAATGCGCCGAATACACCACGGCCTGCGCCGCGGCGCCGCCGGCCGTCCCGGGCAGTTGCGCCAGCACGTTGTACGACACGAATTTGCGCACCCGGCTCACGACCTGGGCTTGGAGCCGCAGCGGCAATTCGCGCGCCTTGAAGCGGCGGGTGCCGGCGGCTTTGATCATGTCATCGAGCTTGAGGCCCGCGGCTTCGAACAACTGCCGCGCGACCTCGAGCTGGATCCACGAGGCCGCCGCGAGCTTGGGATCGCGGTCGTTGCCCAGGTAGACCTGCTCGTTGCTCCAGGAGCTGCGCACCACCGGCCACCCATAGCTCGCCAGGTCCGTGCGGTGGATGATCAGCGCGCCCACGGCCCCCTGGCGCGCCGCCTCCTCGAACTTGTACGTCCAGCGACCGTAATAGGTCATGGCCTCACCGCCGAAGAACTTCGGATCGGTCGAGGGCGGTTCGTTGACGATCACGAGCACCACCTTGCCGCGGACATCGACACCCGCGTAGTCGTTCCATTTGAACTCGGGCGCGTCGATGCCGTAGCCGACGAAGACCACGGGTGCGTCGAATCCGACGTGGTCCGTCTGCGTCTGATTGCTGGTGACGTAGTCCTCGCCGAGCCGCAGATCGAACGCCGCGCCGTGCGCGGGATGCACCGACATCGTCGTCTCCGGCTGCGTGTGCACGCCCACGAAGTCCACCTTCTGCAGGTACGTACCGTCATCGCCCGCAGGTTCGAGGCCGTAGAGCGCGAACTGCGTCGCGATGTACTGCGCGGCGATGTCGCCGCCGCGGGTGCCGGTGCCGCGGCCCTCCAACAGATCGTCGGCGAGAAACCGTACGTGCGCGCGGATGCGTTGCGGATCGATGTCGTGCATGGCCCGGGCGATGGCCGGTGACAAACCCAGACGTGCCGCCGGATCGACGGCGGGTGTCGTATCCGCTGCGGGCGCCGGGTCCGCTGCGGGCGCCCGCAGCGGCGCGACGGTCGCGCCGAGGACCAAGGCGGCCGCGACGCTCAGTGCCAGCCAGGCCGGGCGGTGAAGTTTCATTCGGTCGACTCCCCAGTTGAACGCAGAAAAAATACTAACACTTCCCCGGCTCCACGCCGTGCTCCCATGCGGCGAACACCTGCACGATCCAGTCGATGAAGACCCGTACCCGCGGCGACAGCTGGCGGTTGCGCGGATACAGCACGGAGACGGGCGTTTTCGTCAGAGGAAACGCGGTGAGCACGGCGACCAGACTGCCGCGATCGAGGTCGCTCTGCGCGTGATAGCGCGGAATCTGGATGAGCCCGAGGCCCTGCCGCGCCGCGCACAGACAGCTCTCCCCGGCATTGACACTGACGCTGGCGGGCAGCACGACGTGGCGCACCGCGCCGTCCACCATGAACTCCAGGGGCAGCAATCCGCCGGTGGCCGAGGAGCGGAAGCCGACGATGCGATGACCCGAAAGTTCGTCGGGATGCCGCGGCACGCCGTGCCGCTCGAGATAGGCCGGCGCTGCCAGGGTGAGCTCCTCCAGCAGGGCCACCCGGCGCGCCACCATGTCGCTGTCGGCCGGCACGCCGACCCGCACGACGCAGTCGAAGCCCTCGCGCACCAGGTCCACCAGACGATCCCCCTCGCTCATGTACAGCTCGACTTCCGGATAGGCGGCGAGAAAGGACGGCAGCGTCGGCAGCAGGAAGTGGCGGGCGAGGCTGCCGTGCACGTCCACCCGCAAGGACCCTTTGGGCCGCGCACCGGCGAAAGCGCCTTCGGCGTCCTCCACCTCGGCGAGGATGGCGAGACAGCGCTGATAGTACGCAGAGCCATCCAGGGTGGGCGTGACGTGTCGCGTGGTGCGCTCGAGCAGCTTCGCGCCGAGGTGTGCTTCCAGCTGCTTGACGGCATCGGTCACGGTCGAGCGGGGAAAGCCGGTGTCTTGCGCGGCGCGGGTGAAGCTGCGCCGCTCGACCACGCGCGAGAACACCTTCATCGCGTCCAGCCTGTCCAAGGATTGTCATCTCGTTTCGGATAATGATGCCGAATATTGCTCGATTATCCGGGTTTTTAAAAGTGGCATCGTAGCTTCCCGTCGCCCGGCACCCGGGTGACCCTCGAGCTCAGGAGAAACAACATGCCCCATTCCCCGTCGAAAGTGGCCCTGGTCACCGGTGCCTCGCGGGGCATCGGCGCCGCGGTGGCGCAACGGCTCGCGACGGACGGCTTCGCCGTCATCGTCAATTATTCCGGCAAGGCGGCTCCCGCCGAGGAGCTTGCAGGGCGCATCGAGTCGCACGGCGGCAGGGCGCTCGCCGTACAGGCGGACGTCAGCGACGTCGATGCCGTGCGCCGTCTGTTCGAGACGGCCGAACTGACCTTCGGCGGCGTCGACGTGCTCGTCAACAGCGCCGGCGTCATGGTGCTGTCGCCCATCGCCGGGACGGACCCGGCCCAGGCCGACCGCCAGATCGACGTGAACTTCAAGGGCACGTTGAATACCCTGCGCGAAGCCGCGAAACGTCTGCGCGACGACGGCCGCATCATCAACCTGTCGACCAGCGTCGTCGGTTTGAAACTCGAAACGTACGGGGTCTATGCCGCCACCAAAGCCGCCGTGGAAACTTTGACGGCCATCCTGGCGAAGGAACTGCGCGGCCGCCGCATCACCGTCAACGCGGTGGCGCCGGGCCCCACCGCCACCGACTTGTTTCTGCACGGCAAGTCCGAGGAATTGATCGCCCGCATGGCCACGATGAACCCCATGGAGCGCCTCGGCACGCCGGAGGACATCGCCGCCGCCGTCGCCTTCCTCGCCGGCGCCGACGGCGGGTGGATCAACGGCCAGGTGCTGCGCGCGAACGGCGGCATGGTGTAGACGGCGGGGTACGCATCGCCGCCACGGATCGCAGGCGGGCCACGCACCGCAGGCCCAACATCGCGGGCGACCCACACCGCGGCGGCAGCGCCGCGGGCGGCGGCCGGTGTTGCTACACTCTCCCCATGATCGACCTGCGCAGCGATACCTGCAGCCGACCCACCCTGGACATGCGGGCGGCCATGGCGAATGCCGAGGTGGGCGACGACGTCTACGGCGACGATCCCACCGTCAAGGCGCTCGAGGTCGCGGTCGCGCGGCTGCTCGGCAAGGAGGCGGCGGTGTACATGCCCACCGGCACCATGACCAATCAGGTGGCCTTGCGCGTGCACACCGAGTCGAGTGATGCGGTGCTGTTCGACCAGAACGCCCACGTCTATCTGCTCGAGGGCGGCGCGCCGGCGGCGTTTTCCGGAATCCTGCCGCGCTTGCTGCCCGGCGTGCGCGGCATCTTCACGCCGGCCGACGTGCTCAGCGCGCTCGGGCAGCCGCATCCGTTCTTTCCACCCACCATCCTGCCGCCCGTCAGGTTGTTGTGCGTGGAAAACACGCACAACCTCGGCGGCGGCTCGGTGTGGCCGGTGAGCGCCATCGACGGCGTGGCGCAGGCGGCCCGCAACGCCGGGCTCGCCCTGCATCTGGACGGCGCACGGCTCTGGCATGCCACGGTGGCGAGCGGCGTGTCCGAGGCGCGCTACGCCGCTCCCTTCGACACCGTCAGCGTGTGTTTCTCCAAGGCGCTGGGCGCCCCGGTGGGTTCGTGCCTGGTGGGTTCGGCCGCCCTGATGGCACGCGCCCGGCGTTTCAAGCAGCAGATCGGCGGCGGCTTTCGGCAGGCCGGCATCATTGCGGCAGGAGCCCTGCATGCACTCACCCATCACCGCTCGCGACTGCACCAAACGCATGCTCACGCGCGCCGCTTCGCGCAAGCCGTGGCGGATCTGCCCGGCATTCACCTGGACCCCGCGACGGTGGAGACCAATATCGTGCGCTTTAATCTGACCACCGTGGGCGCCGCCGCGTTCGTCGAGGAAGCGCACCGTCGGGGCGTCTACCTGCTGCCC
>CAZZYJ010000130.1:0-9383 GCA_964658215.1 uncultured Steroidobacteraceae bacterium | reverse complement strand
GTGCCCTGTTTCACGCCGGTAGCATCGTAGGAGACGCCCGCCGGCACGCTCCGGCCGTCCGCCGTCAGGCAGTGCCGGCGAACGACACCGGCAGCGACCGCGCCACCCGCCGCAGACAGTCCGCAAAGGCCAGCGCCGCCGCCGAGGTGGCCTTCTCGGCCCGGTAGAACGCGGTGATCGTGGTCGCGGGAAAGTCCCAGTCCCCCTCGAGCTCGCGCGAGGTCCCGTCGATGAGCGCAGGCGCGACCACCATCGAGGACGTCACGGCGATGTACCCGGTCACGGGTATCAGCTTGCGCACGGCGATCAAAGACGACGTTTCGATGTACCGCCGCGGCAGGCTCAACGACTGCCGGGTGAACTCCTTCTGCACCACCTGGTACAGGGGCCCCGGCGGGGTCGGCAGTATCCAGTTCTCCGTCGCCACCAGCCGCTTCAGGCTGTGCTGCTCGTGACTTCGCAGCGCATGGCTGTTGTGCACGAACAGACCCACGTGCTCGGTGGCGAGCGCCTCGGAGACCAGATCCTCATAGCCCTCCTCGGCGATGCGAGTTCCCACCACCACGTCGAGCTCGCCCAACCTCAGCAGCTTCAGCATGGCCTCCGTAGGCCCCTCCATCAGCCGCACGTGCGAGCCCGGTTTGATCTTCTCGAACTCCTTGACCGCCAACGGCACCAGCAGCGACATCGACAGGAAGGTACCGCCGCAGGCCATGGGCCCGCCGGTGCGTCCCTTGAGGATGTTGAGCGTGGTCCCCGCCCGCTCGAGCTCGCCGTCGACCGCACGCACGTGCTCGAGCAGGGCCTGACCCGCCTCCGTCGGGTACACGCCCTTCGCCACCCGGGTCAACAGCTTCACCCCCAGCGCCGCCTCGAGCTTGCCGATGCTGCGGGTCAATGCCGGTTGCGACAGGTGAATGGCCGCGGCGGCGCGGTTGATGCTGCCTGCGTCGACGACCGCCTTCAGATGCAGCAGGTTTTCGAAATGGCGGGACAACAGGTTCGGCATCGGGAGGTCTTGGACCGCTGCGTTGTGCGACCGGGGACGTCGCGAAGGGCGGACAATATGGGACAATTCCGCCGGACTGGCAAGGCTGACACGAGGAACTCATGACCGAAGAACGTTTCAAACCGCTGACCCTCGAGGAGATGACGCCCGGGCAGCGACAGATGGCCGAGTCCATCCAGAGCGGACCGCGCGGCGCCGGCGTGCGCGGCCCGTTCAAGGCCTTCCTGCGCAGCCCCGAGCTCGGCGAGCTCGTACAGCGGGTCGGCGCCCACATCCGCTTCAAGAGCAGCATTCCCGCCTACTTGAACGAGATGGCCATCATCATCGCCGGCCGCAGGTGGAATTCGCAGGTCGAGTTCTGGGCGCACCGCGACATGGGCATCAAGGCCGGCATGCGTCCCGAGGTGGCGGATGCCATCGCCCTCGGCCGGCGGCCCGACCCAATCACGGCCGACGAGGCCATCGTTCACGATTATTGCCACGAGCTGCTGTACACCACCCAGGTCAGCGATGCGCACTACGATGCGGTCGTCGGCCGTTTCGGCGAACAGGGCGCCGTGGACCTGGTCGGTGCGCTCGGCTACTACAGCCTGGTGTCCATGATGCTCAACGTCGATCGGACGCAGCTGCCTGACGGGTCCGAGCCGCCGTTGAAGCCGTTGTAACCGGGATCAGTCCGCCGCAGCGTCATTCTCGCCCCTAAGGTCGAGCCGACGCAGCACCTTGTTCAAATCGCGCCGCATGCGCGTGATGCGACCGAGGTTAGCGGTCGTGCGCAGCGCGTCCTTCAGCGGTTGCAGCGGATAGCCGCCATAGGCGCCGGACCGGTTCACGTGCTTGGTCACCGTGGACCTGCCCGCGAGCACGACGTTGTCGGCGACGGTCAGGTGGGCGGAGACCACGGTGTTGCCGCCGCTGATGAAGTGCCGCCCGATGGTGGTCGAACCCGCCGCCATGAAGCCCGCGGTGTACAGCCCGTTTTCGCCCAAGTCGCAGTTGTGCGCGACGTGGCAGAGATTGTCGAGCTTCGTCCCGGAGCGGATGTGCGTGGATGTCAGGGTCGCGCGATCGATGGCACAGTTGCTGCCGATTTCGACGTCGTCGTGGATGCGCACGTTGCCCAGCTGGCTGATCTTGACGGGCTTTCCGGTCGCGTCGGGCGCATAGCCGAAGCCGTCGCTGCCGATGCTGGTATGCGGATGAATTTCACAGTCGCGCCCCACTTCACACCCTGCGCCCACGAAGACGTGCGGGTGCAGGATGGTGCGGTCGCCGATTCTGACGTCGTTTTCGATGGCCGTGTGACTGCCGACGTAGCAGTCGTCGCCGATCGAGGCCCCCGCGCCTATCACGCAAAACGGGCCGAGGACGACATTGCGGCCGAGGGTGGCTGTTTCGTGGACCACCGCGCTGGGATGGCGTGCACCCCATTGCACGAAACGGGCCGCCTTCCGGTCGAAATACTTGAGCAACACGGCCATGGCCGGGGCAATCGCGGAAACCGTGAACATACAGGCCGAGGAATGCAGGCTCTGGCCGGCATCGAGCGTCGTCTGCCGGTGGAGAATCAGAATGGCCGCCCGGCGCGACAGCGCGTCCTCGAGTTGCCTGGCGTCGCTCACGAAAACCAGGCTCTGCGGACAGGTCTCGTCGGGCCGCCGACAGATCGTTGCCTGCGCGTCCAGATTGCCGCCGAGGAAGGTGAACATGGCGGAGTGCAGGCTTTTGATCGTGGCGGCGTTCAGCACGGGGCACTCCCAGGGATTGGCAGCCGGACACGGCGGGCTCGGGCGGCGACGGCGCCACTCATATGCTTTGCATTGCAAAGCATATGGACCATAGCGGGGAGGCGCGCCCCCGTCTGTTCGCTACCGCACATACGAGCCCGAACGGCACCGCGCCGGCCGGACAGGCCTGCGGCCGTTACGATTCCGCCCGGCTCGGCGCAGGCGCCTTCCACAAAAGGGGCAGCCGTCCATGGTTCAGGAATTTTATGACGGGCTTCTCGACCCATTCATGCACGGCGATGCCGACCAGCGCTGCGAGGGCGAGCGCCATGAGTATGAAGGGAACACGTCCGAACGCCATGACGTCGACGTTCAACGCCCTGGGGACGATGCGCAGCCCCGCGACTACGAATATATGCGTCACATAGATGCTGTAGGACGCGTTTCCCAGTTCATCGAACAGCTTGACGAAGCGGACCCTGCCCGCGCGCTCGAGTTCCACCGCGGCGGCGACCAGAAGAACTGCCGGCGGTCCGAGCACCAGGGCTCTGGGGATCGACGGGAAATAGGCATCGTTGAATATCAGAAAAAAGAGGGCGGCAATCAAAACCGGCAACGCCGCCCTGCCGCCGACGATCCTGCGCACGTCGTCGAGTCCGGCGAGCATCGTGCCGGCGAGAAACTCGAAGATCAGACCGGAGCCGTAGAATTCGAAGGCAGGGCCACGGCCCGACAACCCGTTGAGAACGAGGAAGGCGCCGACGATGAGCAAAGCCAGGGCGGGGATCCGCGAACGCCTCGGCACCAACAGCGCGATGGCGAAGAGGACGTAGAAAAACATTTCGAAATTCAGCGTCCACCCCGGCGTTATGACGGGCCGCAACGCTTCCGAGACGGGCCGGGCGGGGTCGAACGAGAAGACGGGATTCGGCCAGGGGACGAACAGGAAGGAGGCGACGACGTGATGAATCTCGAACTTGGTGGACTTGAGGAGCTGAGGGAAAAAATAGGCCACGGCGGCGGCGATCGACGTCATGATCCAGTAGAGCGGAACTATCCGGATGAGGCGCCGCTTGAGGAAGTCGGCCACGCTCATCGACTTGGCGGCGGTCGACATCCACATTACGTATCCGCTGAGTACGAAGAATACATCGACCCCACACTGGCCGACCGGCAGGAACGACGCGTTCGCGGATCCGCTCAGGGTGTTGACCTGGATGGTGGCGTGCAGATACACGACGAGCAGCGCGGCGCCCGCGCGCAGATATTGCAGCGAGACCAGCGTGCGCCCGCCTGCGGAGCGAACCGACGAGTCGGTCGGATTCGACACGGTGTTAACGGGTTTTCCCCAGATCCATGAGAGTTCTCGCCATGGCGAACGTCGCGGTGGTCATGATGATGAAGCTGAAATCGAGCGCGTTGAACCAGCGAGATTCCGATAGGTTGCCGATCATCTGCACGAACAACAACGTGAGATACAGCGCCCCCTGGCCGGGAATCGCCTTGAGGATGCGCAATCCCTGGCGCAGGAAGCAGACGAGGTATCCGAGCAGGCACACGCCGCCCAATGCCCCCAGATCGTTGATCACATCCAGATAGCCGTTATGACCCTCGGTTGGGTAGAAGTACACCCGCTGCAGCATGATCATGGACGGTGAACCGGGACTCTCGAGCCAATACGCACCGTACCCCGATCCCAGCAACGGACGCAGCGCGATATGTTCGTTCAAGACGGCCCAGATCGCGGTCCGGCCGCTGAAGGTTTGATCCTTGCCGGTCAATGCAGTGATCGGCGACAGCAGCAGATCCGAGCCCGGCACCAGTTTCAACACGGCGAGCGAATAGAGGAGCAGCGCGACCACGAACAGCGCAATGAAGTAGGGAATATAGCGCCGCAGTCCCGGCGGAGAGCGCAGCATCATCAGCAGAAGTATGCAGCCGAACGCCGTGGCCATGATGGACGTGGAGCTGCGCGAGTGGAGCAGGCAGGTGCCCGATATCACCGCGCCGAGCACGGTGATCCACGGCGGCGTCTCCCTGCACAGCCAGGCATGCCACCACAGGATGAAGGCGGTCGCCGCCAGCCCCCCGAGAGCGTTCTTTTGCGCGGTGAGTCCGTGCCATGCACCGATCAACTCGAGCTGGTTGCTCTGCTCGATCGCCATCTCGGGTTCCACGAGGACGAAAATGATGCACCCGGCGAGCAGCAGCGTGAGCACCGGCCGCAACACGGCCTGGAAACGCGTGTAATGCCACCCCGCGACGGCGAGCGCAATGCCGTCGAGCGCGATGGTCGACGCCGTTATCAGTCGCTTGGTCGTGATGGCCGGCTCGATGGACCACAGGATGCTTGCGGCGATCAGTCCATAGAATAGCAGCAGGTAGGGATTGACCCGCTTGAGCAGCTTCAAGACCAGCGCCGACCGCGAAAGTGTCAGCGCGAGACCGATCGCCAGCAGCGCGAGCCAAATGGTCCGGCTGAGTACGCTGCCCTCCGGCGCGGCGATGGCGACGGACGCTCCCTCGATGGCCGGACCGCTATACCTGTAGGTAAAAATCGTCGGAGGAACGGTTCCGAAGACGATGAGTACCCAGATCAACAGAGTGGCCGTCGGCGAAGAGCGTTCCCGCCGCGGCGGTGGCGGGATGGCACCCTTGGATTGACCGTCGGGCCTGCGCGCCGGCGGCCGACGGAGGCGGAGCGGCATTCTGACGTCCTCTATGTCGCTTATTGGCGCGAATATGCCACAACGTCGCCGGCGCCGTGCAGCATTCGGTCACGGTTTGGAGCGGCGGTCAGCCCGCGCCGGGCGCGATGCCCTCGGCCTTGAGGCGTATGCGGGCCAGGCTGCGCCGATCGGTGATGTACAAGGTCTTGTGATCCGCATCGCCGAACGCCAGGTTCGTCGCCGGATCCTTGAGCAGGATGGTGCCGAGATGTTTTCCCCCGGCCGACATGATCCAGACGCCGCCGGGTCCGGTGCAGTACACGTTGCCCTGCTTGTCGACCTTCATGCCGTCCGGGCCGCCGATGGCCTTGTCGGCGCTCATGTCGACGAACACCCGTCCGTTCTTGAGCGTGCCGTCCGGCTGCACGTCGTAGCGCCGGATCCCCATGTTGCCGATGAACATGTCCCCCCGGTACAAATTGCCGTTGATGTACAGCACCTTCTCGTCCGGCGAGAAAGCCAGGCCGTTGGGCAAAAAGTCCTGGGTGAGCACCTGCACCCTGCCGTCCTTCACCCGGTACACGCCGCTGAACGGGATCTCGATGCCGGGCGTATTCGGCCGGGTGTCGGTGAAATACACGGCGCCGTCCGATTTGACGACGAGGTCGTTGGGACGGTTCAGTCGCTTGCCGTCGTACCGGTCCGCCACGACCACACGCGTGCCGTCCTTCTCGAGTCGCACGATGGCGCGATCGCCCTGGGCGCAGAAGACCACCCTGCCGTCGCGATCGAGCGTGATGCCGTTAGAGCCGAACGTATAGACGAACAGCGGACCGCTGCGCGAGATATAGCCCTCCAAACTGATCTTGGCGACGTCACCCGTGTAACCGCTGTCCTTCAGGAATACGGTCACCTCGTCTTGCGCACTCCAGCGGTAGATGACGTTCGCGGCGATGTCGCTGAACAACAGATGACCCGAGCCACCCTCCGGTACCCACACCGGCCCCTCCGTGATCCCATAGACGTCCGACTTCAGCACGTCCAAACGTGCATCGGGCGCGACGATGGCATCGAGCGCCGGATCGAGACGCACCACCGCGCCCGAATCCTGCGCCGCCGCGCCGAAGGAGCAGGACAGCAACGCGACGACGGCGCCCCACTTCCTCATTCGCGCTGTGCCACCAGTCCCTGGGTGCATTCGGAGATCACGGTGAGGAAGTTCTGGTAATCCTTCTGGCCCACCACGAAGGGATTGGGCGCCCCGGGTTTGCGCTCGCGCAGCGCCTGCGCCTTGACCCAGGTGTCGTCGAATGCCGGATGATTCTGCAGCTCGACGTCGACCTTGTCCTGGCGTGTGACGTCACCGAAGTGCGCCAGCGACTGCACGAATTGTTTGAGGAACTCGGGTTTCGTACGGGCCTCCGCCAGGATGGCGCCGCCGAAGATGGCGGCCATGCGCGTCTTACCGTGATCTTTGACCGGGAAGATCAAACCCAGCGAGCCCGGGGTGTGGCCGGGAACCAGGAAGGTCTTGACGTGCATGTTGCCGAGCACCACCTCGCCACCCTCGCCGACCACGACGTCCTTGCTCGGACCCGTCGCGGTCATCCAGGGCTCGGGGTGCGGTGGCAACATCGCGGGCGGTTTGGTGATCATGTCCCAATCCGCCTCGGAGGCGACGATGTGCGTGCCGTAATGCATCTGGAAATACGGCGCGCCGCCGAAGTGATCCGGATGGCCGTGCGACACGATGATGGTCTTCACGCTGGCCGGATCCACGCCGAGCTTGGCCAGTTGCGGGAGCAGCGTCGACTCGACGGTGTCCGAGAAGCCGGTGTCGATGAGCATGACGCCCGCCGAAGTCTTCAGCACGAACATGGCGGTGCTGCGGTCGCCGATCAGCCCCACGTCGTCGAAGATCCACTGCGGCTCGACGAGCACGTCGTGCATCTTGCTCGGATGCGGTCCCGGCACGCAGTAAAAATCATACGTCGACTTCCAGCGTGTGCCGGCGGCCTGCAGCGCGGCCGCGCGATGCGCCATCGCCGTCGGATTGTCGGGAAACGCGGGAGCCGGGGGCTCCGGCGGCAACGCCCCGGCGGGACCCGCTGCGCCGGGGCCGCCCGCCGGAACGCCGCCCGCCGGCATCCCTGTGTTCGGTGCACCCGGGCCGCCGGCCGGTGGCGGCTGTTGAGCCACGGCCGTGCCGAGCGCCGCGATCAACGCGCATGCGGCAGCGGCCACGGCCGTGCCCGCGCGATGATTGATCCTGTTCATAAAATCCACTCCTCGGGTGATGAAAAAGTCCCGGGGCCGGGGCGGCCGCGCCGCCGCAGGCGCACTCGATGACCGCGACAATTAAGGCGGGGCGCCGCCCGGCGCCGGCGCGCCGCGCACCGAACTGTCGGGCGGCGGACCGTCCGGCATCAAACGCAGTTCCTTGCCGTCCTGAAAACGCAGGGCCACCAACATTCCGCCGGCGGAGCCGTCCTTGCGCGGATGGAAAGTCACGGTTACCCGCTGACCCTCACTGATGTCGGCGTGCTTCCACCCCTTGCGCACCAGTCCATTGGGACTCGGCCCTTCGATCTGCCAGTCCTTCACCGCACCGTCGCTGCCCGCAGCCGCCAGCACGAACCAGGAATGGGGGTTGGTCCATTGCACCGACTTCAAGGTCCCGCTGAGCGGCACCGCCTTGTCCATGTCGAACATCGCCAGGGAATGGTGAGCTCCCGCGGAGCCTGCAAACGCAGCCGCCAACACACCGGCCGTGGCAGGGATGGAAAATTTCATGAGGGACCTTCCTTAAATGAGCGCGCCACGACGCTGTCGCGAAACCCGAGATCGAGACCGTCCATCGACTGCGATTCGTTTTCCAACGCACAGCTCCCCAGCTGGTTTTCTCTGCGATCTTTTCGCGACTATAGGCGCGAGGTCTGCGAACCTCCAATGCCGAAGTCGTCGACTGCTATCAGTTTTGAGTATACGTTATTCTCAAAAAACGAGAAGACTGTCTCGTCCGCCGCGGCGCGATGCCCGAGCAAATCAATTGTCGCGTGTTTTCAACCGCGGATCGGGATGGTCGTACTTCGCGTCGTCGGGGGCGGGGTTGTTATATTTCTCGTCAACCGGGTTGTTATCCGCGCACACGTACTCGCGCACCTGTTCGGTGGGCGGCGAGCGGATGAAATGCTTGACGGCCGTCCACGGACGCGAATACACCACCGGATCCACCAACGTGATGGTCCAGTCGAGTTGATCCTTGCCGACGAGATGAACTTCCTCGGTGATGTGGATCTTGTCGCTGTGCGGTATGGCCGACACGTCGAGCACGCCCTCTTCACGCACACCGACGGTGTCGATCTGCAAGGTGCCGCCCTGCCAGTGGCCGACCGAGTCGCCCACGAAGGTGTACTCCAGTTCATCGGCGGGTGGATGACCGCGGCCGTCGGTCCAGATGCGGCGAATTTCGTTGAAATTCTCCGTGATCACCGTGACGCGCCCCGGCGTCATGAGAATTTCCATGGGGTAACTGCCGTTCATGGTGTGCGGCATGCCGGGGGGCAGACAATGGATGGCCGGATCCCAGATTTTCATTCCCGCGCGTTTGCGCTTGAGCGTCTTCTCCCACTCGGCCTTCCACTCGGCGTTGAGAGGGGGATCCGGATGACGAGGATCCATCGTGGCGTCGAACGGCGACGGACCGCTGCCATCGGGATTGGAGGACAGGCGCCAGACGCCGCTGAAGTCGGCACCCGCCGCGGGGGGCGACTTCGCCGCCCAGGCGGCCGGGCACGCTACCGCGAGCGCCACGACACCTGTCAACAGACCAACCACAGCCTTTCCTAACTTCATCGTCTCACCCTCGAACTATTCGGAAACAACGACCATGCCGACGGCGGCGCTGCAACTCCGCAGACCGCCCGAGGCACCCGGCGGCTGGTACTGCCTGAAAAAGGGTGCGCCCGCCGGCCCGGG
>CAZZYJ010000129.1:6896-9417 GCA_964658215.1 uncultured Steroidobacteraceae bacterium | reverse complement strand
CACGTTCACGTGCGGCTTCGTTCGCTCAAACTTCCCCTTCGACACGGCAAGTACCCCTCAGAAATTTAACAAGCCAAATGAAAACTGGAGCCCACGAACGGGATCGAACCGTTGACCTCGTCCTTACCAAGGACGTGCTCTACCAACTGAGCTACGTGGGCCGACCACCATGGAGCGGGTGATGGGAATCGAACCCACGTGATCAGCTTGGAAGGCTGACGTTCTACCATTGAACTACACCCGCACACTACACGACCGCATCAATGGCACCGTACCGGGTTCGTACCCTCAATCACCCATCAATGGTGGAGGGGGTAGGATTCGAACCTACGAAGGCATAAGCCAGCAGATTTACAGTCTGCCCCCGTTGGCCGCTTGGGTACCCCTCCTCAAAATGAGCCGCGTATTTTGGATCGGGACGCCTCCCCTGTCAATGTCCGAAACGCCAAATAGCGTCCGACCACCGGGTATATTCTAACCGACGCAGGCCCGCCGCCTCGAAATTATCTTACGATGGGATTTACCCACCATGGTACGTACATGATTCCCTTCTCCGTTCTGGACCTCTCTCCCATCGCCGCCGGCAGCGACGCAGGGCACTCCCTGCGCAACTCCCTGGGCCTGGCGCAGCACGCCGAGCGGCTGGGTTACCACCGTTACTGGCTGGCCGAGCATCACAACATGCCCGGTATCGCCAGCGCGGCGACGTCGGTGGCCATCGGCTACGTTGCCGCCGGGACCTCGACGATCCGCGTCGGCGCGGGCGGCGTCATGCTGCCGAACCACTCACCCCTGGTCATTGCCGAGCAGTTCGGCACCCTGGAGGCCCTGTTTCCGGGCCGTATCGACCTGGGGTTGGGCCGCGCGCCGGGCGCCGACCAGACCACCGCGCGTGCGCTGCGCCGCACACTCACCTCGGATCCGGACGAATTTCCCCAGGACGTGCTGGAACTGCAACGCTATTTTGCTCCCGCCGGCACCGACCAGCGGGTGCTCGCCATACCCGGCACCGGGTCCCAGGTGCCCCTGTGGATACTGGGCTCCAGCCTGTTCGGCGCGCAGGTCGCCGCCGCCCTGGGCCTGCCGTTCGCGTTTGCGTCGCATTTCGCGCCCGCCATGATGATGCAGGCCGTCGAGATGTACCGCAGCCGCTTCCATCCCTCCCGTCAGCTGGCACGCCCGCACGTCATGCTGGGCTTCAACGTGTTCGCCGCCGATTCGGACGCGCAGGGCCGCTTCATCGCCACCTCGATGCAGCAGGCCTTCGTGAATCTGCGCAGCGGGCGGCCCACGCAGCTGCCGCCGCCCCGCGAAGATTTCCCGCAGGCGCTGGCCCCCGCGATGCGGTCCATGCTCGACGAGGTGCTGAGTTGTTCGGCCATCGGGTCGCCGGAAACGGTGCAGCGCGCCTTGACGGCCTTCATCGACAGGACTCAGCCCGACGAACTCATGATTACCTCGCAGATCTTCGACCACTCGGCGCGGCTGCAGTCCTATGCGATCGTCGCCGAGATCAACCGCACCCTGCATTAAGGTCGTCTCCCGGGTCAACCTCGGACGCATCGCAGACCCATGTGTTGCCGAGAATATCAGTACAACGCAGACCAGGCGGCGCTAGGATCCGGGCATGGACCAGCACGCGCAGACCGCCCGACAGTTCGGCTCGACCGCCGCCCGCTACCTCACCAGCCCGGTGCATGCTCGGGGCGCCGATCTCGATCGCCTCGTCGAACGCGTGGCGGCGCTCAAGCCGGCGCGCGTGCTCGATCTCGGCTGCGGAGCGGGGCATACCAGCTTCGCCGCCGCACGCGGCGGGGCCGGCCAGATCGTCGCCTACGACCTGGCGCAGCCCATGCTCGACGTGGTGATCGCGGAAGCCGCCGCGCGCGGCCACACGCAAATCGAAACCCGGGCGGGCGCCGCCGAACGTCTGCCGTTCACGGATGTGAGCTTCGACTTGGTGGTGACCCGCTATTCCGCGCATCACTGGCTGGACTTACGGGGGGCGTTGGTTGAGGCCGCGCGCGTGCTTCGCCCGCAGGGCGCGCTGATCGTCATCGACGTGTGCGGTCCGGAATCGCCGCTCCTCGATACCGTGCTGCAGACGGTGGAGCTGCTGCGCGACCTGTCCCATGTCCGCGATTACCGGGAATCCGAATGGCGTGCGGCGCTCGCCGCGGCCGGGTTTTCGCCACCGCATACCGAGCGCTGGAAGCTGCCGATGGATTTCCACAGCTGGGTGGCGCGCATCGGGACCTCGGCGCCGCGCATCGCCGCACTCGAAGTCGTCCTGGATGAACTGCCTGCGGAGGCGCGCAGTTACTTCGCAGTTGGCGCCGACCGCTCCTTCGCCGTGGACAGCCTTTGGCTGGAGGCCGCGAAGCTCCCGCCTTGAGATTCGTCGGCGCCGCCGGACCCGCGCAACGCCCCCCGTCGCGCGCAACGCGGTGTCCGTCTCGCCGCGCTCCGTCCCGCGCTGGTATTCTGACCGCCCTGCACGGCCGCGGAAACAGCGTTTGAG
>CAZZYJ010000129.1:0-6796 GCA_964658215.1 uncultured Steroidobacteraceae bacterium | reverse complement strand
CCGTCCCGCGCTGGTATTCTGACCGCCCTGCACGGCCGCGGAAACAGCGTTTGAGAGACTCTTACTACCTCACCTTATCCTGCGACAACCGGTCCGGAATCGTCGCCGCAGTGGCCGCCTGCCTGTTCGAAGCCGGCGGCAATATCTTGGAGGCGCAACAATTCGACGATCTGGCATCCGGTCGCTTTTTCATGCGGGTCGAGTTCGATATGCCGGGGGACACCATCACGGTAGCGGCCCTGCGCGACAAATTCGGGCCGGTCGGCCGCGAATACGGCATGACCTGGCAGGTGCGGGCGCGGGCCCATCGTCCGCGGGTGCTGATACTGGTCTCCAGGTACGATCACTGCCTGGGCGACCTGCTGTACCGCCTGCGCATCGGCGAGATGCCGATGGACGTGGTGGGCATCGTGTCGAATCATCCGAAGGACGCGTTGAACCAGAGCCTGATCGGCGACATCCCCTACCACCATCTGCCCGTGACCGCCGCGACGAAACCGCATCAGGAAACCCAGATCAAGCGCATCGTGGAGGACACGCGTGCCGAGTTGATCGTGCTCGCCCGCTACATGCAGATCCTCTCCGATGACCTGTCGGCGTACCTGGCCGGCCGCTGCATCAACATCCATCATTCCTTCCTGCCCGGCTTCAAGGGCGCCAAGCCCTACACCCAGGCTTTCGAGCGCGGGGTGAAGATGATCGGCGCCACCGCCCACTATGTCACCGCCGACCTGGACGAGGGGCCCATCATCGTGCAGGACACCGAGTCGGTGAGCCATACCGACACGCCGGACACGCTCGCCCGCAAGGGACGCGACATCGAACGCCGCGTGCTCGCCCGTGCGGTCCTCTATCACCTCGAAGACCGGGTGTTGGTGAACGGCGCGAAGACCGTGGTTTTCCGCGACTAGGATTCTGTCGCGGTCGCGGCTGTCGAGGGTCGCGATCGGACATTCGCCGGCTGACCTGCTTGATGTTCACGCCCGTCAATGAAAAGCTTGCGCACAATGACGCCAACGATATGGGTACTCGTCCTTCTGGCGGCAGCACTGCATGCCTCGTGGAACGCGCTGCTGCGTGGCGGCGGCGATCGCCTGTGGTCGATGACCGTCATGTGCGTGGCCGTCGCGGCCGCCTGCGCGGTGACCATCCCCTTCGTCGCACGCCCGAGCGCCGCAAGCTGGCCCTATCTTGCGACCTCCAGCGTTTTGCACATCGGCTACAACCTGTTTCTGGTACGCACGTATCGTAGCGGCGACTTGGGACAGACCTACCCCATCGCCCGCGGGTCATCGCCCCTGTTGGTCACCGTGGGCGCGGCGTTGTTCGCCGGGGAAGCGCTGAACCGCTCGAGCCTGCTCGGGGTGTTGCTGGTGTCCGGCGGCATCCTTGCACTGGCACTGCAGGGCAGAGGGCTGCGCACCTCGACGCTGCCCTATGCGCTCGGCACCGGCTGCTGCATCGGCGCCTACAGCGTCATGGATGGGCTGGGCGCCAGGCTCTCCGGCGGCGCCGTGGGGTACACGATCTGGATGTGCCTGCTCTGGGGTCTGATGATGCCGCCGGTTTACGGCGTACTGCGCAACTGGCGCGGCTGGTACCGCGGTCGCCGCGAGACGTTCACCGCCGCCGGCGGCGGACTCGTGTCGCTGCTGGCCTACGCGATCATCGTCTTCGCCATGACGCTCGGGCCCATGGGGCCGGTGTCCGCGCTGCGCGAAACGAGCGTGGTGTTCGCAGCGGTGCTGGGGTGGCTGTTCCTGGGTGAGAAACTGACGGCGGCGCGCCTGCTGGCGTGCGTGGTCATCGCCGCGGGGGCCGGGTGCCTGGGCTTCGCGTCCCCCTCGGGCGTCGTGATCGGGCGGTGACCGCCGCCGCAATGGCCGACCCGCTTGCGCTCGCTGTAGCGATCGACGAGGTAGGGCGCCACGTCGCGGGTCAGGAGCGTGAATTTCACGAGCTCCTCCATCACATCGACCACGCGCTCATAGAAAGCGGACGGCTTCATCCGATCATTGTCGTCAAATTCCAAAAACGCTTTGGCGACTGAGGACTGGTTCGGGATGGTGATCATGCGCATCCAGCGCCCGAGAATGCGCAGCTGATTCACGGCGTTGAAAGATTGCGAGCCGCCGGAGACTTCCATCACCGCAAGCGTCTTGCCCTGGGTCGGGCGCACCGAGCCTAAAGTGAGGGGAATCCAATCGATTTGCGCCTTCATGGTGCCGGTCATCGCACCGTGGCGCTCCGGGGACGTCCATACCATCCCCTCGGACCAGGTCGCGAGATCGCGCAGCTCTTGCACCTTGGGGTGATCTTCCGGGTGACCGTCCGGCAGCGGCATGCCTTCAGGATTAAAAATGCGCGTCTCGGCGCCCAAGGCCTGCAGCAGTCGCTGCGCCTCGAAGGTCAGCAGGCGGCTAAAAGATCGCGGGCGCAACGATCCATACAGCAGCAAAATCCGCGGCGCGTGCGTCGAGGTAGCCACCGGCGCGAATTGCGCGGCGCTCGGACGCTGGAACAGCTCGGCATCGACGTTGGGCAGATCGGGAAACTTCAAGGGACGCGCTGACCTGCCGCATCAATCAGGAGTTCGCCGTCCTCTTTGGCAAAGGGACCAGGCTGCGGCAGCGGCAAAATATCGAGTACCGCTTCGGAGGGTCGACAAAGCTTCGCACCCCAGGGCGTGATGACGATCGGCCGGTTGATGAGGATCGGATTTTTGAGCATGTGATCGACGAGCTCGTCGTCGGTCCAATGAGACTCGTCCAGTTTTAATGCCGGATAGGGCGTGCCCTTTTCCCGGAGCAGCTGCCGTGGCGTCATGTTCATCTGCTTCAAAAGCGATTGCAGGGTCGCGCGATCCGGCGGGGCTTTTAAATATTCGATGACGGCCGGCTCAACGCCGGCGTTACGAATCAGCGCGAGCGTGTTGCGCGAGGTGCCGCACGCCGGGTTGTGATAAATCGTTACCTGCGTCATGACTTCACCGCGAGGGGACGGCCCGTGTGCTCGTACCAGCCCTTGGAACGATTCACGACACTGACGACCAGGAGCATCACGGGCACCTCAATGAGAACGCCGACCACCGTGGCCAGCGCCGCGCCGGAATGAAAACCGAACAGGCTGATGGCCGCGGCAACGGCGAGTTCAAAGAAATTCGAGGCACCGATCAGTGCGGAGGGACACGCAACGCTGTGACTTTCGCCCACCGCACGATTGAGGGTGTAGGCGAGGCCTGAATTAAACAGCACCTGTATCAGGATCGGCACCGCGAGCAGCGCGATCACGCGCGGTTGCTGCAGGATCTCCACCCCTTGGAAGGCGAACAGCAGCACGAGCGTCGCGAGCAGCGCGCCGATCGACCAAGGGCCGATGCGGCGCATGGCAGCCTCGAAAGTGGTGGGGCCGCTTTTCAGTAAGTAACGGCGCCAGGCCTGCGCTATGGCGACCGGGATCACGATGTAAAGCACCACGGAGGCTACGAGCGTGCCCCAGGGTACCGTGATCGCAGAGATCCCCAAGAGCAGCCCCACCAGCGGCGCAAAGGCCACCACCATGATGGTGTCGTTCAAGGCAACTTGGGAGAGCGTGAATAAAGGATCGCCATCGGTGAGCCGGCTCCACACGAACACCATGGCGGTACACGGCGCGGCGGCCAACAAAATCAAACCGGCGATGTAGCTGTCGAGCTGATCGGCCGGCAGGAACGGCGCGAACAGATGCCGAATGAAAACCCAGCCAAGAAGCGCCATCGAGAACGGCTTCACCAGCCAATTGACGAACAGCGTCACGCCGATCCCCTTCACGTGGCGGCGTATTTGGCCCAAGGCGCCAAAATCCACCTTTACCAGCATCGGAATGATCATGACCCAGATCAGCAGACCCACCGGCAGGTTGACCTGGGCAATCGATAAGCCGCCGATCACCTGAAACAGGCCGGGCAGGAATTGGCCGAGCGCAATGCCCACGATGATGCACAGGAACACCCAGACGGTGAGATAGCGTTCGAAGACAGTCACGGTGTCTCGTCCAGTGGCGCTTTGCCGATCGAATCCATCTCCTGTTTGATGCGCAGCTGATCGATGCTCGACAACGGCAGGCTTAAAAAGAGGTTGATCCGGGTACTCATCAATTTGAAAGCGTGCGCGAAGGCCGCCTTTTTTGCATGTCAGTGCCCTGCACCGCCGCGGGATCAGGAATCCCCCAATGCGCGGTCGTAGGCTTGCCCAGCCACACGGGGCAGGTCTCGCCGGCGGCGTTGTCGCACACGGTAACGATGAAATCGAAATGCGGGCTCCCTGGCGCCGAGAATTCATCCCAGCTCTTGCTACGCAGCCCCTCGGTCGGAAAATCCATGTCTTCCAGAAGCGCCAGCGCGTACGGATTGACCGCCCCGTTCGGATGACTGCCGGCGCTGAAGGCACGAAACTGTTCCTTGCCGCGGCGATTTAAGATTGATTCGGCGAGAATGCTGCGCGCTGAATTGCCGGTGCACAGGAACAACACGTTGTAGACCTTGTCGGCCATGTTCTTTAATTCCAGTTAAATGGGTGGGGTTAGTCGATGCCGACGCGGGAGCTGCGGCGCTCGAGGAGCAACACGTCGCGCCATTGATCTTGGAGCGGACCAAAAGTCATTTTTCCCAAGCGCCGTCGCGTGCCGACTACCTCGAAGGCGAGGCCTTCGTGGAGCGCGATGCTCGCTTTGTTCTCCGGGAAGATGCCGGCCTGCAGGGTCCAGACGTTGCACGCTTCGGAGCGCTCGATGAGTGCCGCCAGGACCTGGGTACCCACGCCGCGGCCGCCGGCGGCCGGATCGACGTACACGCTGACTTCGGCCACGCCTGAGTTCACGCAACGGCCCGAGACCGGCGCCAAAGGTCGCCCAGCCGAGCACGGTCTCCCCCTCGATCGCCACCACGCTGAATTCGTTCAGGTGATCGCCCTGCCAGGCCTCCCAGTTCGGCGGCGGCGATGCGGCGAAGGTGGCATGTCCCGTATCGATGCCGGCCTGATAGATCGCCCGCACCCGGTCCCAATGGCGTTCCTCCATGGCGCCGATCGCGACGGCCGCCGTGGTGGTCTTAGGCCGCACAGCAGGCCTCACCCGCGACTTTTGGCTCGCAGCAGGCCGCTGACTCGGCCTTCGTCGGCAGGCAGCACGTGTTGCTTTTCGCCTCGGTGGTAGGGACGCTGGAGGATCCATGGTCGAAGACCGGCGTGTTTTTGCCATACACCGGGATGCTGCCCAAGGTGTGGAAGGTCTCCCACGCAATGCCGGTGGGATCAGTCACCCAGTATTTATCCGATCGCGCGTAGCAGCAGGGCTGCTCGTTCTCTTGAATCAGTTTCGAGTCAGCGGCCTTGAGCTGCGCTTGCATGCCGCGCAATTCGGCGTCGGAGTCGAGCTGAAACCCGAGGTGATTGACCCCCACCGGTTGGCGGTCCGCTGAGATCGCGAAGTTGATGGGTGGATCCTCCAGCATCCATTTGGCGTAATCCGTTTGCCGCACGGCGGGTTGAGTCGCAAACAACGTGGAATAAAAGCGGACGGAATCCTCGAGATCTTGGACGCTCACGTGCAGGTGAAATCGCTTCATGCGCGCTTCCTTTTGGGTTGGACGGGCTCGGTCACGGGAACACCGCACGCCGGGCCGCAGTCTTTGTCCGCCAACACACAGCAGTTGTCGGTCAAGAATCCGATCAGTTCGTTCATGCGGGGGAAATTCGGGCTGTAGAACAGAAATCGCCCCTCGCGGCGGGCCTTGATGAGGCCGGCGCGCTGCAGCTCCTTCAAATGAAAGGACAGTGTCGGTCCCGGCACGTTGAGCGTGTCGGCCAGCTGGCTGGGCGTGAATCCTTCCGGACCCCGTTTAACCAGCAACCGGAACAGCGCCAAGCGTGATTCCTGAGCCAGGGCAGACAGGCCAACAACGACATCTATCGATTTCATATTTCCAATGATATCGAAATATAGATTGCTCGTCGATCCCTGCTTTGGGGGCTGCCGGTCCGCTGCGGTTACCCTGATCTGCATGCATACCGGGATTAAGCTGGATTCCGCACATGCTCAGTCACTAGGCCGGTTACAAGTTGGCCAGTGACAGCCGGACACCCGGGCGATTCGGCAGTACCTCGGGTACAAAAGCATGACGCACACGATGCGCTATACGGCATTGATCGCTACCTGACGCGAGCGGCAAGCACCCTGCTCGACCTGGGCGGCGACGAATTTCTCGAGTGTGCGGGGTAATTTGAGCGCGGGGGTGGCCATAAGTACCCTCAATTCTGGCGAGCGTTTCCGGCTATAAAACGTCTTGTTCGGCTTTTTGTCGGGTGCCACAGCAATGTAGCGCCGATGACATAGGAGACCATGCCTCCCGTCCCCCTCGGGCGTCGTGATCGGCCGGTGACCGCCGCCGCAACGGCCGACCCGCTCACGAAGTAGATCAGGGCTGCGGCGTGCCCGGCGGCCGTTTTACGTTGGGTGCGCCTGGCTTCGGACCGCCGGCTCCGCCGTCACGGCCGCCGGGTGCCGGCCCGGAAGGCGCCGAGGGGGGCCGTGCAGGCTGCGCGCGCGCGCCGGATCCGGGGACGGCACCCTGCCCCGGATTCGGCCGGTTGTCCGGTCGCGCAGGTCCGGCGCCGCTTCCGACGCGGGGACTCAGGCGTTGCGGTGGCGGCGAGGTGTTACCCGGGGCTCCTCGATTGGCCGGCACACGCGCATCCCCGGGCGGTCCGGCATAGCCAGAGGCGGGCGAACGCGGGTCTGCGGGCGGGCGAGCATTGCCGCC
>CAZZYJ010000128.1:0-9446 GCA_964658215.1 uncultured Steroidobacteraceae bacterium | reverse complement strand
AGCAGGATGATGCCGATGAGCGCGATGATGCTGAGCTCGGTGTGCGTCACCAGCAGCGCGAGCAGCGCGCCGACCCCCGCCGACGGCAGCGTCGACAGGATGGTGATGGGATGGATGTAGCTCTCGTACAGGATGCCCAGTACCACGTACACCACCGCCACCGCGGCGGCGATCAGCAGGGGCTCGTTGGCGAGGGACGCATTGAACGCCTGCGCGGTGCCGCTGAACGACCCGGTGAGCGTCGACGGAACGCCGGCTTTGCGTTCCATGGCATTGATCAGATCGACCGCGTCACCGAGCGCCACGCCCGGCGCGAGATTGAACGAAAAGGTCACGGACGGAAAAACGCTCGAATGATTCACCGCGAGCGGCGCCGTGGCGGCGTCGAAATGCGTGAACGCCGACAGGGGCACCATCCCGCCGGTGGTCGAGGCCACGTAGACATTGTGCAGGGACAGGGTGTTCTGCCAGAACTCGGGGTCCACGCTCAGCACCACGTAGTACTGGTTGAGCGGCGTGTACGTGGTGGCGATTTCCCGCTCGCCGAAGGCGTCGTACAACACGTTGTCGATGGCCTGCGGCGTGATCCCGAGGCGCGCCGCCGTAGGCCGGTCGATGACGAGGTTGGCCGCCAGACCGCCGTTCTGCGCGTCACTGTTCACGTCCGTCAGCTGATGGAGGCCCTTCATCTGCTTGAGCAGCAGCGGGCCCCAGTGGTCGAGCGTCGCCAGGCTGTCGCTCTGCAGGGTGTACTGATATTGGGCATTGGACTGCCGCCCGCCGATCCTCACGTCCTGCACGGCCTGCAGCGTCAACGTGGCGCCGGGCTCCGCCGCGAGCTTCGGCCGCAGCCGGGTGATGATCTGCTCGGCCGTGGCGTGGCGCTCCTCGAGCGGCTTCAGGGAGATGAACACGCGGCCGGTGTTCGTGGTGGTGCCGCCGCCGCCACCCGTGAAGGCCAGCACATGGGACACCGCCGGATCCTTCAGTGCGATGGCGGCGAGCGCCTGGATCTTCTTCTGCATGGCCTGGAAGGAGATGGCCTGGTCGGCGACGATGTTGCCGTTCAAACGGCCGGTGTCCTGCTGCGGAAAGAATCCCTTCGGGATCACCACGTACAGATACACGCTCAAACCCAGGGTGGCGACCGCCACCAGCAGCACGAACATCGAACGATCGAGCAGCCAGCGCAGGCTGTGTTCGTAACCGCCCAGTATCCAATTGAAGAGACGCTCGCTGGCCTGGTAGAGCCTGCCGTGCGTGCGCTCCCTGCGCAGCAGGACCGCGCACATCATCGGCGTGGTGGACAGCGACACCGCCAGCGACACCAGGATGGTGACCGAGAGGACGATGGCGAACTCCCGGAACAGACGGCCGATGATGCCGCCCATGAGCAGGATGGGTATGAACACCGCCACGAGGGACAGGCTCATCGACACCACGGTCGAGCCGATCTCCGCGGCACCCCGCTCCGCCGCGGCGGCGGGGTCCATGCCCTGCTCCTGGTAGCGGGTGATGTTCTCGAGCACGACGATGGCATCGTCCACGACGAAGCCGGTCGAGATGGTGAGCGCCATCAGGGACAGATTGTCGATGCTGTAACCGCACAGGTACATGACGGCCAGCGTGCCGACCAGGGACGTGGGCACGGCCACCAGCGGTATCAACGTCGCCCGAAAATCGCGC
The DNA here is from genome assembly GCA_964658215.1 of uncultured Steroidobacteraceae bacterium. Classification (GTDB taxonomy): domain Bacteria; phylum Pseudomonadota; class Gammaproteobacteria; order Steroidobacterales; family Steroidobacteraceae; genus Bog-1198. The sequence goes on along the minus strand of CAZZYJ010000128.1, from coordinate 7,760 downwards.
AGGAACAGGAACACCACCGCCACCACCAGCACCACGGAGATCACCAGCGTGCGTTCGATGTCCTTGACCGAGGCGCGAATGGTCTGCGTTTGATCGAGGGCGATGCCCATGTCGATGCTCGGATCGATACTGGCATGCAGCTGCGGCAGCGTCGCCTTGATGGCGTCCACGGTGGTGATGATGTTCGCGCCGGGCTGGCGGAAGATGATGAGCAGTGCCGCCCGTTTGCTGTTCGACAAGCCCAACGACCGTACGGTCTGCACGGAATCCTGCACGGTGGCCACGTCGCTCAGGTGCACCGCCGCGCCGTTCTGGTAGCTCACCACCAGCGACCGATAGCCCGCCGCCTTCGGCAGCTGGTCGTCCGCGGACAGCGACCAGCGGGTGTCGCCGTTCGACACGGTGCCCTTCGCTTCATTGACCGTCTGCGCGGCCACGGCGGTGCGCACGCTTTCCAATGGCAGTCCGTAACCGCTCAGCTGGGTGGGGTTCACGTTGATGCGCACCGCCGGCGCCGAACTGCCGCCCACCGTGACCTGGCCCACGCCGCCGATCTGCGACAGGCGCTGCTGCAGGATGGTCGATGCCGCATCGTACAGGCCGGAAGGCGGCACCTTGTCCGACGTCAGCGCGATGATCATGATGGGCGCGTCGGCCGGGTTCACCTTGCGGTAGGTTGGGTTGTTCGGCAGGTTGGCGGGCAGATAGCTGCGCGCCGCATTGATGGCCGCCTCGACGTCGCGGGCCGCCGCATCGATGTTGCGCGTGAGTTCGAACTGCAGCGTCACGCTGGTCTGGCCGAGGGTGCTCTGCGCCGTCATCTCGGTCACGCCGGCGATGCGTCCGAACTCCCTCTCCAGGGGGGTCGCCACCGAGGATGCCATGATTTCCGGGCTTGCGCCGGGCAGCGACGCCTGGACCGAGACCGTCGGAAAGTCCACCTGCGGCAGGGGCGACACCGGCAGTTCCCGATATCCCGCGATGCCGGCGAGGACGATCGCGGCCGTCAACAACGTGGTCGCGATGGGACGTCTTATGAAGGGCGCCGAAAAATTCATGACGGGCGCAGTGCGGCCGGGGACGGCGGTTCGTCGCGGCCGCGCCGCCGGGCGAGTTTTGCGGCGAGGTCGTCGAAGAACAGATAGATCACCGGGGTCGTGTACAAGGTCAGCAACTGACTGAAGATCAAGCCGCCGACGATGGTGATGCCGAGCGGGCGGCGCAGCTCCGAGCCCACGCCGTGACCGAAGGCCAGGGGCATCGCGCCCAGCAGGGCCGCCATGGTGGTCATGAGAATGGGGCGAAACCTGAGGAGACACGCCTCATGGATGGCCTCGAAGGGGGATTTGTTCTCCTTGCGCTGCGCCTCCAGCGCGAAGTCGATCATCATGATGGCGTTCTTCTGCACGATGCCGATCAGCAGCACGATGCCGATTATCGCGACCACGGTGAGCTCGTAACCGAAGATCAACAGCGCCAGCAACGCGCCGACGCCCGCCGACGGCAGCGTCGACAGAATGGTGATGGGGTGGATGTAGCTCTCGTAGAGCACCCCGAGCACGATGTACACCGTCAGCAGCGCGCTCAAGACCAGGATGCCTTCGTTGCTCAGCGAACTCTGGAACGCCAGCGCGGTGCCCTGGAACGTCCCCTGCAACGCGGGCGGCATGGGCAGCGCCTGCTCCACCTTCTTGATCGCCGCCACCGCCGCGCCGAGCGAGGCATCGGGTGCCAGATTGAACGAAACCGTGGTCGCCGGGAACTGGCCCATGTGGCTGATCAGGATGGGCGCACTGGTGTCCGACACGTGCGTGATGGCGCTGAGCGGCACGGCGGCGCCGCCGTTCGCATGCAGATAGAGGTCCGTCAGCGCGTTCGGACTTGCGCGGAACTGCGGCTCGACCTCGAGTATCACGTGATACTGGTTCGACTGCGTGAACAGGGTCGAGACCTGCCGCTGGCCGAAGCCGTCGTACAGCGCGTCGTCGATGTTCTGCACCGTCAGGCCGAGCCGCGACGCCGTCGCCCGGTCGAGGGTCAGCGCAGCCTGGCGGCCGTCGTTCTGCTGATCGCTGGCGACGTCGACGAGCTCGGGAAGCTGCTTCAAGCGTCCGATGAAGCTCGCCGAATAGGTCGCGAGCTCCGCCGCGCTCGGGTCCTGCATGCTGTATTGATACTGCGTCCGGCTCACGATGTCCTCGACCGAAATGTCCTGCACCGGCTGCATGTACAGGCTCATGCCTTCGATGTTCCTGACCGATGCCTGCAGCTCGCGGATGACTTCGGTGGCCGATTCGCGCTCGTTCAGCGGTTTGAGATTGATCTGGATGCGGCCGCTGTTCAGCGTGGTGTTGGTGCCGTCGACGCCGATGAAGGACGAGAGATTCTCCACCGCCGGATTCTTGAGGATCTGCGCGGCCAGCCGCTGCTGCCCCGCCGCCATCTTTGCGAACGACACGCTTTGCGCAGCCTCGGTGACCGCCTGGATCTCGCCCGTATCCTGCACCGGGAAGAACCCCTTCGGCACGACCACGTAGAGCAGAATCGTCACCACCAGGGTGGCCACCGCCACCAGCAGCGTGAGCGTGCGGTGTTCGAGTACCCAGTCGAGCGTACGTCCGTAGAAATCGATGATTTTCTGGAACACCCGCTCGGAGGCCCGGTAGAAACGGCTCTGCGCGGCCTCCGGTTTGTGCCTCAGCAGCTTCGCGCACAGCATGGGCGTCAGGGTCAGCGACACCGCCGCGGAGATGAGGATGGTGGCGCTCAACGTCACGGCGAATTCGCGGAACAGCCGCCCGGTGATGTCGCCCATGAACAGCAGGGGAATCAGCACGGCGATCAGCGAAACGGTCAGCGACATGATGGTGAAACCGATCTGTGCCGCGCCCTTCAAGGCCGCCTTGAGCGGCGGCTCGCCGAGCTCCACGTACCGCGTGATGTTTTCGATCATGACGATGGCATCGTCCACCACGAAGCCGGTCGAGATGGTGAGCGCCATCAGCGTCAGGTTGTTCAGGCTGAAGCCGAGCGCGTACATGGCGCCGAAGGTTCCCACCAGCGACAACGGCACCGCGATGCTCGGGATGATGGTGGCGGCGAAGGTGCGCAGGAAGACGAAGATCACCGCCACCACCAGCGCGATGCACAACACCAGTTCGAATTCGACGTCCGCCACCGAGGCACGGACCGTGGTGGTGCGGTCCGTCAGAATGGCGATCTTGATGGCCGGCGGAATGGTGGCTTCGAGCTGCGGCAGCAGCGCCTTGATCTTGTCCACCACGTCGATGATGTTCGCACCCGGCTGCCGCTGGATGTTCACGATCACCGCCGGAACCTTGTTCATCCAGGCCGACTGGTCGGTATTCTCGACGCCGTCCACCACCTTGGCGACGTCGGTCAGCATGATGGGAGCGCCGTTCTTGTACGTCAGCACGAGTTTGCGGTAATCCGCGCTGCTGGTGATCTGGTCGTTCGCGCCGATCTGGAAACTCTGCGCGGGCCCGTCGAAGCTGCCCTTGGCCGTGTCCAGGCTGGCTGCGGTCAATGCCGTGCGCACATCCTCCATGTTCAGCCCATACGAGGCCAGCTGCGTGGGATTCACCTGCACGCGCACCGCCGGTTTCTGGCCGCCGCTGATGGTCACCGCGCCGACCCCGGAGAGCTGCGAGATCTTCTGTGCGAGACGCGTGTCGGTGAAGTCCTCGACTTGGGACAACGGGATGGAGTTCGAGGTGAGCGCCAGGGTGATGATGGGCGCGTCGGCCGGATTCACCTTGCTGTACACCGGCGGCATCGGCAGTGCCGCGGGCAGGTAGTTCTGCGCCGCGTTGATCGCCTCCTGCACGTCCTGCTCGGCGATGTCTATGTTCAGACTCAGATTGAACTGCAGCGTGATGACGGACGCGCCTTCGGAGCTCGAGGACAGCATCTGGCTCAAGCCCGGCACCTCGCCCAGCTGGCGCTCGAGCGGTGCCGTGATGGCGGAGGACACCACCTGGGCGCTCGCGCCCGGATAGAACGTCATCACCTGCATGGTGGGATAGTCCACCTCGGGCAGCGCCGCGATGGGCAGCTGCCGATAGCCGATGATGCCGATCAGCAGCACCGCCGCCATCAGCAGCGAAGTCGCGATGGGCCGTAGGATGAACGGCCGCGACGGGTTCATTCGTTCTGTCTCGCGTCGCCGTTCGCGACGGCGTCCATCCTGGTGCTGCCCGCATCGGCATTGCCGTCGGCGTCCGCCGTGGCGGTGTCGCTGTTCTGGGACGGCGCACGGACCGCCACCTTGGTGCCCGACTGGAGCTTGTCGAACCCGTCGGTGACGATCTGCTCGCCCGGCTTGATACCGCTCACCGCCGACGTGCCGCCCTCGGTGGCCAGGATCTTGATGTCCACGGCCTTGACCATGCCGTCCGGCTGCAGCACGTAGACGAACGCCGTATCGTTGTCGCGCTGGATGGCGGCCTGCGGCGCCAGCGGCACCTGGGTCAGCGTGCGGACCAGCAGGCGCGCATTCACGAATTGATTGGGGAAGAGCTCGTAGTGCGTGTTGGCAAATTGCGCCCGCGCGCGCACCGTGCCGGTCGCGGTGCTGACCTGGTTGTCCACGGTGATGAGCATGCCGTCGGCCAGCTTGTGCGTCTTGGCGCGATCCAGCGCCTGCACCGCCATCTTGCGGCCCGTGGCCAGCTGCTGGGTGACGTCGCCCAGGTCGTCCTCCGCGACGGTGAATATCACGGTGATGGGTTGCAGCTGCGCGATGGTCAGCAGCCCGGTGGTGCCGTTGGCCGGCACGATGTTGCCGGGATCGACCGTGCGCAGGCCGACCCGGCCGTCGATCGGCGAGACGATGCGGGTGTAATCGACATTGACCTGCGAGGCGGCGAGGTTTCCCTCATCGATCTTCACGGTCCCCTGATCCTGTTCGACCAGGGCTTGCTGGGTGGCCAGCTGCTGCTGCGAGATGGCCCGTTCCTTGAATGAATTCTCATACCGGGTAAGGTCGAGCCGTGCGTTCTTGAGCGATGCCTGATCGCGTTCGAGCTGTCCCTGCGCCTGGACCAGTGCGGCCCGGTAGGGGCGCGGATCGATCACGGCCATCAGGTCGTTCTTCTTGACGAGCTGGCCTTCCTTGTAATGGATCTCGGTGAGCTCCCCGGCAACGCGGCTCGCCAGGGTGACGGTGTACACCGGCGTCACCGTGCCGAGCGCATCGAGGAACACGTCGATGCTGCCCAACGTCACCTGGGCGGTGGACACCGGCACGGCGGTGGAAGCCGTGGCTTTCGGCGCGGGCTTGCCGAATTCATGGATCAAGAAACCCCCGCCCACCAGCGCGACGATCAACGCGCCCACCACCAGCCACCTTCGCCCGACGCCACCGGCCGGGCCCGCGACCGCTGCATTGTCTGTCATAGGAGAAAAGACCTGCTCAAACTCGGTGGACAGCCGCCCGTCGCAATGGTTCGTCAGCGCGCCGGCGATGCGAACGGGCGACGCGGATCAACGGCCGCGGGGACGCCCGGGAATTCCGGGCATGGGGCGCGACGGGAATGCGGCACGGAACGGACGGCCGCCCTGCGGGCCGGGACCACCGCGGCCCGCACCGGCGAACCCGGGGGGACGGCGATCTCCGAAACGCGGAGGTCCCACACTGTAGCCCGGACCCCAGCCGCCGTACTCGTAGCCATAGGGTTCGTAGAAGCCGCCGCCATAGTCACCCTCGTAGCCCACCCCCACGCCGGTGACGGTACACGCGGCGGCGGCGCACAACGCGAAGGCCCACAACCCGGCGCGATATCGGCGGTAGCCCCGTTTCATCGGGGCTCCGTCTTCGTTTCGGACTCGGGCCACTCCATCACACCGACGGGCGCGCCGGCCGGATCGGCGATCACCGCCGACCGGCCACCGTGCCGATCCTCGTGAGGCGGCACCAACACCCGTCCGCCGAGCGCCTCCGCCTGCCTGACCGCTGCGGCGGTATCGGCCACGCGAACGAAGTTGAGCCAATGCGGATGACGACGGGCCGCACCGCCGGGAAGCGAGTTCGCGCTGGCCCGTGCATAGTCGTCGGTGGAGAAAATCAAATGGGCGACACCGTCCTCGCTCGGCACGTCGAATACTTCGTAGCCGAACAACGTCTGGTAGAAGGCCGCACTGTGCTCCGGATCGTTCGCGAGCAGGGCGCTCCAGATCCACTCGCCCGGCGCGGCGAGATAATCGGCGGTATCGCCGCCTTGTGCCGCGACCACCGCGAACACCGCCCCTTCCGGATCGCTGAATACCGCCTGCCGGCCGCGGCCCGCATAGCTCTTGGGCTCCGATACCGTCTTGGCGCCGTGTTTGAGCGCATTGCGACGCGCCGCATCCACATCGCGAACCGCGATGAATGTGAGCCAGGCAGACTGACGTCGTTCGCCCGGCGGCACCGCCCGCTGCAGCAAACCGCCGATGGGGCGCTCGTCGGCCATGGCCACGGCATAATCGGCGTGCGGGGTGGGTACGTCCTTGAACGTCCACCCGAACAACGCGCCGTAGAACCGCTCGGCCACCGCCAGGTCGGGCGTCACCAGATCGGCCCAGACCATTTTTCCGGGGTGATGCTCGACGTTGGCGCCGTCGCCGATGGCGGGCAGTTGCAGAGCTACGGCACCGCAGCACACGCCCACCCCGAAAACCGTGGCCACAAGCCTGCACAAACAGGCCCGCGAGCGCGTCGGGGCCGGTACAACACGCATGGATTCTCCGAGCGAAGTAATTCAACGGGTGATCGGGCGGACGACCTGCCAAGGTCCAGCTCCGCGCGATTCCTACAGTATCGAGGCTGCCGTATTTCGGGTCTGTCGCGTGGTTCGCTGACTCCGCGTCAGAAAACGCCTACGTCACATTGCCGGCCGCGGCCGGTCACGACACTCCCTCTTCGGTCTCGTACAGTCGGTCGTGGCAGTAGAGCGCCAGGCAGTTGCCCGCCACGGCCAGCAGGAACAACACCAGCGACGCCGGCACGACTTCCATTGCGCGGTGCAGCCCCAGCCAATCGAGCGGCGTGTCGAGCCAATGCTGCAGGGCGGCCAGCCGCCCGGTATCGCCCTCTCGCACGCAACAGCGCGCCAGGCTGACGCGCAACGCATCGCTCGTGCCCACGTGCGTCCATTCTCCCTCCCGAAACCAACGGTACAGCTGCAGGCAGACCAGATACGTAAATGCGGTGAGGCAGCCGTACCCCACGACCGCGCCGGCGGCGCGCAGGAATTTGTAGCCGGTGCGACGGTCCGTCACGACACACCTGCGCGGCCCGCACAATCACGCACTTCCAGACGTGAGATGCGGCCGGCCTGCTGCAGATCGGTGGTGGTCAAGGTATTTTCTCCCGGCTTGAGATCGACGTCTGCCCATAACGAGTTTCCCGGATGCCGGCGCTCCGCAACGCTCGCCGTGAAGCCGAGCTTCTGCAGCTGCGCGACACGCAGCTGCCCGCGACCGGCCTCGTCGTACAAGCCGAGCGAGATAACCGGGACTCGCTGCGGACCCGGCATCTCCAGCGCATCCTTCACCCCGGCGGCCTTCAAGTCGGCCAGTAACTGCGCACCGGTGCCGCCCGTGGGAATGGGCAGATAGATCCACACCCCCGCCGGGACGTCGCTCGCCACGGCACGTTGCCGGGGGGCATAACCTCGGCCGCGCAGCGCGGCCAGGGCATGGCTCACCTCGCCCGCATCGCGAAACGGTCCAACGCTGACGCAACGTGAGGCGGTGTC
>CAZZYJ010000127.1:8181-9470 GCA_964658215.1 uncultured Steroidobacteraceae bacterium | reverse complement strand
CGTCCATGCAGAAACTCATTCTCGACATCAAGGCCAACATCGAAGGCGGCAGCACCCTGGCGGAGTCCCTGGGAAAATTCCCCCTGTACTTCGACGATCTGTTCGTGAACCTGGTCGAGGCCGGCGAACAGGCTGGCGCGCTCGAATCCCTGCTGGATAAAATCGCCACCTATAAAGAAAAAACCGAAGCGCTGAAGAAGAAGATCAAGAAGGCGCTGATGTATCCTACTGCCGTGCTGGGCGTCGCCCTCATCGTCAGCGCGATATTGCTGATCTTTGTGATCCCGCAGTTCGAGTCCTTGTTCAAGGGCTTCGGCGCCGATCTCCCTGCCTTCACCCAGATGGTGGTCAATCTTTCGCACTGGGTTCAGCACGTCGGCTGGATGCTCCTGATAATGATCGTGGCCGCCGTCTACACATTTCTCTACTTCAAGAAACGTTCGCGCAACATGCGTCGCTTTCTCGATCGCATGCTGCTGAAGTTTCCCATCATCGGCCCCATCCTGGTCAAGGCCGCCATCGCTCGCTTTACGCGCACCCTGGCCACCATGTTCACCGCCGGCGTGCCGCTGGTCGAGGCCATGGGCTCGGTGGCCGGCGCCACGGGCAACATCGTCTACGAGGAAGCCACCCTGCGCATCAAGGACGAGGTCGCCACCGGCCAGCGCCTGCAGCGCGCCATGGAGAACACCGGCCTGTTTCCCAACATGGTCATCCAGATGATCGCGGTGGGCGAAGAGTCGGGCTCGCTGGACACCATGGCCGGCAAGGTGGCCGAATTCTACGAATCGGAGGTCGACAACGCGGTGGACGGCATGTCGGCCTTGATGGAACCGGTCATCATGGCGATACTCGGCGTCCTGGTCGGCGGCATGGTGATCGCGATGTACTTGCCCATCTTCAAACTCGGCTCGGTGGTCTGAATCGACACGGTGAACCGCTCGTTGCATTCATGCTGAGCGATTTGGGGCTTGTGTATTCCGGGCACCTCGCGCTGTGGGTGGGCACGGTGTTCGTGCTCGGCCTGCTCGTCGGCAGCTTTCTCAACGTGGTGATCTACCGCCTGCCGCTGATGTTGGAGCGGGACTGGCGCGCGCAGGCGGCCGAACTGCTGCCCACAACCGAGGCCGCCTCAACCACGACCTCGGCCGCCATCCCGGCGCCAGCACCCGCATCGCCACCGCCCCTCACCCTCAGCTCCCCCCCCTCCGCCTGCCCCGCCTGCCACGCGCCCATCAAGCCCTGGCACAACATCCCGCTCCTGAGCTGGCTGCTGCTCAAGGGCCGTT
>CAZZYJ010000127.1:3797-8171 GCA_964658215.1 uncultured Steroidobacteraceae bacterium | reverse complement strand
CCCCCCGCTACCCCCTCGTCGAACTCGCCACCGGCGTGCTGTCGGCGTGGGTGGCGCATCATTTCGGCTTCGGTGCGCCCGCCGCCTGCGCGCTGCTCGTGACCTGGGTGCTGATCGCGCTGACCGGCATCGACCTCGAGCATCAGCTGCTCCCCGACACGCTCACCCTGCCGCTGCTCTGGGCCGGACTGCTGGCGGCGGTGGTCGTGGGGCCGGCCCTGGGCGTGGCATTGCCGGTGGCGCCGACAGACGCCATCATCGGCGCGACGGCCGGCTACCTGAGCCTGTGGCTGGTGTTCCACGCGTTTCGACTGATCACGGGCAAGGAAGGCATGGGCTACGGTGACTTCAAACTGTTCGCGGCGCTCGGCGCCTGGCTCGGCTGGCAGCTGCTGCCGCTGATCATTCTCTTGTCCGCGGCCACCGGCGCGGTGGTGGGCATCGCGCTGATCGCCCTGCGCGGCCGCGACCGCGCCGCGCCCCTGCCGTTCGGTCCCTATCTCGCCGCCGCTGGCTGGCTCGCCCTGCTGTACGGCGACTCGCTGGTGAGTGCCTATCTACGTGTGTCGGGCCTGCGACACTGAGCCATGACGCGGCGCCTGCGCATCGGGCTCACCGGCGGCATCGCCAGCGGCAAGAGCACGGTGGCGCAGCGGTTTCGTGAGCTCGGCGTGCCGGTGGTGGACGCCGACGAGTCGTCCCGCGCGGTCGTGGCGCCGGGCCAACCGGGGCTCGCCGCCGTGGTCGACCGCTTCGGCGCCGGGGTGCTCGCGCCCGGCGGTGAACTCGACCGCCGCGCGCTGCGCACGCTCGTCTTCGCCGATGCCGGCCTGCGCCGCGACCTGGAGCGCCTGCTGCACCCCCTCATCCGCGAGGACATGGAGCGCCGCGCCGCCGCGGCCGTCGGCGACTATGTCGTCCTCGCCATTCCCCTGCTCGTCGAGGGCCCGCGCGAACCCGGCCGCGTGGACCGCGTCCTGCTGGTCGACGTCGAGGAAGCGCTGCAGCTCGAGCGCGTGATGGCGCGCGACGCGAGTTCGCGCACCGAAGCCCAGGCCATCCTGTCCGCGCAGGCCACGCGGGCCGCGCGCCTGGCCGCGGCCGACGACGTGCTGGTCAACGCCGGCACGGTGGACGAGTTGCGCACGGCCGTGGACGCCCTGCACGAGCGCTACCGGGCGCTCGCGCTGGCGCGGTCCGCGTCGATTTAGGCCCTAACTCAAATCCAAGGTTTACCCTGGGCCCGGCCTTGCCGCAGAATAGGGTGATGAACTCCATTCCAGATCCACGTCCCGACGCGATGCCGGAAACGGCCCCCGTGATCTACGAGCAGCCGCTGAACGAGCGCATGCGCACCTTCCTGCGCCTGGAGTTCCTGTATACGCAGGCCTCCTACCACGGGGATTTCCCGAATCCGTGGAGTACGCGGGCTGCGGTCAGCAGCCTGCTGGAAATCCTCGCCATCACCGCCCGCGGCGATTCGCGCAGCGACGTGCTCAAGGAGCTCGAGCGCCACGTCAACGTGCTCAAGGATTACCAGTCGAAGACCGGCGTCGATCACACGCGCCTCAAATCCCTGATGACCAACCTGGTCAAGATGCGCGAGGACCTCGCCACCGTCGGCGGCAACTTCATGGGGCCCCTGCGCGATTCGGAATTCCTGAGCGCCATCAAGCACCGCAGCGCCATCCCCGGCGGCACCTGCGATTTCGACCTGCCGGATTATTCGTTCTGGCTCAATCGGGCCCCGGAGGTCCGCGCCGCCGAGTTCAATTCGTGGCTGGCGCTCATCCGTCCGCTCTGCGACAGCATCGCGGAGCTCCTGTGGATCACGCGCCAGAACGCCAAGCGCAAATCCGAGACGGCGCTCGGCGGTATCTTCCAGCTGCAGTTCGACCGGGAGAACCCCTGCCAGCTGGTGCGCGTCACCATGCCGCTGCACACCGATCTGTTTCCCGAGATCAGCGGCAGCGGGCATCGCTGCACCATTCGTTTCCTGAAGTGGACGGACATCACGGGTCGGCCCAGTCACGTCGATCAGGACGTGCCCTTCGTGCTGACCTGTTGCGCCTGAGTCGCCCGGGCGATGGCCACCGTGAAATGCCCGACGTGCAAACGGCCGGTGACCTGGTCCGCCGAGTCGCCGTACCGGCCCTTCTGCAGCGACCGCTGCCGGCTCATTGACCTCGGCGCCTGGCTCACCGAGCAGCACAAGATCCCCGACGAGTCGGTGTCGGACGGCGAAGAGTTCGAGCCCGGCCCGGCGCGCGACTAGCCCCGCCCGTGCAGCCTGACTACTGGGAGGCCCTCTGGCGGAAGAACCAGATCGCCTTCAACCGCGCCGAGGCCACCGCCCTGCTGGTGCGGCATTGGCCCGCCTTCGACCTGCCGCGCACCGCGCCCGTCTTCGCGCCGCTCTGCGGCAAGAGCATCGATCTCAACTGGCTGCACGAGCGCGGCCACCCCGTCGTCGGCGTCGAACTCTCCGCCCTCGCGGTGCAGGCCTTCTGTCTCGAGAACGGCATTCCGGCGCGGCGCCGGCTCGAACCGCCCTTCGAGTGCTACACGGCGCCCGGCTTCGAGCTGCTGTGCGGCGATTTCTTCGCGCTGTCGGGCACGCGCCTGGGCGCCGTCGCCGCCGTCTACGACCGTGCCGCGCTCATTGCCCTGGGGCCCGCCGCGCGGCCCGGCTACGTGCGGCACCTGACGGCCCTGACCGCACCCGGCACACAGACCCTGCTGATCACGCTCGAATACCCGCAGGCCGAGCGCGCGGGACCGCCCTTCGCGGTCCCCGCCGCGGAAGTGCACCGCCTGTACGCAGGCCACCACCGCATCGAAGAACTCGCGCGCGAGGACGTGCTGTCCGCCGAGCCGCGTATGCGAGCCCGCGGCGTGACGCAACTTCACGAAGTCGCCTATCGTCTGACGCGCACGTAACCCTTGCGACCGCCACCCCGAACCCGAGCCATGGAATCCGCATGCCCCACCTGCGCCTCCCGCACCTTCTCGTCGCCTGCGTGATCTGCATGGCCCGCGTCCACGCCGCCGAGCTCACCATCGACCGCCTGTTCGACGCACCGGCGCTCGCCGGACCCACCCTGCAGGGCGTGAAGCTCTCGCCCGACGGCACCCGCGTCACGTATCTGCAGGGCAAGGCCGACGACAAGGACCGGCTGGACCTGTGGGAATACAACATTCACGACAAGGTGTCGCGGCTGCTGGTGGACTCGAAGCACCTGGCCGGCGCGCAAGGGCCGCTGTCGGACGAGGAGCGTGCACGGCGCGAGCGGCAACGCACGGCCGCGCTGTCCGGCATCCTCGAATACTCGTTCGCGCCGTCGGGCCGGGCGCTGCTGTTCCCCTCCGCGGGCAATCTCTTCTACTACGATCTCGCCAAGCCTGCCGGCGACGCCGTGACCCAGATCGCCCCCTCCACTGCGTTCGCGACCGACGCCACCGTCTCGCCCGCCGGCGACCGGGTCGCCTACGTGCGCGAGCAGAACCTCTTCGTCTACGACCTGCAGCGGCACACCGAGAAACCGTTGACCCGCGACGGCGGCGGCGCGATCAAGAACGGCATGGCCGAGTTCGTCGCCCAGGAAGAGATGGACCGCGCCACGGGGTACTGGTGGGCGCCCGACGGCCGGCACATCGCCTTCGTGCGCGTCGACGAGAGCCCCGTGCCGGTGACGCAACGCTTCGAGATCGCCGCCGACAACGTCTCGACCTTCGCGCAGCGCTACCCCGCCGCGGGCGGCCCCAACGTCCGCGTGAGCCTGCACGTCGTCGACGTGGGCAGCGGCGCGGTCCGTACCCTCGATCTCGGCGCGGACCCCGACATCTATCTCGCCCGCGTCAACTGGCTGCCCGACGGCAGGACGCTCGCCGTGCAGCGCGAGAGCCGCGATCAGCGCCGCCTGGATCTCATGTTCGCCGACCTCGACGGCGGGCCGAGCCGGATCGTGCTCACCGAGACCAGCGACACCTGGATCGAACTGCACGACGAGCTGTCCTTCCTGACGCACTCGCACGAGTTCGTCTGGGCGTCGGCGCGCGACGGCTTCGAACACCTGTATCTGTACGACTACGCCGGCGGTCTCGTGCGGCGGCTCACCGCGGGTCCCTGGAACGTCGATGATTCCCGGGCGCGCGCCATCAAGGCCATCGACGAGAAGCATCGGCTGGTCTACTTCACCGCCACCGAAAAGAGTCCCACCGAACGCCACCTGTACCGCACCTCCCTCGACACCGCGGACCCCGCCCACGTCGAGCGCGTCACGCGCGAGGCGGGGCTGCACGGCGTCACGATGTCCGCGGACGCGCGCGTGTACGTCGACAATTTCAACAGCACGACGCAGCCGCCGCAGGTCA